>JAIYDR010000402.1 GCA_027487395.1 Rhodobacter sp. | reverse complement strand
TCGTTCGTCTTTCTTTGCCAGATTGCCTGGTCAAGTGCGTCGAGGACAAACTGCGTCTTCATCGATGTTGAGGCGCGCCAGCCCACGATCCGGCGCGCGAAGAGATCAATGACGAACGCCACATTCACGGTGCCTGTCTGCCATGACCTATGTGCTGAACCGGCTTCTGTCGGTCATCTTGACGCGGTTCCTGATCACGCTGGTGACTTTTGCTGTCACCAACATCCTGCCTGGCGACGTGGCAATGATGATCATGGGCACCCAGTCGAACGAAGCTGCGCTGGAAGGGTTGCGCCAGTCCCTGGGCCTGAGCGACCCTCTCATCGTGCAATACTGGCGCTGGATCGGCGGGCTTGATACTGCAAACTTCTTGACCGATTGGCAGCGAGCCAATCGGTCAAGCCAGAACCCTTCAGCTTTGAGTGGGGGGAGGCGCTGAGCCGACCGTTCAAAAGGACCAACGCTCCCCTTCCTACCGCTAAAGAACATAACCAGAGATCATCAGCCTCGGCCAGCCGCCATCACCATCTATGGTTTCTTTGCCGAGTTTCATTTATCGGGCCATAGATCACGAAGGCGCGATCCCTGTAATGCGAGCGCCTTTGTCTGCGAACTGCTTGATGAAGGGCAAACAGGCCTTTCCGTTTTGACAGGGAGATTGACATGACTGCGATGACATCCCGCCTCGTTCTTGGGGCTTCGCTGGCTTGTGCGCTTGGCGCAATGGCTGCAACGCCAGTGATGGCTGAAGATATGGAAAAGTGCTTCGGCGTGGCACTGGCCGGGCAGAATGACTGTGCCGCCGGTCCCGGCACGACTTGCGCTGGCACGTCGAAGGCAGACTA
This sequence comes from Rhodobacter sp., assembly GCA_027487395.1. Lineage (GTDB taxonomy): Bacteria > Pseudomonadota > Alphaproteobacteria > Rhodobacterales > Rhodobacteraceae > Paragemmobacter. The sequence continues at coordinate 36,253 of JAIYDR010000402.1, read as the reverse complement.
TCAGGGCAATGCGTGGAAACTGGTTCCCGCTGGAACCTGTGTGACGATGGAACTGCCTGCGGGCGAGGACGGCATGGCGCGGTCCGGATCGCTTGAGGCGCTGATGCGCGACGTTCCTAAGGCCTGACCTAATGCCTGACCAAAGGTGGCGCGCGGGGTGTCCGCGCGCCTTCTTCCAACCTGATGGATGTGTCATGTTGCCAACCTTGCCGCCAAACATACCGGGCGTGGGCTTCAAGCCCCAGCATTTCGCCGCGATCCGCGCCGATGCGGCGGGGATCGGGTTCTTTGAGGTGCATGCCGAGAATTACATGGGGGCAGGCGGATTGCCTCATGCTCAGCTTGCTGCGATCCGGGCGGATCATCCCTTGTCGATCCACGGGGTAGGTTTGTCGATTGGCGGGGCGCGGGGGTTGGATGGCGACCATCTGGACCGTCTGCGCCGCCTCTGTGACCGCTATCAACCTGACAGCTTTTCGGAACATCTGGCGTGGTCCAGTCATGAGGTGGAGGGTCGGGGGGCCGAATATCTGAACGACCTGCTGCCGCTGCCCTATACCGAGGAGACGCTGCGTCTGGTGTGTGACCATGTCGATCAGGTGCAGACCGCGCTCGGGCGGCGGATGTTGTTGGAGAACCCCGCGACTTATCTGTGCTTTGAACAGTCGACGATCCCCGAGACTGCGTTTCTGGCCGAAGTTGCACGTCGCACCGGATGCGGACTCTTGCTCGACGTGAACAATGTCTTTGTGTCCTGCACCAATCATGGCACCGATCCACAGGCATGGTTGGCAGCGTTTCCACTGCATCTGGTTGGGGAGATTCACCTTGGCGGCCATGATGCTGAGGCGCTGCCCTCTGGTCCGCTTTTGATCGACAGCCATGCAGCAGCCGTCGCGGACCCGGTTTGGGCGCTTTATGCCGAGGTGATCGCCAGAGCCGGTCCCCGGCCCACGCTGGTGGAATGGGACAATGACCTGCCCGACTGGTCCGTGCTGGCGGCTGAGGCGCGGCGGGCCGGGGCCATTCTGGCGCAAGGGGGACAGAGCCTTGCCCGCGCATTCTGAATTCGTCGCGCAGTTCGATGCCGCCCTTCGCGGAGGTGTGCTTCCCCTTGGCCTGACAGCCCGCCACGCCGAAGAGGTCGAGCGCCGCTTTGCCGTTTATCGCAACAATGTGGCCGTCGGTCTGACGGGGGCTTTGGCCACGCGCTTTCCGGTGATTCAGCGGCTGGTTGGTGAGGCGTTCTTCGCTGCGATGGCACGGCTTTACGCCGAAACGGACCGTCCGAAAACGCCGATCCTACATGAATGGGGCGAAGGTTTTGCAAGCTTCTTGCAGGGGTTTCCGCCTTTGGCCGCTTACCCCTATCTGGGGGATGTGGCCCGGATCGAATATGCGCGCGGGCGGGCCTTTCACGCCGCTGACGCGCTGCCGGTTGATCCTGCAAGGCTGGCCAGTGCCGATCCGGATCGCGTGCGGCTGACCCTGCATCCGTCTGTGACCCTGCTCGCCCTTTCCCATCCTGCGGTGTCGATCTGGGCGCGCAACCAACCGGGTCGGGAAAGCCAGCCCTTGGCCACTGGCCCCGAGACCGCCCTCATCCTGCGTGATGCGTCGTTTGCAGTGCCTGTTCACGCTGTCGGTCCGGGGGATGCCGCGCTGCTGCGCGCCCTTCAGGCTGGTGAGCCGCTGTCCATCGCCGCCGCTGCTGCGCAAAGGACCGAGGTCGGCCATGACCCGCAGGCCATGCTGGTGATGCTGATGCGGGCAGGCGCGATTGTTGACGTAAGGGAGTGAGAGATGACCGCAATCACACGGCTGAATCAGGCCCTGACGGCGATACCCGATGCTCTTGTGGCCCTGATGTTGCGGGTCTTTCCGGCTTTGGTGTTCTGGCAATCAGGACAAACCAAGGTCGAGGGGTTCTGGATCAAGGACTCCACCTGGTTTCTGTTTGAACATGAATATGCTCTGCCGATCATCCCCTATCAGGCGGCGGCTGTGATGGCGACGGTGGCAGAGCATCTCTTGCCCGTCCTGTTGATCCTTGGCCTGCTTGCGCGGCTATCGGCATTGGGGCTGGTGGCAATGACGGCGGTGATCCAAATCTTTGTCTATCCGGACGCGTGGATGACGCATGGACTGTGGGCCGCGCCGTTGCTTGCAGTCGTGGCCCGTGGTCCGGGGCGGTGGTCGGTCGATCATGCGCTGGGGTTGGACCGGGGGGCGCAAGCCTAGATGGACCTGATCTTTGCCTATCTTGCCGGGTTGCTGACGCTGATCAACCCCTGCGTCCTGCCGGTTCTGCCCATCGTTCTGGCCAGTTCCCTGCAAACCGATCGGCGTGCGCCGCTGGCCCTTGCAGCGGGCATGGTGCTTTCGTTTGTGCTGTTTGGGACGGCCATCGCAGCCATCGGGCCGGCCTTTGGAGTTTATCCCGAGGATGTCACCCGCATCGCAGCCTTGGTCATGGTTGGCTTCGGCGCGGTTCTTGCCCTGCCCGCCTTGGGGCGGCATTTCGCCGTGGCCGCCAACGGTTTGGCCACCGTTGCAGATGCCCGCATTGCCGCCACATCGCGCGGTCTTGGGGCTGAATTTCTGGGTGGCGCGCTTCTGGGCGCAGTCTGGAGTCCCTGTATTGGCCCAACCCTCGGCGCGGCGATTGCCTTGGCCAGCACGGGCGAAAACCTTGGCCGCGCCGCTTTGGTCATGGCACTGTTTGGCGCAGGGGTGGCGACGCTGATCCTTTTTGCGGCTTACGGCCTGCGTGGCTGGCTGCGGCGGAACATGGGGCGCGTTGTGGCCCTATCGGCCCGCGCACGGCCCGTCATGGGCTGGGTCTTTATCGCAGTCGGGGCCGCGCTTTTCCTTGGCCTGAACCATGTGATTGAGGCAGCCGCGCTGCAGGTCCTGCCCGCGTGGTTGGTCGATCTTTCTGTCAGCATCTGAAACATGAGGTATCCTATGCACCGTCGCAGCCTGCTTTTGTCCGTTCCGGCCCTGTTTCTGGCGGGTCCTTTGCGCGCCGATGACCGCACTTTCTATACGCCCGGCTTGGCCGAAGCGGCGATGGATGCGGGTCAGGTGGTCATCCTCGACTTCTGGGCAAGCTGGTGCAGCACCTGCGCCGCTCAGGAACGCGTGATCGCCAAACTGATGGCCGAAAACCCGGCGTATTCAGAAAAAGTCCGTTTCATCGTCGTGGACTGGGACCAGTACGGCGAAGGTGACTTGTCGCGCGCCCTGAAAATCCCCCGCCGCTCTACTCTGGTTGCGCTGAAGGGACGGCAAGAGATTGGGCGCATCGTGGCCGGAACCGGCAAGGCCGAGATTCAAGCCTTGTTCGATACCGCCTTGGCAGCGGCGGGATGATGGCGGCCTTTGCGGCTTCACTCAGCCGTGACTGTCCTGCACTACCCATGTCAGTTAGGGTGCTGGCGTCAGGGATGGAGGATCGGCTGCAGCAGGATGACCTCTGGGAGACGCTGCTGGCCCGCGCCAATGACGGGGATGGCGCGGCTTTCGCGCGTTTTCTGCATATCGTGACACCCACCCTGCGCGCCGTGATCCGTCGGCGCGGCGGCGGTCTGCCGCCCGACCAGCATGAGGACATTCTGCAAGAGGTTCTATTGGCGATCCACCTGAAGCGTCAGACATGGCGGCGGGATGCGCCGGTCAGGCCGTGGCTTTACGCACTGACCCGTTACAAGGTGGTGGATGCCTTTCGAAAGCGCGGCGCCACAGTGACCCTGCCGATTGAGGAATTTGCCGATGTTCTGCCCGAAGAGAACGCTGCGGTTCCGCTGACGGATCGGGATACCGAAGTGATGCTTGGCCTGATCGACGCCCGCTCTGCCGGGTTGGTGCGGGCGGTTGCACTGGATGGCAAAAGCGCTGAAGAGGCGGGCGCTTCGTTGGGCCTGTCGGCAGGGGCGACGCGCGTCGTGCTGCATCGGGCCATGCGGCGACTGTCGGGCTTTGCCGAAAGGATGATGAAATGACCACGCGGCAGACAACAGATGATCTGATCCGTGATCTTGCCGCACGACCTGCACCCGCGCGGTTTCACCCCACAGCGGCAGCGGGGGGAATGGCGTCGCTGGCAGCACTGGGATTGGGGCTATTCTTTGCGGGCTTAGGTCTGCGCGCGGACATGGCCGGGGCATGGCAGCATCTGGCGGTGCAGGCAAAGACCGTTCTGCCCGCCCTGCTCTCTGTGATTGCAATCTGGCTGGCGCTGCGCTCCGCGCGGCCCGAGGGACACATTAAGGCGTGGCCTTTGGCGGTTCCGATTGCGGCGGCCCTTGCCTTGGCGCTGCAACGGCTTGTCGTGGCCGATGGCCCCCGATTGGCCGAGTTGATGGGCAATACTGCGATGGCCTGCCTTGCCTCAATAACGCTGTTGTCGGCGCTGCCGCTTGCGGCGGGAATTGTCCTCTTGCGCCGCGCAGCGCCCACGCGTCCTGTGCAGACCGGTGCCTTGCTGGGCATCGCCGTCGGCGCATTCGTCGCTGGTGGTTATGCCCTGCACTGCACCGAGGATTCGCCGCTGTTCTTTGTGTCTTGGTATGGCATGGCGATTGGGCTGGTGGGTGCAAGTGGTGCTTATCTGGGGCATCGTTTCCTGCGCTGGTGATCCTGTCAGGCTGAATATCCCCAATGAAAATGAGGGGTGAGGCTAAGGATAGGCAGTCCCGTCGGGGTGAGCTACTGCCCATCTCTGGGACAGTTTCTGGGATGATTTAAGGTGCTTCCTGCACCTGCTGATCGGTTTGGGTTGCGTTGAAGCAGTCCACACAGGGCGGTTGACCGCCATGGGCGGCGTGGGGCTGCAGGTTGTTCTAGAAGGTGATCCATTGTCCAACGTCGGCCTTTGCCTGTGCCCCGGTTTCCCAAGCGTGCAGATTGACACAGTCACCCTTGAGGGACCGGCAAAGGCGCTCGATGAAGATGTTGTGCCGATCGGTGTTCAGCCTCCGGCCAACACGGATCGGTTCACACCGCACGGGGAAGGGTCAAGCGGCCCTTTTCGCTCTATATCAATGCAGCTGACTTACCCTGTTCTTGGGGAACACCAACACCCTTTCCGCCCTGCGCCAACCACGCTTTCACCGCAGCGGGGCCATCCAGCAATATGGCATCCGGTGGCCTATGGCTGCCGTCGATGAGCTGCCGCGCGATCATGTGCTCGGCTGGGCTGTTTAGCGTCTCAACACAGACCAGCCGGTCGCCCGCCAGATGAAACACCGCCAGCCTTGCGCCATCCTCGCGCACCAGCCTGCGGTCCGCATGGAGGGGCAGGCCCGCGATCTGCAGCTTCAACGGCCCGATGTCGGACCAGAACCATGGCACTGTCCGAAAGGGTCCGATTTTTGCCCCCGCAAGATGCCGTGCGAGATGGCGGGCCTGATCGGTCGCGTTCTGAACGCTTTCGAGACGCACTGCTGCTCCGTCCGCCAGCCAATTCGGGGTTTCGGCCACATCGCCGATGGCCCATACATGCGCAGCGCTTGTCTGCAGATGTGGGTTTGTAAGGATGCCCGCTCCGCATGCAATGCCCGCTGCTTGCGCAAGATGCACAGTGGCCGAAGCCCCGATTCCTACCAGCAAGAGGTCACAAGGAATGTCACCACCAGCACCCTCAACCGCAATCACCTGATCGCCGGCGCGCCTGAACCCTTGCGCCTGAAAACCCGCTTGCAGGGTCACACCCAGATCGGCCAGCGTCGATGTGACTCGGTTCGAGGTTTCGGGGGCCGACACCCGCGCCAGCACACGCGGCGCGGATTCAAGCACAGTCACCGATTTGCCCATGGCTGCCAGTGCTGCCGCCGTTTCCAACCCGATGAAGCCACCACCGATCACGGTGACCCTTTGGGCTGAGTCCAAGGCCACGCGCAACCGTTCGGCATCGGCCAGATCGCGCAGGCTATAGACATTGGAGGCCCCTGTAAGGTCCGGCAGCATCCGATTCTGCGCCCCGGTCGCGAGCACCAGATCACCATAGAGCAGGGGTTCGCCGTCCAGCGTCACGCTCTGCGCGGTGGTGTCGATGGCACTGACTGTGCCTGTCCGCCGCACCACCCCCACCGTATCATAGGCGGATGCGGCGCGCAGGGGTTGGGGCAGCGCGGCGGGGTCTTTCAGAAAAGTCTTGGAGAGAGGCGGCTTGTGATAGGGCAGGGTGTTCGCGGCGTCGATCAGCATCACCGCGCCTGCATAGCCTTCGGCCCGCAAGGATACGGCCAATTGGCTCCCTGCATGGCCAGCACCAATGATGACCACGCCGCTCATCGCGGTGCCACCTGCAAGACATTCCTTGCCACCTTGGCGTAGGCGGCGGCCATCCGGCTTTCGCAGGCATGTGCGGAAACCGCCCGACGGGAGCCGTCGGGTTCGACAAAGGGGATCAGGGGCATGTTTGGTCCTTACAGGAACTGGCGTCCGCCATCGATGATGAGGGTCTGTCCGGTGATGAAACTGGCCAAAGGTGAGGCAAGGAACAGCGCCGCCCCCACCATGTCATCCGACCCCGCCGCGCGTTTGATTGCGCCGCGCGTGATGCCGTAGCTCGCTGCATCCTCCATCAGGCCAAGGCTGGCTTCGGTCAGTGTAAAACCGGGGGCGAGGGCGTTAACTGTCACCCGGTCATTCCCCAATTCCCGCGCCAAGGCACGGGTCATGGCGATGACGGCCCCTTTGGAGCTGACGTAATGCAGCCAATCCGGCGATCCGCTCATGACCGTGGCGGAGGAGACGTTGATCACCGCCCCACCGCTCGCCGCGCGCAGATATGGGGCCACGGCACGGGTCATTTGCCACGGGCCCTTGACGTTGACGGCCATCACACGGTCCCAGACGGCTTCGTCGATCTGCTCAAAGCCCTTACGCTCCAACCCGGCATAGATGGCGGCGTTGTTCACGAGCACGTCGATTCCGCCGAGGTGTTCCGCCGCTAGTGCCGCCAAAGCAGCGGTGGACGCCTGCGAAGTCACATCCACTTGCGCGGCAAGTGCCGCCGTGCCGATGTCTGCCGCCGTTTCCTCAGCCCCTTTCAGGTTGATATCGGCCACCACCACGCGCGCGCCTTCACGGGCAAAGGCCTCAGCAAAGGCGCGTCCCAGACCACCTGCAGCCCCCGTGACGATCACGCGCTTGCCTGCCAGATCAAGACCGCTCATCCCATCATCCTCTCATCGCGTTCCGCCGAGGCCCAGCCTTCGGCCAAAAAGCCCTGCGCCATGATCCGCGCTTCGGGCGTCAAGAACGAGGGCAGGACGAAATCTTCCAGCATTGCCAAAGTTTCGGGCGCGGGTGTGTCAAACCAGCCGCCGATGGTCGCCACCCCATGCGGGGTAAAGCGCCACAGCTTGTCGGCGTCCTTAACGATGGCATCTTCCGCTGATCGTGCGTCCTTGGTTGTGTCATGACCATCGATGATCGCAAGGATGGCCTTGTCGTCCAGACCAAGCGCCAGACGGGTCAGGATCTCTGCGCCAATCGCAACACCCGCCAGTTCATGATCGCGTTGCAGTTCGGGGAATTGCGCCTTTGGCCCCACGGCCAGCGCCAGCTTCTCCTGCGGCATCTGCTTCCAGCCGGTGTCATGCAGGATGATGGCGGGCAGCACCACGGCCTCATCCGCTTCGGGGCGCAGCAGCATCAATCGCGCCGCCAGCCGCCACGCGATCAGCGTGTGGATGTCGTTGGAGCGCACATCCAGCCAAGGCCGCGCCGCGCGCCATAGGGCAAGGTCACGCGGAGTCATGCCAGACCCTCATCGTAGGTCAGGTAGACGGTCTTGTATTCCAGATAGCTTTCCACCCCATAGCGGCCCTTTTCGCGGCCGATCCCCGATTGCTTCATCCCGCCAAATGGGGCGGAGTGGTTAGAGCGGTGGATGTCATTGACCCAGACCGATCCGGCGTTGATCCGTTCCGCTAGCGCCAGACCGCGCCCGACGTTGGCCGTGAACACAAAACCCGCAAGGCCATAGATCGTGTCATTGGCGAGGGTGAGCGCCTCTGCCGCGCTGTCCACCGGCATGATGCCAAGGACGGGGCCAAAGGTTTCCTCGGTCATGATCTGCATGGAATGGTCGGTGTCGGCGATCACGGTGGGGGGCAGGAAATAGCCGTTGTCGTAGAGGCCACCCGTCAGCCGATCCCCGCCACAGCAGATGCGGGCCCCCTTGGCGCGGGCATCGGCGATCTGGCCGAAGGCATTGCCGAAGATCTTGGCGTTGACCATCGGGCCCATGGTGACGGGGTCGGTCTGGCCATCCCCCACAGTGATCTTGGCCACCTCGGCCAGCAGGGCCGACAGGAAGGCGTCATAGACTGGGCGTTCCACATAGACCCGGTTCACCCGGTAGCAGAATTGGCCAGAGTTTGCGAAGCCATGCCGCGCGATGGCAGCAGCGGCTTTTGCTAGGTCCGCATCGGCGCAGATGATGGCGGGGCTTTGGCCGCCCAATTCCAGCGTCACGCGCTTGACCGTGCCCGTCGCGGCGGCGGCGATGGCTTTGCCTGCGGCTGTGCCGCCGGTAAAGGCCACCTTGCCGGGGATGGGGTGATTGACCATCGCCATGCCGATCCCGCGCCCGCGCCCCGTGACCACATTGAAACATCCCGCCGGATAGCCCGCTTGGTGGAACAGTTCCGCCAAGAGCAGGGTCGAGAGCGGCGTATCCTCGGCGGGTTTTGCCACCACGGTGCAGCCCGCAATCAGCGCCGCGCCAAGTTTGAAGCACAAAAGCGTAATGGGGTAATTGAAGGGTGTAATGGCGACCACCACCCCCACAGGCTCGCGCCGGACCATGATCTTTTCGCCGGGTTGGCTCAGGATCACCTCATCATGCAGGCGCAGCCCTTCCTCAGCATAAACGTCCAGCAGGTCCGCCGAGCGTTGGATTTCCGTGACCGCCGCTGCCACAGGGCGGCCGAGTTCCGCAGTCAGCACCCGCCCAATGCGGTCGGCATGGTCGCGCATCAATTGCGCGGCGCGGCGTTGCAGGCGGGCGCGTTCGGCCACGGGAAGCATGCGCCAATGGGCAAAGGCCCGGTCGGCGGCGCGGATGGCCAGATCGGCATCCACCGCATCCCCGGTGGGAACGGTATCGATAACATCCCCCGTGGTCGGGTTGGTGACAGGCTGGGTCGCGCCGGACACCGCAGAGCGCCAGCCGCCGTCGATGAACATTTCCATCGGGTTGGTCCTTCAGATCACGTTCAGCTTGAGGGTGACACGCGTGGCGCGCAATTCCTGCGCCGCCCAAGCGCGACCTGCTTCGGTTTCCAACTGGGCCACCTGATGCTCCAGCCGGTCAGCATATTGGCGCGGGGTCATCTTGAACCAGTCGCAGGCGACGGAAACCCCCGTCACGCCAAAGCGCCACAGCTTATCGGCATCGCGCACCAGACGGTCGTTCAGGTGGCGGGCTTCGGGCCTTGTGTCATGCCCGTCGATTATTTCGGCGACGGCAAGGATCACATCTTCAGCCCAGCCGGTGTCCTGCAGAACGGGGCGCGACAGCCGAACGCCTTCGCTTTCGTGCAGGAAACGCACATCGGATTGCATCATATTGGGACCAAAGCCCTTTTCGATGATGTCGGCCATGTCGATGGAATACCAGCCGATGTCATGCAGCAGGATGGCAAGCGAGACGATATCGCGGTCGGCGTTGGGGTGGGCATCCAGCAGGCGCTGCGCCCAGTCGAAGGACAAGGGCACATGCACGTCGTTCTTGCGGGCACGCATATAGGGTTCGGCACGCCGCCAGACGGCATCATAGCGAGAATTTGGGAGAACAGACATCGGCAGGGCGCTTCCTTGGGCAGTGGGGCGGGCCATCCCATCGGGACAGCCCGCTGTCAGGATCAGGCGGCGGTCAGGATCGTGACCTCACCCGTCGTGCCATCGACGCGCAGCATCTGCCCGGTCTTGATGGTGCTGGAGGCGGTGCCCGTCCCCGTCACGGCAGGCAGGCCGTATTCGCGGCAGACGATGGCGGCGTGGCTCATCATGCCGCCGATGTCGGTGACCGTGGCGCGGATTTTGCCAAACACTGGGGCCCAGCTTGGTGCGGTCACGGGGGTGACAAGGATCTCGCCCTCTTCGATCAGGCCAAGGTCATTGGCCGAGCGGATCACCCGTGCGCGGCCTTCGACCACGCCGGGAGAGGCTGCCATGCCTTCCAGCTTTGTCGCGTCGCTGGAGCCTGTCAGCCATTTCTTGACAGCGTCTGTCGTGATCCCCCAGAGCATGATGGTGAAGGGCTCAGTGATCACCTCAGGCGGGGCGTTCAGCGCGGGCTGCGGCGGGGCCGATTGCAGCGCGGTCAGGAGCGCCTTGCGGCGCTTGATCTCCGCTGGCCAATGCGTCGGACCGGTGGCTGGAACGCCCACGCCCCAACCCATGCCCAGATCGAACAGCGCATCGCGCACTTCGTTCCGGTTCAGATAGAACATGTCATCGGCATTTTCCCAGAAGCCTGCACGGTGGAAGACCGCCGACAATTCACGCATCTTCCGCCAGAAGACCGACATCGACCAGTGTTCGATGTAGAAGTTGTGGTTTTCCACATAGGGGAACACAGTCCGCGCCAGTCCGAGCTTGCCGTCAAAGGCACCCTGCGCCTCGGCGTCCAGAAGCTCGCGGTATTCGGCGGTAATGCGGTCACGCTCTGCCGCGATTTCGGCGGTGGGGCGGTCGATGCTTTCCCCTTTGGCCACGCGGGCGGCATAGTCGTGGATATAGCCCATCGGGATATCGAGGTGTTCGATCCAGTATTTGTCGTCGGAGTAGAAGCCGTTGCCCGAGGTGAAGTTGAACCACGGGTCTTTCGCGCCGTCCCAAGCGGCAACCCAAGCCTGACCCGCCGCACTGCCCGCCATCGCTGCCAGCACTTGATCGACTGACCCCGCCGACAGATGCGCTGCCACGCCTGAGGACACTGCCAGCTTGGCCAGTTTCTTCAATTCATCATCCGGGCGGAAAAGGTCGCTGTCCACACCCTGCACCATCTTGGCGATGGCTTGGTCCGAGATGGTCGGGAATTGCGATTTCAGGAAGCCGAAGAAATCGAGATAGGCCGCATAGCCCAGATTGAGGAATTCAAAGTGGTAATTCCACGTCCGGTACAGCAGTTGGATCGCCTTGTCATAGGTTTCTGACAGCGGCACGGTGTTGTCGATCCCCAGCCCGCCCTTGACCCATTCTACTGGCACCACCTCGGGAAGGTCGTCAAAGCGCAGCGCCTCCATCTCGGCGATGGTGGCCTTGACCTTGACCATCCAGTTGTCGAGCAGGCTGTCCCAATTCATGAAATAGTGACCGGCGCGGTCCATGAATTGCGGCACGCGGGGGCCGATGTTTTCCGGCGCAACCCCAACGGGCGACATATAGACATAGCCGTTGTGGATGCGGAAATCGACGCCATTGGCAGGCGGCACAAGGTAGTGCCGGGTGTTGTACTGGCCCAAGCATTTGACCGCATATTCCACCGTCACCGCGTCAAACGGCTTGAACGGGTTCGGCCAGTGCTGGCTGTCGCAGAACCAGAACTTGCCGTCCTCTTCCGCGCGGCGATTGTCGGCGAACAGCAGATAATAGGGGTACAGGTCGCGCCATGCCTCTGCCCCTGCCGGTGCGGCAAGGTCATAGGCACTGGGAAAACTGGTCTTTGCGGTCATGGTCTCTCCTCCCCGAGAGGTGTTGTTCAGAGCTTGTTCTGGATCGGGGCCAAGAGCGTGCCGAGCACGCCTTCGATCCCCATGGAAAAGGTTTGCGTCGCGGCTTTCTTTTGGCTCCAGACCGTTTCCGGACGGCATTGCAGCGCGACAAGGCGGCCTTGTTGGTCAATCGCCCATTCAAGGTCTTGCGCCCCACCGATGGCTTTCTCGAGCCGCCGCGCAAGTTGCGCCACTGCGATCACCTCGTCATCCGACAAACTGGGCAAGCTGCGGCGGCCTTCTTCGATCTCGCGGTCGATGGTGCGGCGGGCGGCGGGATCGGCGACGATTTCATGGGTCTTTTCAGCGATGCGGCGCTTTTGTACCTGCATCATGACCTTTTCGACGGTGAAGTTGTCGGGCGTGATCTCCCCCGAAACCACGCTTTCGCCAAGGCCCCATGAGGCGTCGATCACGATCTTGGTGCGGTCGCCGTTGATCGGGTCCAGCGTCATGGCGACGCCTGCGCTGCGGGCGTCGACCATTTCCTGCACGGCGACCGCCATCAGCACTTCGATCTGGCCGAGGTTGTGGTCCGCGCGATAGCTCATGGCGCGGGCGGTAAAGAGGCTGGCCCAACAGGACCGGACGCGGTCCACCACCTCATCCGCGCCGACGACCCACAGATAGGTGTCTTGCTGGCCGGCAAAACTGGCGTCGGGCATGTCTTCGGCCGTGGCGGAGGAGCGGACGGCGACGGGCAGATCATTGCCGGGCGACATCAGCGCATAGGCTGCGCGAATGGCGGTTTCCACATCTGCAGGCATGGTGCGCTCGGTCACCAGACGGCGGATGGCTTGGGACCGGGCCTCCTCATCCGTCACGTTGTGGGTGTCGAGGTGCGACAACTCCTCACGGATCGCAGCCTCAAGCCCCGTTGCGGCCAGATGCGCGGCATAGGCATCGGTCGCCACGGCAAAGCCGCGCGGCACCGGAACGCCTAAGGCGATCATGCGGGCAAGGCTGGCGCATTTGCCGCCCATGCGGGGATGATCTGCCACCGTCGCGGACTCGAAGGGCAGGATGAAGCGGGGATCAATGGTCATTTGGGCGGGGGCAGTCATCACAAGTCCCATTCGATGTGCAGCGCAGTCGGAATGCGGAAAGAGGTATTGTGCCCGAAGGCGAAGTCCTGATCCGGCACCAAGCGGAGCGAGGGCAGGCGGCGGGCCAATTCCTTCATCGCGATGGCAAATTCCATCTTGGACAGTTGCTGACCCAGACAGAAGTGGATGCCATAACCAAAAGACAGATGATTGCGGGCATTGGCGCGGTCGATGTCGAGTGTATCGGGCTGAGCGAACACCCCGGCATCGCGGTTGGCTGATCCCAGAAGCAGCAGGATATTCGCGCCTTTGGGGATGGAAACGCCACCGATTTCGGTCTCCTGCAAGGCCCTGCGCCGCCACGACACGATAGACGGGCTGAAGCGCAAGAATTCTTCAGTCGCAGCCGCCCACTTTTCAGGATTTGCCTTCAACAGTTCCCACTGGTCGCGGCGGATCAGCACTTCACGCAGGGCATTGGTCAGCAAGGTTGTCGTCGTTTCATGCCCGGCAAACAGCACAGAGTAGAGAACCCCGGCAATCTCGTCGTCGGTGATCTCTGCGCCGTCCAATTGCGCACGCACCATGTCACCTGGCAGGTTGTCGCCGGGGGTTTCATGAGCGGCGGCAACGAGGGCGCGGCAATAGGCCCAATAGTCCACCATGTTGTGGACATGTGGTACTTGGTCTTCGTCGTTCAGGTCGCCCCAGGTCAGCAAGGCGCGGCTGACAGCCCAGGATTTGACCTTTGGTACGTCAGACTCCGGCACGCCGACCAGACGGAACAACACATAGGCAGGGACATCATAGGCGAAGTCGCGGAAGAAATCGGCGCGGCCCTGATGGGCGAACTTGTCGATCTCGCGGTTCACGATCTCATAGATCTGCGGCTCGATGGACTTAAATCGGCGCGGGCCAAAACAGCTTTGCGCGACCTTGCGGATGCGGCTGTGATCCGGCGGGATGCGGGCCGAGAGGCCGGAATAGGCGGTGAATCCGCCGGCCTTCATCACCGCGCGACCAGGTTCTCCCATCGGGCGGATCGGTGCTTGGGCGTTCTCGGACGAGAAGACCTGCCAGTTGTCGAATACGGCCTTGATGTCAGCATGGCGCGAGACAACCCAGTAGCCCAGCTTTTCCGAGAAAAAGACCGGCGCTTCGTCCCTGGCATAAGCATAGAAGGGAAAGGGGTCAGTCAGATCGAACGGATCGAAATCCGTGGCGGCATTGGAGAATGGACAGGCTTTCGCCGGGGTCATGGTGTTCATTCTGTCCTCCCAGCAGAACTATGGAAACGGTCCTTTGAACCGAGTCGCAATCCAACATGCAGCATTCATCTTTGGTTTTTCTTTAGTTTCTAACTGTCTGAAAAATATTATAAATTAATCCATCATGCTGTTAAACTGCGGTGAAGCTTAACCAGCGCCTCGCTGCGCGGTCGGTTGTCGAACCGCGACAGCGAATCAAGGTACAGCGCGAATTGGCGGTCGATTGCCTCGCGTCGGCCTTGCGCTGCGAAGACCTGCATCGACTCTTCATGTGCGAACTCGGCCAAGGGGTCCATCGCCAGCGCCTTGCGGCAGTGCACCAAGGCTGCAGAATAGTCTGCCCGGGCGCGGTAGATGCGGGCCGCGTCGCGTTGCACCTTAAGGGACATGTCGCGCAGCCAGTAGCGCCGAGTCCAGCACCAATCCCGTTCCTGGTCATCGACATATTCGGCAGGAATGTCCTCGAACAAATCGCCAGTATACAGCCGGTCGGCTGCGCGCAGGCAGATCAAGGCTTCGTCCAGATCGCCTGTCTTCAGGTGTGTCTGGGATTGCCGGCACAACTGTTCAAAGGTCGATATGTCCAGCCAGCTGCGTTCCGGCGGGACCAGCACATAACTGCTTCCGTCGCGCAGCACGTAGCCAACCCCACGTTCTGGCAGACCGCCTTCCAGAGCCTGACGCAGACAGCGGATCGTGTGATACAGACGGTTTCGCGCGGCTTCGACCTTTTCAGCCTCTGGCCACAGAAGGTCGGCCAGATCATCGGCCCGCGCGCCCTTGCCACCTTGCTGAAGCAGATAGGCGAACAGCGTCTTAGTTTTGGTCGTGGCCCCACCTGAGGCCGCCCAATGAATCTGGCTGCCATCGGCGCGATAGACCCGCAGCCGCCCGAAGCAGCGGATCTTCCAGCGTTCCCTTAGAGCCTCTTCTTTGGGGATGACCTTTTCTTCAGCCCGGCGACCAAGCAGCCACCTCGGATCAGCGCCTTCGGCAGCGTGGCTGTCGGCAATGGGGCTGTTGCGCGCAAGGCTGGGCGACAAGCCGCCAAGCCAGAAATTCACCTGTTCCCGCAGCGTACCCTTTTCGTTGAGGTGCGGCGGAAGCCAATGCGGGTTTTTCACCACGCCTTCGGACGTCAGGACAGCGGAATGGCCGCGAAGCGCCGCCATCAGATGTTCGTCGATCAGCAGGCTGCGGTTATAGATCGATACCACCGTGTGGCCGGACTGTTCGACCAGTTCATGCGCAATGCCCATCCAGCCTTCAAAGTTTGCCGTGGCCGAAGCCGTATGCAATCCCCAGCCCATGTCCACGGCCAGAATGGACTGGTCGGGCATGTCTGAAAGCCGTCCAGCCAATGCACGACCCACGGCACCCAGAGAAATCGGCACACGATCAAGGCCAAGCTCTTCGGCGGCCATGACCTGTAGTACGCCTTTGCCCGTCATCCCTGCCGGTTTGTGCACCTGACCCGGCGATGGCGACACATAGGCGAGGGATTTCAAGCCGAGATGGAGTTTGGCGCAGCGTATGAAATCGCGCAGCAAATCGCTCTGGCGGGTTCCGAAGAAGGACAGGCTGCAGGGCGCGAATAGTGCGGATTCGGAATGTTCCATCGAGTAAGGAAGGACCCAATCGTTTTCTTGGTGAACCTGTTCGTCTTCCCGACCCGTGGCTCGGTGCAAATACATTGAACTGCATTCACCCAACGAGACAATGGCAATCGGACAGCTGGCCTCTCTTGAAATGCACGTCAGCGTTCCAAAGTCAAAGTGCGCGGTCCGATCGTGGTTGCACCGAGATGATGACTGCGCGTCCTGCAATCTGGCGACAACCGTGTGAATCGCGGCCGTATCGCTCGCGCAATCCGACCGATGTGCATCATTCAGATCCTAAGCAAGCTCGATTGCGTTGCTGATCCTTTGGAGGCACATTGTCGACAATGCGCGTCTGCCGCCCGTTGTGGCAAGGTCCGGTGCGGCGGCGCCTGTGATCCGAGCGCCAGTCCACGACAGTTGGGGTCGGCAAGGGGGGCGCCATAATGCCCGGGTTGGATATGGGCCATGTTGTCCGGCCGTTTCATCTTTACCAAGGCGCCGTCGCCATCGAGGTGCTGCCCGCCACAGGACTGGACGGGAGTTGCTGGGCAGCCGTCAGTTCGAGTTGGCCATTCAGCCTTGCCCGCAGATGTGCGGTGACCCTGACAAGATCAGGGCCGATTCTGGACATGCAGGCATCCTGAGGGATGATATCGACGATTTCACCACAGGTGATGGCGACGAGTGGCGATCCATCGGACGGTCGGAAGGCGACGCCCACGGCGTTGATATAGCTGAACCAGGTGCCGAAGGTCGCTGCAAAGCCGTGCTGGCGGTCGCTGTTGATCGCATCGGCCAGCGAGGCGCGGATGCGGGTTTCATGCTCTGGTTCCGCCAAGATGATCTGCGCCGCCACATCGTCGCGGATTTCAGGCCGCATTTCGGCAAGAGGGGCAAGACCCATCGCTGTGCGCCAGATTGGTAGTCGCGCGCCGACGTTCCGCCGCAACAACACCGGGCTTTGTGACCGGCAGTTGGCCAGATAGACCATCTCCAGCCCGTCGCGCGTGCCAAGCGCCGGTGCCACACCCATCCGGTCGGCCAACTCCTGCATCAGCGGCTGCGCTTTGTGCACCACGGCGCTGGAACTCAACGCCGAATAGCCCAGCGAAACCGTGGCAGGCCTGATACTGTAGCGGCGAGGCTATGTGTCGTGGTGCAGATAGCCCAACGACACCAGCGTTGCTGTCAGCCGGGAAACCGTGGCCTTGGGTAGGCCGGTCCTCTCAATGAGTTGCTGATTGCCGAGTGTGGCGTCATTGGCTGCAAAAGCACGCAGGATATCAAGACCGCGTGTCAGCGAGGCCGCTGGATTGCTGGCCTCTACCGCTTCGGCGCCTTGCACAGGTAACGCCCTTTTTCGCATCGCCTTCCTTCCGATGTCGCTTTCTTCGATTTCCGACAGACGCGACAAGCTGCAGGCACGAGCATTTGAAACTTGATTTCAATTAGGTAGACGGCCCGTCCGCCCGGTGTGAATACGCGCCGCGAAGAGTCCACCGTTCCAACCGCCAAGACCCGAAAGAACCCGGCGATGACCCGCAACATCCTGCGCCGTCTGATCGCTATGCCGTTCCTTGTGCTGGGAATTGTCACGTTGGCCTTCCGACTGATCCGCGTGACCAAGGGCGGTCTCCGGACCGCCATCATGTCGGACCGCCAGATGAACAACCCCGAGGTGGTTGTGGCGGCCAAGGCGAAGTGGGGGTTGGACCGCAGTCTTCCCGAACGCTTGGGCTCATATATCGGCGACCTGCAGACTGGCGACAGGGGTAAATCCTTCAGCACCCGTCGGCCCGTGGCGCAGGATGTTCTTTTCCGCCCGCCACAATGGAACTGGTCACTGCGGCGATGATCGTGGGGGCGACGTTCGGCATCGGGCTTGGGGTTCTGGCCGCCCATGTCCAAAACACGGTGATCGACTTTGCCGCACAGATGTTTGCCTTGATCGGATCCTCCATTCCGGTGTTCTGGATGGGCCTAGCCTTGCTCTATGTGTTTTCGGTGCAATGGGGCATCCTGCCTAGCCCCGGACGACTGGACGCCAGAGCAACCCCTTCAGGGCTTGGCATCATGACCATCGTGCTGGGCGTCAACTTCATCAGCGACGGCCTGCACGATTGCTTTGACCCGATGTCGAAATGAACACGCGTCCACCCTTTTCGAGGTGCGCGACCTGCGCGTGGCCTATGGTCGAAACGGGGGGGCTCGGATGCGGTGCGCGGCATTAGTCTGCAGGTGGATCATGGCGAGGTGCTGGGCATCGTCGGCGAATTCGGATCTGGCAAGTCGGTGGGCATGCTGGCGGCCCTGGGCCTTCAGATCAAAGACGCGTGCGTGACCGGATCGGTGCGATTCAAGGGAAGCGAAATTCTGGGCCTATCCCGGCACGACCTGCGCCACCTGCGCGGTTCTCGCGGATCGCGGATTGCAATGATCTTTCAGGACCCGCTCTCGTCGCTGAACCCACTGATGATCGTGGGCGACCAGATTGCCGAGGCGGTCCGTGTGCACAACCCCGACCTGTCGCGCCGCGCGGCGCTTGACCGTGCCAAGGACCTGATGGCGCGGGTCACCATCCCGCAGCCCGAACAGCGGCTGAACCCGTATCCGCACGAGTTTTCCGGCGGAATGCGCCAGCGCGTCATGATCGCTATGGCAGTGGTCAAGGACCCCGACCTTCTGATCGCCGATGAGCCGACAACCGCGCTGGATATGACCGTGCAAGCGCAGATCATGGAGGTTCTGGCCGACCTTCAGTCGCGGCTGAAGTTAGGCCTGATCTTGATCACCCATGACCTTGGCCCAAATCGCGGCAAGCACAGCATCGCGCTGGATCTGAAATCACCCGAAGGCCGCGCCATCGTCATGGAGCTTGCCGCCCGCGCCGATGTGGTGGTTAAGAACCTTCGCGCACGAACGGCGGACCGGCGCGGCATCGACCATAAGGACATCCAAAAGATCAACCCCGGCATCGCCGATTGCTCGATCTCGGGCTGTGGACAGACGGGGCCAGAGGTTGCGCGCCCGGGCTATGACTTCATCATGCGGGCCGAAAGCGGGTTGATGGCGATCACCGCGGCAGCAGACGATCCTCCGAACCGGCTGGGCGTCGCTTTCACGGATGTGGTTGCCGGGATGGTTGCGACTCAATCGGTGCTGGCAGCGCTGTACCGGCGGCGGGAGACGCGGGTCGGCCAGTTCATCGACGTGGCCATATTGGCTTTAACACTGAACCTGCTGGTCAATGTCCGAAGTGCCCAGCTGAATGCTGGAATGGAAGCCAAACGCTATGGCAACGCCTATTCGACCGTCGTGCGCTATCAACTCTTTACCGCACCAGATGGCCCCTTTGCCCTAACTGTCGGCAACGACCGGATGTCCGGCGATTCCCGCAAAAGGGTGCTCCTGCGCGCTGATCTGGCCCGCGATCCGCGTTATGTCACGTCGCACCAGCGCGCGCTGAACCGGCCAAACCTGCTGTATAGGGTGCAGGCCATCCTGGACGACCGTCCCATGGCGCATTGGCTTGACGCCTGTGATGCCGCCGATGTGCCCACAGGCCCGGTGAAGTCGGTTTCTGAAGCCTTGCAGGCCAAATCAATGGTCGAACGCGGGGTCATCCAACGGCTGGAACACCCCGAGCTTGGCCCGGTGTCGCTGATCGGACCCGCGTAGGGGCTTGCCGCGCAACAGGGGCACCCGCTCAAAGCACCGCCATTGCCAGGCGAAGACACCCGGAATGTCCTCTGCGACGTGCTTGGGCTTGATGCCGCGCGGATCGACGCGCTAGTGGCGCAGGGTGTGATCGGTTGCCGAGACGGGGCACACGCGCCGAAACCGGATCACGAAGTCGCACCCGCCTGACCAAAGCCAAGCGCAAGGAGATACAGATGACCGTCACTTTGCATCGACATGGACCCATTGCCGTCCTGACCATCGACAATCCACCGGTGAATGCCCTCAAAACGGTGGTGCGCGCCCGGTTGCTTGCTCTTTTCCAAGAGCTTGCGGCAGACGAAGCGGTCACCGCCATCGTTCTGCGAGGCGAGGGCAAGCTGTTTGTCGGCGGCGCAGACATCGCCGAATTCGACCGCCCGCCCGAGGCGCCGACCTTGCCTGATCTGATCGCCGCCATTGAATCCTCGGCGAAACCTTGGATTGCCGCGATTCATGGTCAGGCGCTTGGGGGTGGGCTGGAACTCGCACTTGCCTGCCACTACCGGGTGGCGCTGGCGGGGGCGACGTTGGGCCTGCCCGAGGTCAATCTGGGCCTCATCCCGGGCGCAGGCGGCACGCAACGCCTGCCGCGCCTTATTGGGCTGGAGGCTGCCCTGCCCGTGATCGCCGAGCGCGCGATGCTGGGCAGCGCCAGCGCGGCGGCGGTCGGGCTGCTGGACCAGATTGTTGAGGGACCATTGACCGAATCTGCAGTGGCCTTTGCCACCGCTCTGCCGCCGCGGCGGTCGCCAAGCCCCCAGCCCGACCCCGGCCCGGCCTTTTGGGAGTCCGCCGCCGCCCGCATCACGAAGGCGTCCAAAGGCGAGAGCGCGCCCCTGGCCGCCTTGCAAGCGGTGCGCCATGGGGTCGCGAACGGTCTGGCCGAAGGCTTGCGCCATGAACGGCAGACCTTCCTCGCCTTGCGGGCAACAGAAGAGGCCGCCGCCTTGCGCCATCTGTTCTTTGCCGAACGGGCCGCCGCTCGCCCTGCCGTCCTGCGCGGGATCGATCCGTGCCCCGTGGCGACCGTGGGGGTCGTGGGTGGCGGCACGATGGGCAGCGGCATTGCAGCGGCCTTTCGCAACGCGGGCTTTGCCGTGATCCTGTCTGAACGCGATGCCCCGGCGCTGGAGCGCGGGCTTGCCACCGTCAAGAGCATCTTCGATGCCGCCGCGCGACGGGGGGGGACGACCGAAGCCATGGCGGCAGAGCGGATGGCCGGCGTGACTGGCGCAGTCGGACTGAATGGGCTGGCAGCCTGCGATCTGGTGGTTGAGGCTGTGTTCGAGGATCTAGCGATCAAGCGCGCGGTTTTTGCCGACCTTGGCCGCCTTTGCCGCGCCGATGCGATCCTTGCCACCAACACGTCCTATACTGACCCGCGGCAGATCTTTGACGGGATATCCGGCCCTGACCGCTGCATCGGGTTGCATTTCTTCAGCCCGGCACAGGTGATGAAACTGCTGGAGATCATCCCGCTGCCCGACACCGAACCCACGGTTCTGGCTTCGGCGTTTGACCTCGCGCGGCGGTTGGGCAAGGTGCCCGTGCAATCAGGCATCTGCGAAGGGTTCATCGGCAACCGCATCCTCAAACGGAGCCGCGCTGAGGCCGAGGCGATGCTGCTGGCAGGCGTGCCCCATGCCGATATCGATGCGGCCATGCGCGGGTTTGGCTATGCCATGGGGCCGTTCGAGATGCAGGATATGGCCGGGCTCGACATAAGCTTCATGAACCGAGAGGCCGCGCGTGCGCGCGGCGAGGCGCTGCCCGAGACTCCCGGCGATCTGCTGGTGCGGGCTGGACGCAAGGGGCAGAAATCCGGCGGCGGCTGGTATGACTACGCCCCGGGCGACCGCACCCCGCGCCCTTCGGCGGACGCTGTGCAGATTATCGCGCCGCTGGTTCGCTCCGGGGGGGGGCTGCCACCCGCGCAGATCGTAGACCGCCTGATTGGTGCCATGGCGGCAGAAGGGCGTGTGATCCTTGCCGAAGGCATTGCTGCGGCGGCCTCTGACATCGACCTTGTGCAGGTTCACGGCTACGGCTTTCCACGCATCAAGGGCGGGCCGATGTTTCAGACCGATCGAAAGGCCAAGCCATGATCCCTATCCCAATACGCTGCTGTTCATCGACGGCCAATGGCCCCCAGCCGCTGACGGGAGGGTCATTCCCGTATCGGACCCCGCTACTGCCAACCGCATCGGCAATGTCACCCATGCCAGTCGCGACGATCAGGATGCGGCCCTGGCCGCTGCGGACCGGGGGTTTCATCTCTGGCGTAGAACCTCGGCCCATGACCGGGCCAAGCTGATGCGCAGGGCAGCCGATATCCTTCGTGGACGGGCCGAAGACGTGGCCAGCCTGATGGTCCGAGAAAATGGCAAACCGCTTGCGCAGGCGCGGCTGGAAGCATTGGCCGGGGCAGATATCATCGACGGGTTCGCAGGTGAGGCGCAGCGGACCTATGGGCAGGTCATCCCATCGCGCGCCCCGGATGTGCTGTAGATGACGCTGAAGCTGCCGGTCGGGCCTGTGGCGGCCTTCACGCCCTAGAACTTTCCGATCAATCAGGTGGTGCGCAAGCTGTCAGCGGCCCTCGCGGCGGGCTGTTCGATCATCGTCAAGGCGCCCGAGGAAACCCCCGCCAGCCCGGTCGAACTGATCCGCGCCTTTGCCGATGCTGGCCTGCCTGCGGGCGTCGCCAATCTGGTCTTTGGCGTTCCGACCGAGATTTCGGAGTACCTGATCCCGCATCCTGTGATCCGCAAATCAGCTTCACCGGGTCCCCCCCGGTCGGAAAGCATCTTGCGGCCCTTGAACGGTTGCACATGAAACGCGCGACGATGGAACTGGGTGGCCATGCGCCTGTCATCATGACTGCCGATGCTGATCTGGACCTTGCCGCCGCAACGATCATCCCCGACAAGTTCCGAAATGCCGGGCAGGTTTGCGTCTCTCCCACCCGGTTTCTGGTGCAGGACCCCCTGGTCGATGCCTTTGCCGACCGCTTTGCCATTCGCGCAGAGCTGGTTTTGTCCAACAGATGATGCAGGGAGCGTTCGCATTCTGTTTCGGACAGGCTGTGGGCGTTGTGTTCGGTTGGTTGGGTCATTCTCTGACTTCCCATCCGTTTCACAACCATTCAAAAAAGCACCACGGAGAATTTGACAGCTTGCTTTGCAGTTTGCACCATCCCAACCGACAATCCCGGCAACACGGCTATCGCAGGAACAAGGGCGCATGACACCGCTGGACAAGGTCCACTCTCTGCCGATCTGGCGCGGTCCGATCACGGCCGCGCGCTTGGGCGGTGGCATCACCAACGTCAACTTCTTGGTGACGGATCAGGACCAACGGATGGTGGTGCGGATCGGCGATGACATCCCGGTGCATCAAATCCTGCGGTTTAATGAGCTTTCCGCCAGCCGCGCCGCCCATGCGGCGGGGATATCACCCGCGGTGCTGCATCATCAAGCCGGGGCCATGGTCATCGACTTTGTGCAAGGCCGCACCCTCACCGCCGAGGATATCCGCGCGCCGCAGACCTTTGAGCGGGTGATCGATCTGGTGGCGCGGGTGCATCGGATTATCCCACAGCATCTGCGCGGGCCGGTGCTTATGTTTTGGGTGTTCCATGTGCTGCGCGACTATGCCGCCACCTTGCGCGATGGGGTGAGCCGCCATCTGGCGATCATCCCTGCCTTGCTGGAACAGGCCGAAGCATTGGAACGGGCAGTGGGACCGGTCGATCTGGTCTTTGGCCATAATGACCTGCTGCCCGCCAACTTTCTGGATGATGGCGAAAGGCTATGGCTCATTGATTGGGATTATGCCGGCTTCAACTCGCCCCTCTTCGATCTGGGTGGGCTTGCCGCCAACAATGGCCTGACGCCGGAGCATGAGACGCAGATGCTGCAGCGTTATTTTGGGGTCCCACCGGATGCCGACCTCTGGCGGCGCTATCGCGCGATGAAGGCTGCCAGCGCCCTGCGCGAGGCGATGTGGAGCATGGTGCAGGAAATACACTCCGACCTCGACTTCGACTATGCCGCCTATACGGCGGACAATCTGGACATCTACCGCGCGGCCTTTGCCGCCTACCTGGAAAGCTGACATGACCGACCTGCCCAAAACCGCCAAGGCCGTGATCATCGGGGGCGGCATCATCGGCTGTTCCACCGCCTATCATCTGGGCAAGCTCGGCTGGACCGATACCGTGCTGCTGGAGCGAAAAAAGCTGACCTCTGGCACCACTTTCCACGCGGCGGGCTTGGTGGGGCAGTTGCGCACCTCGGCCAATATCACCCAACTTTTGGGCTATTCGGTGGACCTTTACAAACGGCTGGAGGCGGAGACCGGCCTGCAAACCGGCTGGAAGATGAATGGCGGGCTGCGTCTCGCCTGCAACGCCGAACGCTGGACCGAGGTGAAGCGCCAAGCCACCACCGCCCATTCTTTTGGTCTGGAAATGCACCTGCTGACGCCATCCGAGGCGCAGGAGTTGTGGCCCCTGATGACCATTGACGATCTGGTGGGGGCCGCCTATTTGCCCACTGATGGGCAGGCGAACCCGTCCGACATCACCCAAAGCCTTGCCAAAGGCGCGCGGATGGCCGGGGTGAAGTTCTTTGAAGATACCCCCGTCACCCGCATCATCGTGGAAGATGGCCGCATCCGCGGTGTCGAAACCCCGTCTGGCACCATCGAATGCGAAAAGATCGTCCTCTGCGCCGGTCAATGGACCCGGACGCTTGCCGCCACCGTCGGGGTCAATGTTCCGCTCGTGTCTGTGGAACACCAATACATGGTCACCGAAAAGATCGACGGCGTGACGCCCAACCTGCCCACTCTGCGCGATCCCGACCGGCTGACCTATTGGAAAGAGGATGTTGGCGGCCTTGTCTGGGGCGGCTATGAGCCGAACCCCAAGCCTTGGGCGACAGACGGCATCCCGGCGGAGTTCCATTTCGAACTTCTGAACTCGGATTGGGACCACTACGCCCAATTCATGGAAAACGCGCTGGCCCGCGTGCCCGCCCTTGCCACTGCGGGCGTCAAGCAACTGATCAACGGACCCGAAAGTTTTACCCCCGATGGCAATTTCATCTTGGGCGAGGCGCCGGAGTTGCGAAACCTGTTTGTGGGCGCAGGCTTCAACGCCTTTGGCATCGCTTCGGGTGGGGGGGCGGGCATGGCGCTGGCGGAATGGGTGGCCAAGGGCGAGCCGCCGTTTGATCTTTGGCCTGTCGATATTCGCCGCTTTGGCCGCGTGCACCAATCCACCGATTGGGTCCGCGCCCGCACGATGGAGGCTTATGGCAAGCATTACACCATCGCTTGGCCGTCCGAGGAACACCGTTCGGCCCGACCGACGCGGCGCTCTCCGCTTTACGCGCATTTGCAGGCAGCGGGGGCGTGTTTTGGCGAAAAACTGGGGTGGGAGCGTCCGAATTGGTTTGCCGATCTGACCGCAGGTGAGGCTCCGGTGGACCGCTATTCCTATCAGCGCCCCGGCTGGTTTGAGGCCGTGGGCCGCGAACACCGCGCCGCGCGGAGTGCCGCCGTTCTGATCGACCAGACCTCGTTCGCCAAATTCACGCTCAAAGGGCCGGATGCGGCTAAGGTGCTGAACGGCATCGCGGCGGGGAATGTCGATGGGCCGGTGGGGCGGCTGACCTACAGCCAGATGCTGAACCGCAAGGGCGGGATTGAGGCGGATGTCACCATCGCCCGCGTTTCGCAGGATGAGTTCTACATCGTCACCGGCACCGGCTTTGCCACCCATGATTTCGACTGGATTGCCCGCAACATCCCGCAAGGCGCAAACTGCCACTTGGTCGATGTCACCTCTGCCTTCTCGGTGCTGTCGCTGATGGGGCCCAACGCGCGGGAGATTTTGGCGCGGGTGTCGCCGGATGATCTGTCCAACGCAGCACTACCTTTTGGCTCGGCCCGGCGGATTTCGGTGGCAAACTGCCCACTTCTCGCGCTGCGCGTGACCTATGTGGGCGAGCTTGGCTGGGAACTTCACCTGCCCAGCGATATGGCCGTGACGGTCTATGAGGCGCTGATGGCCGCCGGGGCCGATCTGGGGCTGGTCAACGCAGGCTACCGCGCGATTGAAACCCTGCGGCTGGAAAAGGGCTATCGCGCATGGGGGGCGGATATTGGCCCGGACCATACCCCGGTTGAGGCGGGGCTTTTGTGGGCCTGCAAGATGAAATCCGGCATCCCCTTTATCGGGCGCGATGCCTTGGCCGCACAGATGGCCGGTGGGGTGAAAAAGCGGCTGGCCACCTTCACCGTCACTGATCCCGAGGTGATCCTTTTGGGCCGCGAAACCATCTATCGTAACGGGCAGCGCGTGGGCTGGCTGTCCTCGGGCGGGTTCGGCCACAGCCTTGGGCAACCTATCGGCATGGGCTACGTCCGCCACCCCGAGGGCGTGACCGAGGAGTTCGTGCTGAGCGGCGACTACGAGTTGGAAGTCGCCTCAGAACGCGTGGCGGCAAGGGTCAGCCTGACCCCGCTTTACGATCCCACCAACTGCCGCATAAAGGCATAGCTTTGGCGGGCTGTGCATTGTGCCGCAGAGACGGCCAGAAGGTGGCATGGTCGGCGCAGTCGCAGGTGCTAACCCCGCAAAGGCTGTGGGGTCTGTTTGGGCAAAGAACCCTGTCAAAGGCTGATCCCGCGATCATTTCCGCCCGACAACCTGAATGCCAAGGGCTGCAAGTTCGTCCAGAATGGTCGACTGATGGCTCTTCACTGCGCTGCGCAGCCAGCCTTCAAAGCGGCGCGCGGCTTTGGTTGGGTCTGAGAGCAAGGGCGAATACAGCGAATAGACCTGCGCGCTCAGAAGCCCGACCTTGAACGGCACCGTCAAATGACCCTGTCGGATCAGGGGCATGTGCAGAAAACTGTCGCCAATCGCGATGCCGCTGCCCGCAGCGGCCGCAGACATGCAGAGGTTGGTTTCGTTGAACAAGGTTCGCTGCCGTGACGGGCCGGGCGTCATCCCCGCATAGGCGCACCAATCCGGCCAAATGTCATAATTTGCATCCACCAATTGCGGTGCCTCGGCCAGGTTCTTGCCCGACCGCAGGGTGTCTTCGGCCAACCCCGGCGCGCAGACCGGCATATCGACCCAGCGGCAAAGTTCGGATTGATCAAGGCCCGGAGGTAACGTGGGGCCCTCTGGCCCATAGAAGATGCGGAAATCAAAGTCTTCGCCCAGTCGGAAATTGCCGTTCCGCTCGGCGGTGATTTCGACCGAGATGCCGGGGTTGCCGATCAGAAACTTGCCGACCTGTCCCGCCAACCAACTGGAGGCAAAGTCGCGGCAGACCAGCACGCGGACCCGTTCGCCTTGCGCCGTGTGGCGGCTCAGGCCTTCAACGGAAGTGGTGATCAGATCAAACGCCTGACGCAACCCGTTCTGAAAGGCCTCGCCCGCTGCGGTCAACGAAATCCGGTTGCCATCGCGCTGCAGGAGCGGGCAGGCCAAGTCCCGTTCAAGCAACGCCACCTGCTTGCTGATCGCGGGGCGGGTGACATTCAACTCTGCCGCTGCCGCCGAAATGCTGCCATGGCGCGCCACCGCCTCAAAGGCGCGCAGGGCGGTAAGAGATGGCAGCTTTCGCATCGGCAGGGCTTCCGTAACTTCAGGTAACGGTAGTGGAAGAGATGCCACTTGTCACCTGCACTTTGGCCCGATCAACATCCATCAGAATTCACCGCCGGTGCGATCTCGTGCCGGTGGGCTGGCGTCAAGCGCCGCAAATGGGGGATGACATGAAGTTAACCAGACGTGCCACTTTGGGCGGGATCGCTGGCGGTCTTGCGATACCTTATGTGCGGCCTTCTTATGCGGATGCTGGCACGGTGAATATCTACAGTTGGGCCGAATACATCGGCGAGACGACCCTCGCCGATTTTGAGTCAGCAACCGGCATCACGCCAGTCTATGACACCTATTCGACCTATGAAGAGGGTGAGGCCAAGCTGCTGGCCGGGTCTACCGGCTATGATGTGGTTGATGTGGCGGGTCGTTCGATGCCGATGCTGTTGCAGGTGGGAACCTTTGCCCCCTTGGACCGCAGCCTTTTGCCATTGTGGTCCAATCTCGACCCCGATCTTTTGAAAATCCTTGAGCCTTGGGACCCAGGCTTGAAGTACTCAGCACCCTATATGTGGGGATCGGTTGGGTTCTCTTACAACGTCGATATGGTCAAAGCGCGTATTCCGAACGCGGATTTCGAGGATATGGGGTTGATCTTCAACCCCGAAACCGCCGCGCTTTTGGCCGAGTGCGGCCTGTCGATCCATGATAGCCCAAGGGATATTGTGCCGATGGTGCTGAAGTATCTGGGTGAGGACCCCGATACGACCGACACCACAAAATACAAGTTGGTGGTCGACCTCTTCAAAGGCATGCGAGAGCACATCTCCTCGTTCGACAATGAACAGTATCTGACATTACTCCCCAACGAAGAGGTTTGCGCCGCCAACACTTGGTCCGGTGACTATGCCGTCGCCAAGAACCGCGCGGCAGAGGCAGGGATTGATCTGAACCTTGTCTATGCGGTGCCCAAGACTGGCGCGCCGTTGTGGTTTGACGTGATGTGCATTCCGGCCGATGCGCCAAACAGCGCCAATGCCCACGCCTTTCTGAATTACCTGATGCAGCCCGAAGTCATTGCCGCTTGCACCAATTATATCGGTTATGCCAATGCCAACAAGGCGGCCAATGCCTTTGTCGATCCGGCGGTTTTGGCGGATCCGGCGATCTATCCCGATGCGGAAACCATCAGTCGGCTCTGGGCGCCCAAAGCGTTGAACGCAGAACAAGAACGCGAACTGACCCGCATTTTCCAAGAGATCAAGTCCGGCTGACCTAACACCGGTGCACCGCTCTTCTCCCTTGGCCTTTGCTTGGCCAAGGGTCTCCTTTTCCCTGACGCCAAGGCACATGTCATGCCCGATCCGATTACCTTCTCTGCCACCGGTCCCGGTGACTTTCTGACTGCCGCTCCGGTTGCCTTGCCAACAGCAAAGCTGATCGAGGGGCAGCCCTTCGGCCTTGATCACGCCTATTTCACCCGACCAGAGGCCAAACTGAAAGTCGGCATCTGGCGCTCCTCGGCCTATACCGAATGGTATGACGACTACCCCTGCGACGAATTCATGGTGGTTCTGGAAGGCGAGGTTTCCATCGAAAGCGACAGTTTTTCCGCCACCTATGGGCCGGGGTCCGCTTTCTTGATTCCGAAAGGGTTCCGCGGCTACTGGCGACAGCCCGTGCCCATGGTCAAGTATTACGCCATCATCGAGTGACCAAGATGGCCTCTGACAGCCGCGACGAAGGCAGTTATGACTATATCATCATTGGTGCAGGCTCTGCTGGCTGCGTGCTGGCGTACCGGCTGAGCGAAGACCCCAAGCTGCGGATCTTGGTGCTGGAGGCCGGGGGTGATGACCAGGCGGTGATCGTTGCCATGCCCTCGGCTCTGACCATTCCGATGAACACCAAACGCTTCAATTGGGGGATGCAGACCGAGCCGGAGCCGGGCCTTGATGGCCGATGTGTGAATCTGCCGCGCGGGCTTGGGCTGGGCGGGTCGTCATCGATCAACGGCATGTGCTGGGTGCGCGGCAATCCCATGGATTATGAGCTGTGGGAGGCTTTGGGCGCCGATGGTTGGCGCTGGTCCAACGTGCTGCCCTATTTCCAGCGGTTGGAATCGGTGCGCGAGGGTGGGCCTTTGCGTGGCAGCGATGGCCCGATCAAGGTGAAACGCGGACCCGAAAAGAACCCGCTTTATCATGCCTTTGTCGATGCTGCGGTGCAGGCAGGCTATGCCCAAAGCCCGAACATGAACCAACGCCAGCACGAAGGCTTTGGCCCGATGGAGATGAACGTGGGCGAGGGGCGGCGCTGGTCGGCCGCGGTGGGCTATCTGCGCCCTGCGATGGCGCGCGGCAACGTGCGGGTGCTGACCGGGGCCTTGGTCGAACGGGTGCTGACCGAAGGGCAGCGGTCGGTCGGCGTGGCCTTCCGGCACAAAGGGGCGGCCTGCGTCGCGCGGGCAGGGTGTGAGGTGATCCTGTCGGCAGGCTCGATCATGTCGCCCACCATCCTGAAACGCTCTGGCATCGGGCCTGAGGCCGAGTTGCGCGCGCATGGCATCCCGGTTGTGCAGCACTCTTCCGGCGTCGGGGAAAACCTGATGGACCATATGGAGTTGTACGTTCAGCAAGAATGCCTGCAACCCATCAGCCTTTATCCGCAGCTCAGCCTGATGGGCAAAGCCAAGATCGGGGTGGAATGGTTGCTCACCCGCAAGGGCCTTGGCGCGACCAATCATTTTGAAACCGGCGGCCATATCCGCAGCCGCGCCGGGATCGTCTATCCCGATATCCAGTATCACTTCCTGCCCTTGGCAATTTCCTATGACGGCAAAACGCTGGCCTCGGGTCATGGCTATCAAGTGCATGTCGGTACCAAACGGTCGAAAAGCCGGGGATGGGTGCGGCTGCGCGATGCCCAAGCCGCAAGCCTGCCGCGCGTGCGGTTCAACTACATGAGCCATGAGGATGACTGGCTGGAGTTTCGCGCCTGCATCGCCCACACGCGCGAGATTTTCGCCCAACGCGCCTTTGCGCCTTATCGCGGCAGGGAATTGGCCCCCGGTGCGGAAGAGATCGACGATTTCCTGAAGCACAAACTGGAAAGCGCCTACCACCCCTGTGGCACCTGTCGGATGGGCACGGATGAGGCCTCCGTCACCTTGCCCGATGGCCGTCTGCGGGGGATGGCGGGGTTGCGGGTGATCGACGCCTCGGTCATGCCGCAGGCGACGGCGGGCGATTTGAACGCACCGACCTTGGCGATGGCCGAACGCATGGCCGATCTGGTCCGGGGCAGGCATCTGCCAGAGGCATCCGATGCGCCCTTGCTGGCCGATGCCGATTGGGCGACGCGGCAGCGCAGTCCCGCCATCACGCGCGACTACGCCACCGACCGCTCCGCTCTGCGCGAGGCGCTGCTTGCCAATGCGCGCGGAACGGCCTGAGGCAGGTGTTCCGCGCCCCGTTAAAACGGGGGGATTACCCTTTCCCTCTTTTAGGGCCGCGTGCTGCCTTTTCCTCAAACAAGAAATACGCTCAGTGCGCGTGGCAAGCCCGCAAATCTTGTCCGGTAAGGCCCTCGGCCCTCGTCCTGCGGGTGGCTAGTCTGGGCTTAAGTCAAAGCCGCCGATGCGCCCGCCAAAGTGGCCGGTTTGGTTGCTGTTGGGCACATTGATCGTCAAAGTGATCTTGGGCTGAATAATTCAGTCGCGCGGGTCAGCGGACAGAGAACTGCTTTGTTCGATGCGCGTGAAGAACTGCTGGCAAAACCGGTCCAACCGCGCTGACAGCAACATTGGATCGCGCTTTTCGGCCGAGCGGAAGAACGTCGCGCGGCGCCGATCAGAAAAGAGTGTTGAGCGAGACAGCGCATAGAGTAGCCGCACTTTGATCATTCTGCCGATAAGCGTTAGCAGTGGAGCGCGTGACATCCAGTTATTGCGCTGAAAGGTGGCAATTTTGGCGGACGCCCATTTGATGTCCTCAAACAGGGCAGCCTCTCTTGCAGTCGTCGCCTCATCAAGTTCTGGCAGGCGTGGCATCGACCGTTTGATTTGGTCTCCGCCGGCAATGAAGCGCTCCAACTCATGTTCCACTCGGACCAAGACCGCTTCGGATGCTTGAATATCCTGCGAGAAAAGTCCGCTCATCGCCACGGCGGCGGCTGGTGCATCCGAGGCGACGGCCACAAGGTAAAGCGCGTCAGCAAGACCTGAAACCGTCTGCATTGTGCGCGAGTTGGTTTCTGTGAACTGGCCACTGGCATCCTCGGCAACGATGAGCGAGCCGAAGTGCACCTTTTGGCCATGCATTTTTACATGGGCGAACTGGTTGGAAAGCAAGGTGTGGAATTGATCGCGATACAATTCCCGCACATGGAATGGATTTGTGTAGCCCGGACGATCAGAGTATATCGCCTTGTCAGGCGTCGAGATCATTAAGACACCACCCGGTCGCAATACTCGCTTAAACTCTGCAAGCATCACTTCGTGGTCTGCGATGTGTTCGATCGTCTCGAAGGAGATAACGACATCAACCGACGCGTCAGGCAGAGGAATTGCAGTGACAGACCCCGCCTCAAAGCGTAGGCGTGGATTTCGATACTTGTTTTTGGCATGTCTTACAGCGTCTTGTGAGATATCAACCCCGACGACGCTGCGGGCATCTTGCGCCAGCAGGCTTGAACCGAAACCTTCGCCCGAAGCGATATCCAACACATCTTTACCCGCCACAATCCGCGCTGCCAGCACATACCTGTGCAGGTGTTCTAGAAATATATTGCCGGTGATGCCCGGAACAAAGCGTTCTCCGGTAAAGCTTAGATCATTCGGCATTGGCAGGTGTCCCAGAAAGTGAATAACAGCAAGTTGGCGTTTTCTTCGTGGCAGCCTATGGTCAGTTTGGTCCTGTTCGTTCGACGGCAGCAGGATGTAGGGGTCGCCCTCCATCCGAAGCTGACCAATGCTGATCCTACTAAGTTCTTCGCATTCCCGGTCCCAATGTGTCGTTGTGGAAAAAGATATGAATGAATTTAAAAAAGAATATTATACAGCATTAAGTATAGATCTCGGTCACTGGTAGGATTTGTGTTCTGTCCATCTGAGTAGGAGATTCTGCAGGCGTGGGGGCGGTGCGTGCAGCGCGGTATGGGATAAATGCTGCGACTGTCACGCCTGTTACTGCCTTTGAGTCGATGCGGCCAAGGCCGATGTGCCGCCTTTGGTGGCAGGAAAACGGACGTCGGACAGTCTCGGTTCCAATGCGCAAGCCAATCACAGGCTGCAAGCAAGAATACTTGGGAGGTGTTGGTTTTCTGGCGGTTCAGACCAACCCATATCTGCCGCCAAGACTGTTTTGGCGGTCGTCTCGGCCTGTCCTGCGGCCGGTGGTCCACCCCAGGCCGCAGCCCTTCAAGGGACACGCTATTGGGGCGCATGGGCGCAGCCCCGTTTGGATGACGCTTCTACGCCTTCTCGTTACTTGCCAAAGGGTTCGCCCAATGAGGCCACGCCGTTTTCCTTGAGCAGCCGCTTGTTAGAGGTGATGATCCCCAGAACAATGATCGTCACAAGATAGGGCAGGCTGGACAAAAGCTGCGACGGGACTGGCCATGCCTCGGTCTGCGCAACTAGACTGGCGAGCGAGACCGCCCCAAACAGGCAGGCGCCAAAGAACACCCGCCCCGCCAACCATGTGCCAAACACCACCAAGGCCAGCGCAATCCAGCCGCGCCCCGCGATCATGCCATCCGCCCAGAGTGGGGTGTACACCGTGGCGGCATAGGCCCCGGCAAAGCCCGCCATCGCGCCGCCAAACATCACCGCCCCATAGCGCAGCGCAATGACACGGTAGCCGATGGCGTGGGCGGCTTGCGGATTTTCCCCCACCGCACGCAGCACAAGGCCGAGATGGGAATAGCGAAACATCGCCCAAATCGCCAAGGTCACCAACAGCGACAGCCAGACAACGATGTCTTGTGAAAACAACCCGCCGACCACCGGCAGGTCAGACAAGACCGGCACCGACAGTTTGGGCAGGCCCGTGATAGTCAAGCTTTCATAGGAATTCCCGATCAGCGAGGACATCCCTTGCCCAAGGATGCCCACCGCCAGCCCCACCGCAACCTGATTGGCGCGAAAGCCCAAGGCCAGCCAGCCAAAGATCAGCGCCAGCATCATGCCCGCCAAGCCTGCCGCCGCAAAGCCCATGACATGGCCCGCGCCGTGATAGACCACAATAAACCCTACCACTGCGCCGAGGGCCATCATCCCCTCAACGCCAAGGTTCAGCACGCCAGAGCGTTCCACCACCAATTCGCCTAGCGCCGCCAGCAAGAAGGGTGTCGCCGCTGCCAGCATGCCTGCAAGGATAAAGGAAAGTCCGGTCATGCGCCTTTGCTCCCGCGTTCTGCACCCGATGACCCGGGCCACTCAAGCCGGAAGCGGACGAAGGTGACGGCGGCCAGATAAAACACCAGCACCGTCCCTTGAAACACCCGCACCGCCGCAACCGGCAGATCGGCAGAGACCATCGCATTGTCCCCGCCGATATACAGCGCTGCCATCAGCAAGGATGACGCGACGATCCCCAACGGATGCAGCCCACCCAGATAGGCCACAATGATCGCCGCATAGCCGTAGCCGGTCGAGATGGAGCGTTGCAATTGCCCGATGGGACCCGCGACCTCGGCCGCGCCTGCAAGACCCGCAGCAAAGCCGCCGATCAAAAGGGATAGGGTGATGGCCTTCGCCTCGGAGAATCCAGCATAGGCGGCGGCGCGGGGGGCAAGGCCGCCGACAAGGAACTGATAGCCGCCAAAACTGCGCTGCATATAGGCCCAAGCCAGAATGGCCGCGGCAAAGGCCAGCAGCAAGGACACGTTGACCCGCGTTCCGGGCAGCAGGATTGGCACCATCGCATCATATTGGAACATCACCGATTGCGGGAAATTGAACCCCGCCGGGTCTTTCCACGGGCCCAAGAGCAGGTAGTTCAGCACCTGCACGGCAATCAGGCTCATCATCAAGGTGACAAGGATTTCATTGGCATTCAGCCGTACCCGCCAAAAGGCAGGCACCACGGCCCAAAGCATCCCGCCCAAAGCCCCCAGCATAAGCATGGCAGGCCAGATCCAGCCCCCCGTCGCCTGTGGGAAATAGACCGGGATGATCGAGGCGAAGATGGCGCCAAGGATAAACTGCCCCTCCGCCCCGATGTTGAACACCTTGGCGCGAAAGCCGATGGCCAACCCCTGCGCGATCAGCAAGAGCGGCCCCATCTTCAAGAGCACCTCAGAAAAGGACGACCAACTGAGGAACGGCTCCAGCAGCATGGCGTAGAACACCGCCACCGGGTCTTTGCCCATGACCATGAACAACAACAGGTTGACGACAATCGCCGCCAGCACGGCGACCACCGGGGCCAACACCGCCGCCTTGGTCGAGGCGCGGTCGCGCCGGATCAGCATCGGCATCATGCGACAGCCCCTTCTGCCTGCGCCCCGATCATCCAGCGCCCCACATCCTCGGCCCTTGTGCTGCGTGCATCAAGCGAGGGGGACAGGTGCCCCTTGTGGATCACCTGAATCCGGTCACAGATTTCGAACAACTCTTCCAATTCCTCAGAGATCACCAGCACCGCCACCCCGGCATTGCGCAAGGCAACCAGCCTTTGCCGGATCGCCGTTGCCGCGCCGATATCGACGCCCCAAGTGGGTTGGGCCACAAAGAGGAGGTCCGGTTTCAGCGACATTTCGCGCCCGACGATGAACTTTTGCAGATTGCCGCCTGAGAGTGCCCCCGCTTCGGCCTCGGGTCCCGGGGTGCGGACATCGAAGTCGCGGATGCAGGCTTCGGTAAAGGCCACCTCGGCCCGCCGGTCGATGAAGCCGCGTTTGAGCATCCCTTGCCCATGCGCCGTCAGCAGGCTGTTGTCAGATAACGTCATTTCCGGCACGGCGCCACGGCCAAGCCTGTCTTCGGGCACAAAGGCAAAGCCCAATGTGCGGCGTTCGGCGGGGTTCAGATGGCCGACGCCTTGGCCCATCATCCGCACCTCATCGCGGCGGGCGGCGGGCAAGCGCACCTCGCCTGAGATCAGGCGCGACAAGTCCGCCTGCCCATTGCCCGAGATGCCAGCAATCCCCAACACTTCCCCCGCGCGCAGGGTCAGAGTCAGCCCCGACAGTGGCGTGGCAAAGGGATCGTCAGGCTGATAGTCCAGCCCGCAAAGCTCTAGCATCACCTTTCCAGCGGGGCGCGGATCGGCGTGCAGCGGCGGCGGCATGTCCCGCCCGATCATCATCAGCGCCAGCGCGTGGGCGTCATGGTCGCGCGGATCGACATGGCCAGTCACTTGACCCGCGCGCAATACGGTGGCGCGGTCGCAGATGGCCTGAATTTCATCCAGTTTGTGCGAGATAAACAGAATCGACACCCCGCCATCGCGCAACCGCCGCAGCGTGTCAAACAGCAGCCCCACGGCCTGCGGCGGCAGCACCGATGTGGGTTCGTCGAGGATCAGCAATTTGGGGTCGGTCATCAGGCAACGGATGATTTCCACCCTTTGGCGTTCGCCCACCGACAGGGCATGGACATGGGCAAAGGGATCAACCTCTAGCCCGAAGTCGTGGCCAAGCGCACGGATGCGATCGGCCAGCGCAGATTTTGCGCCCGGAACGATCAGCGAGATATTCTCGACCACGGTCAGCGTTTCAAACAAGGAGAAATGCTGAAACACCATGCCGACGCCCAAGCGGCGGGCATCGGCTGGCGATGACAGGCGCACGGGCGCGCCATGCCACAAGATTTGGCCCTCATCCGGGGTTTCCACCCCGTAGATCAGCTTCATCAAGGTAGATTTGCCCGCGCCGTTTTCGCCCAAGATGGCGTGGATGGACCCAGGGGCCACATCCAGATCAATGCCACGATTGGCCCTGATCTGTCCGTAGCTTTTGGTCATTCCCCGCAGGGAAAGGAGCGGCGCGGGCATCGGTCAGACCCTTACTGCGGCAAAGGCGTGGCAACGCCCTTCACATGCCAATCCATCGCCACGATGTCGGCATCGGCAAGCGGGGCCCCTGCGGCCACACCTTCGCTGCCATCAGCCTTGGTGATCGGGCCGGTGAAGGGGTTGAAGCTGCCGTCTGCAATCGCGGCCTCGGTCGTTTTGATCTTTTCGACCAGATCGGCGGGGATATCCGCGCTCCAATCCACAACCTCAACCACGTTATCGGCGACGCCGAGGAAGGC
>JAIYDR010000123.1 GCA_027487395.1 Rhodobacter sp. | reverse complement strand
CGGATCGGATTTGCACTACTACAACCACGGTGGTTTTGGGGCCGTGCGCCTGCGTGAGCCGATGATTCTGGGGCATGAGGTGTCGGCCTATGTCGAAACCCTCGGCCCCGGTGTCGAGGGCTTTACGCCCGGCCAACTGGTTGCCGTCTCGCCCTCGCGTCCCTGCGGCGGGTGCAAGTTCTGTCTGGAAGGCCTGCCGAACCAGTGTCTAAACATGCGGTTTTACGGCTCTGCGATGCCTTTCCCGCATATTCAGGGCGCCTTCCGCGAAAGCCTTGTGGCCGATGCCACGCAATGCGTTGATGCGACAGGGCTGACGGCGGGAGAGGCCGCGATGGCTGAACCTCTGGCCGTCACACTCCACGCCACCACGCGGGCGGGGGGGATGCTGGGCAAGCGGGTGCTGGTCACGGGCTGCGGGCCGATTGGGGTTTTGTCGATCCTTGCGGCGCGCCGGGCCGGGGCGGCGGAGATTGTGGCAACCGACCTGTCGGACTTCACGCTGAGCCTCGCGGCACAGGTGGGGGCGGATCGGGTGATCAATACCGGCACCGACCCCGACGCACTGGCAGGCTACAGCGCAGATAAGGGGCATTTTGATGTGCTTTACGAATGCACCGGGGTGGCCGCTGCCTTGGCCGGGGGTATTGCCGCCCTGCGCCCGCGTGGGGTGATCCTGCAACTGGGGCTTGGCGGGGATATGTCTTTGCCGATGATGGCGATTACCGCCAAAGAGTTGGAGCTGAGGGGGTCTTTCCGGTTCCATCCTGAATTCGCCGTGGGTGTCGGGCTGATGCAGCGCGGCTTGATCGAGGTGAAACCGCTGATCACGCAGACGGTGGGTCTGGATCAGGCGGAAAGCGCGTTCAAGCTGGCCTCGGACCGCAGCCAAGCCATGAAGGCGCAGATCGTGTTTTCCTGATGCCTGCCTTCAATGCTAAGACGTCCTGAAAACGGGGGGGCCAATGTCATTCTTTGAAATCCACGATCCGCTGTTCGGCAGCTATGTAATGTTCAACGCCCCGGTCAAACGCTTGGCGACGGGGTTTGACTGGGTCGAAGGGCCAGTTTGGCTTGGTGATCAGGGGTGCCTGTTGTTCTCTGACATCCCCAGCAATAGGATCATGCGCTGGAGCGAAGAGGGCCTGACCACCTTTCGCAACCCCGCAAACTACACCAACGGCCACACGCGCGACCGTCAGGGGCGTCTGATCAGTTGCGAGCATGGCGGCAGGCGAGTGACGCGGACGGACTGGGACGGGCAGATCACCGTTCTGGCCGATGGCTTTCAAGGCAAGCGTTTCAACAGCCCCAATGATGTGATTGTGGCCAGCGACGGCGCGGTTTGGTTCACCGATCCGCATTACGGGATCATGACCGATTACGAAGGCTTCAAAGCGCCGGAGGAGCTGCCCTGTTCCGTCTATCGCATCGCCCCGGATGGCGGGGTTGAGGCGGTGATTACCGATATGGCCTGCCCCAACGGTCTGGCCTTTAGCCCGGATGAAAGCCGTCTTTATGTCGCCGATACCGGGCGGATGTTCTCTGGCGATCCGCAACATATCAAGGTGTTTGACATGGTGGGCGGGCGTCCGGTGAATGGGCGCATCTTCCACACCATTAGCCCCGGTTGCGCGGATGGCATTCGGGTGGATACGGATGGCAACCTGTGGTCCTCCGCCGCCGATGGGGTGCATTGCATTGGCCCCGATGGGCGGCTGTTGGGCAAGATTTTGGTGCCAGAGGTCGTTTCGAACATCTGTTTCGGCGGGCGGGCCAAGCATCGGCTGTTCATCACGGCGACGACCAGCGTCTATTCGGTGATCCTCAATCGTCGCGGCGTGCAGTGGCCTTGATCTAGACTGTTTCACCCGGAACCAACCGGGTGGGCACCACCGTCACCTCTGGCACCGCAGCACCCGTCAGGCGGGCGACCAGCGCCTCGGCGGCCGCTTTGCCGATGGCGGTCGTGGGCACCAGCGTTGTCGTCAAACGGCGCGGCAGGATCGAGGCTGCCTCCATCCCACCCCAACCTGCGATGCCGATGTCTTCGGGCACGCGCAGACCCCGCGCTTGGCAAAAGGCCAGACCGCCAATCGCCATCTCATCATTGTGGAAATAGACGGCATCCAGATCGCCCCGGCGCGAAAGCAACGTCTCCATCCCATAGTAGCCTGCGTAAAAGCCGGGGGCGTCGTTCAACACCTCGGCATCCGCCAGAGGATGGCCTGCCTGCGCCAAGGCG
Organism: Rhodobacter sp.; assembly: GCA_027487395.1. Classification (GTDB taxonomy): domain Bacteria; phylum Pseudomonadota; class Alphaproteobacteria; order Rhodobacterales; family Rhodobacteraceae; genus Paragemmobacter. The sequence continues at coordinate 1,536 of JAIYDR010000123.1, read as the reverse complement.
GCGCGAAAGCCGTCCAGCCGTGCCGCGCCCATGACATCGGCGCGGGCGAGCGCACCGACAAACCCCGCACGCCGCCGCCCGCGCCGGATCAGGTGCAGCCCCATTTCTGCGCCGCAATCGTGATGGGAAAAGCCCACGGCCATGTCGATGGGGCTGGTGGTCAGATCCCAGATTTCCACCACCGGCAGCGCGGTCTTGCGCAGCAGGTCCACCGTGCCGGGGCTGTGTGTGCGGCCGGACAGAATCACACCCGCTGGACGCCAGCTGACCAGTTGGCGTACCCAAGCCTCTTCCTCATCGGTGGCGTGGTTGTTGGCCCCGATCATCAGTTGAAACCCCAACCGCGTGAGCGCGCGGTCCACCCCATCCAGCACGTGGCCAAAAAGGCCCGAAGTCAGGCGCGGCACGCACATTCCCACCAAGGTGCTGGCCTGTTCCGCGCCAAAGGCCGCTGCCAGACGGTTGGGAATATAACCAAGCCTTTCCGCGACTTGCATCACTCGCGTGCGGGTGTCGTCGGAAAATCCCGACCCGCCGCGCAGGACACGACTGACCGTCATCTTTGAGACCCCAGCCGCGCGGGCGATGTCTTCGAGGTTGGCTTTCATGGGGTGATCACGGTCTATGTTATCGATAACTTTTTTTCTTGACACTGGGCGGGGCGCGGGCACAGGATACCCACGTTACCGGTAAACCTATGGAGGAGGGGCCCGGCAACGCAAGGGGGGATTTCCGATGCAACCGTCAGAGGGCGGCCTGTTATTCGACCGGATCGTGAAGTCCTTTGGCGGGACTCGCGCCCTGAAAGGCGTCTCGCTGAAGGTGGAACGCGGCGAGATCGTGGCCCTGCTTGGCGAAAACGGCGCGGGCAAATCCACCTTGATCAAGGTGCTGGGCGGCATCCATCGCCCCGATGAAGGCGGCGTGTTCATCGACGGCACCGCTTATGCGCATGAGGCCGGGAAAGCGGGCGGCCAAAAGGTCGCCTTCATTCACCAAGACCTCGGCCTGATCGAATGGATGAGCGTGGCTGAGAATATCGCCTTGGCTTTGGGTTATGTGAAGAAAGGCCGCCGCATCGACTGGCCCGCGACGGAAGCCGCCGCCGATGCCGCCTTGCGTCTGGTGGAGGCGGAGTTTCCCGCCACGGCGCGTGTGTCGAACCTGACGCGCACGCAGAAATCATTGGTCGCCATCGCGCGCGCGCTGGCTGCCGATTGCGATTATCTGGTGCTGGACGAACCCACTGCCAGCCTGCCGGCGGATGAGGTGGAGCGTCTCTTCACCGCCCTGCGCCCGCTGAAAGCGCGCGGAGTGGGCATGATCTATGTCAGCCACCGCTTGGATGAGATTTTCCGTATCGCGGACCGTGTCGCCGTGCTGCGCGATGGGCAGATGGTCGGCATGCGTCCCATTGACCACACCACGCCCGAAGAGCTGGTCAGCCTGATTGTGGGCCGCAAGGCGCGGGAAATCGCGCGGCCTGCGGTGCAGGACGGTCCGGCCATCCTGCGGGTGCAGGGTCTGGCGACGCCT
>JAIYDR010000183.1 GCA_027487395.1 Rhodobacter sp. | reverse complement strand
TGGGTCCTGGCGGGCGGGCGCTGGTCGTGGTTCCCAACCGGTCAGGTCTCTGGGCGCGGGGAGATGGCACGCCCTTTGGCTTTGGTCGGCCTTATTCCATGACTCAGTTGGAAACCCAGTTGAAGCGCCACGGCTTCACGCCGGAACGATCCTGCGCCGCGTTGTTCTCGCCGCCGTCGCAGGGGCGGTTCTGGCTGCGTACTGCGGATATGTGGGAAGGTTTGGGTCGCCGTTTTGGTCCGTGGCTGGCTGGTGGCGTGTTGATGGTCGAGGCGTCAAAGCAGGTCTATGCCCCAACGCGCGGCGGTTTGGGCGCGGTCGTGCGCCGGCCACTGCGCGCGCTGGAGGGCGTCGGCAAGGGTGTGCCTGAACCGGCGATGAACCGGGCAGAGACGGATCTCTCTGCCACGCCGGACAAAGCATAGGTGACGTCCAACACCTCGCGTTAAGGCGGCATGATTCTGCGCTGCGCGTCCCGTCTGCGGCCTGAATGCCGCGAAAGCAGTGCCAAAGAGTCGCAGTTGAATCTGGGCGCAGGAGACGGGTCAGAAATCTTGACCACTTCTGTCGCGTTCATGGGTGCTAGACGGTTGCGGGCTAGGTCTGCCTCTGCTAAAGCCCCCCCAAAATCATCAGACGCATACACACGTGTGCGCCCCGGACAGACCGTGGCCTTGGCGACCTTTCGCCTAGACCAGCGTCAAATGGGGCCGAGACAGCGGAAGGGTTGACGTGTCCGAACCAGCTTCGATCTCCACCGGCATCGCCGCACGCTACGCCACCGCGCTTTTCGACCTTGCAAAGGAAGAAGGCGCTCTGGCTCAGCTTGAGACGGATGCCGATGCGCTTTCGGCAGCGCTTGCCGTGAGCGAAGACCTGCGGGCGGTTATCGCCAGCCCGGTCATCACCCGCGAAGAACAAGCCGCCGCAATGGCCGCGATTGCACGCGCGCTGAACTTGTCGGGGTTGACGGCGAGCACGCTGGGCCTCATGGCTTCCAAGCGCCGGTTGTTCGTACTGCCGCAACTGGCCGCTGACCTTTCCGCCCGCATTGCGGCGGAAAAGGGTGAAGTCACTGCAGAAGTCACCAGCGCCGCCGCGCTGACCGCTGCACAAGCCGCCGCCTTGGCGACCGTGCTGAAGGCAAAGATCGGCAAGGATGTGAAATTGAAAACCGCCGTCGATGAAACTCTCATCGGCGGTCTCGTCGTCAAGCTCGGCTCGACCATGATCGACACCTCGGTCAAGTCGAAGCTCGCGGCTCTCCAGAATGCAATGAAAGAGGTTGGGTGATGGGAATCCAGGCTGCTGAGATCTCTGCGATCCTCAAGGAGCAGATCAAGAACTTCGGCAAGGACGCTGAAGTTTCCGAAGTGGGTCGCGTGTTGAGCGTCGGCGACGGGATTGCCCGCGTCCACGGGCTGGACAATGTCCAAGCCGGTGAGATGGTGGAATTCCCCGGCGGCATCCGCGGGATGGCGCTGAACCTTGAAGTCGATAACGTCGGTATCGTTATCTTCGGATCCGACCAGGACATCAAGGAAGGCGACGTCGTCAAGCGCACCAAGTCCATCGTGGACGTGCCCGCTGGCAACGCTTTGCTGGGCCGTGTTGTGGACGGTCTGGGCAACCCGATCGACGGCAAAGGCCCGATCGCCGCGACCGAGCGTCGTGTGGCAGACGTCAAGGCCCCGGGCATCATCCCGCGCAAATCGGTGCATGAACCCATGGCGACCGGCCTGAAGGCCGTGGACGCCATGATCCCGGTTGGCCGTGGCCAGCGCGAACTGATTATCGGCGACCGTCAGACCGGCAAGACCGCCGTGGCGCTCGACACCATCCTGAACCAGAAGTCGTATAACGACGCTGCTGGCGATGATGAATCCAAGAAGCTGTACTGCATCTATGTCGCCATCGGTCAAAAGCGTTCGACTGTGGCGCAGTTGGTGAAGAAGCTGGAAGAGACCGGCGCCATCGACTACACTATCGTGGTTGCGGCAACCGCCTCTGACCCGGCACCGATGCAGTTCCTCGCGCCCTATTCGGCGACCGCGATGGCGGAATTCTTCCGCGACAATGGCCGCCATGCCCTGATCATCTATGATGACCTGTCCAAGCAGGCCGTTGCTTACCGTCAGATGTCGCTGTTGCTGCGTCGTCCGCCGGGCCGCGAAGCCTATCCGGGCGACGTGTTCTATCTGCACTCGCGCCTGCTGGAGCGTTCGGCCAAGCTGAACGAAGATTTCGGCGCAGGCTCGCTGACCGCGCTGCCGATTATCGAAACCCAAGGCGGCGACGTGTCGGCCTTTATTCCGACGAACGTGATCTCGATCACTGACGGCCAGATCTTCCTGGAAACCGAACTGTTCTACCAGGGTATCCGTCCTGCCGTAAACACCGGTCTGTCGGTGTCGCGCGTGGGCTCTTCGGCCCAGACCAACGCGATGAAAACCGTCGCCGGTCCGGTGAAACTGTCGCTGGCGCAGTATCGCGAAATGGCAGCCTTCGCACAGTTCGGTTCGGACCTTGACGCCTCGACGCAAGCGCTGCTGAACCGTGGTGCGCGCCTGACCGAGTTGATGAAGCAAAACCAGTACTCGCCCCTTACCAACGCGGAAATCGTCTGCGTGATCTATGCGGGCACTTCGGGCTTCCTCGACAAGGTCGCAGTCAAGGATGTCGGCCGTTTCGAAGCCGGGCTGCTGTCCTATCTGCGCAACCAGCGCAAGGATATCCTGGATTGGCTGACCACCGCCGACCCGAAGATCAAAGGTGCTGACGAAGCGAAGCTGAAGGAAGCCATCGCCGCATTCGCCAAGACCTTCGCTTGATCGCC
>JAIYDR010000094.1 GCA_027487395.1 Rhodobacter sp. | reverse complement strand
ACGCTCTGAGACGCGGGGGATCCCGGTGCTGATGCTGTCGGCGCGCGGTGAAGAGGGCGACCGCGTGCGGGGATTGGAAACCGGGGCGGATGACTATGTGGTCAAGCCGTTTTCGCTGGCCGAGCTTTTAGCCCGCGTGCGGGTGCAGTTGCGCCGGGTCCGGCCCTCAACGGTTGGGGTGGTGCTGGACGTGGGCAATCTGGTGCTGGACGCCGAAACCCACCGTGTGCACCGCGCCGGGGTGGCGGTGAAGCTGGCACCGACCGAATACCGCTTGCTCTCGGCCTTGATGGAACGCGCCGGTCGGGTCTGGACGCGCGAGGCGCTGTTGGACCGAGTCTGGGGGCGGGATATCTATGTCGATGCCCGGACCGTGGATGTCCATGTCGGGCGCTTGCGCAAGGCGCTGGTGCGGGCGGGTGGCAATGACCCCATCCGCACGGTGCGCGGGACGGGGTATTCTTTGGGCTGAGGTACGTTTTATTGGCCGAAGAAGCGGGGGTTTCACACCCCCGCGCCCCCGTGGGGTATTTCAGCCAAGATGAAGCAGGAGGCGTTACAACCTGCCGATCCGTTCCGTCAGCAGAGCGAAGAAGCCTTCGGTATCGACGGAGCCGATGAACAGGGCATTGGCCTGGCGGTCCGTGACGCCCCACCAATCGGCGACGGTCATGCCAAGGGTAAGGTCGGAACCGGTTTCGATTTCCACATTGATGTGGCGTCCGGCAAACAGGTCGGGGCGCAAGAGATAGGCGATGACGCAAGGGTCATGCAAAGGCGCGCCCTCGCTGCCGTATTTCGCCATGTCGAAGCGCTCGAAGAAATCGGTCCATTCGGCGACCATGCGCCCCGGCTCAGTGCCAAGGGCGCGAAACGCCTCAACCCGCGCGCGATTGGTCAGGGCCTTATGGGTGACATCAAGCGGCATCACCACCAGCGGCACGCCGGATTTGAACACAATCTCAGCGGCTTCGGGGTCGACGTAGATGTTGAACTCGGCCGCTGGGGTGATGTTGCCGACCTCAAAATACGCGCCCCCCATCAGCACGATCTGCTGCACGCGGGCGATGATGTCGGGCGCGCGCTGGAAAGCCACGGCGATGTTGGTCAAAGGGCCAAGGGGGCAGAGCGTCACCGAATGCGGGGCTTCTTGGCGCAGGGCGTCGATGATGAAATCGACGGCATGTTGGTCTTGCAGCGCCATGACCGGATCGGCCATTTGCGGACCATCAAGGCCGGTTTTGCCGTGCACATGTTCGGCCGTGACCAGTTTGCGCTTGATCGGGGCATCGCAGCCCGCGAACACCTTGGTATGCGGTTTGCCTGCCAATTCGCAGATGATGCGGGCGTTCTTTTGCGTCAGTGGCAGCGGCACATTGCCGGCGACGGCGGTGATGCCCAGCACCTCAAGCTCGGGGCTGGCCAGCGCCAGAAGGATCGCCACGGCGTCATCCTGCCCCGGATCGGTGTCGATGATGATCTTGCGCGGATGCTGCGTCATGTTCTGGCCCTTCTGTGCGTGCGGCCAGCAAAGCCCAGTGGCTTTGGTTTGTCCAGCCAGTCAGACGAGTTCCAAAGGTTCCGCCTGCTGCGCGGTCAGTTGCGCCAGAATTTCTGCGTAAAGCCGTCCGGGTAGCACCGGCTTTGACAAAAAGCCGTTCATCCCGACGGCAAGGCATGCGGCGCGATCCTCGGCAAAGGCGTTGGCCGTCATGGCAATGATCGGCAAACGCGCCATCCCGGGCAAAGCACGGATCGCGCGGGTGGCGTCGATTCCGTCCAACTCGGGCATCTGCATGTCCATCAAGATCAGGGTCGGCGCAAAGGTGATGGCTTTGTCCACCGCTTCGCGTCCGGTCACGGCGTTTTCGACCGTCAAACCCACGGACTCCAACAATGCGCGGGTGATTTCGGCGTTGATCGGCTCATCCTCGGCCACGAGGACGCGGCTGCCCGCCCAATCACGTTGCAAAATGGCGCGCAAGGCCGACGGATCGGTGATGGCCAAAGCGCGCGCTTGCGCAGGGGGACCGGATGCGGCGCCCTCGGTCGATTTGCGCAAGCGGGCGGTGAACCAGAACGTGCTGCCCTGACCTTCCACGCTGTCTACCCCGACCGTCCCACCCATCAATTCGGCAAAGCGGCGGGTGATCTCGAGCCCCAGCCCAGTGCCGCCATAGGTACGCGAGATGCTGCTATCGGCCTGTTCAAAGCCTTGAAACAGACGTCGCAAAGCGGCGGGTTTGATGCCGATGCCGGTATCTTGCACCTCGAAATGCAAGAACACCGAGGCGGCGCAGGTTTCAAGGACGCGGACACGCAAAGAGATGGTGCCTTGGCCGGTGAATTTGACCGCATTGCCGACGTAGTTCAGCAAAGCCTGTTGCAAGCGGACCGGATCACCCGCCAAGGCAAAAGGCATCTCTGGCACGTCGACACGCAGGACAAGGTCCTTGCTCTCGGCCCGGTCCCGCATCATCGCCACGACATTGTCCACAATGGCATCGATGCGCAGCGGGCAGTCTTCCAGCGTGAATTTGCCGGTCTCGATCTTGGACAGATCGAGGATTGCATCGATGGTGCCCAGAAGATGACGCCCCGCAATGACGATGCGCTCGGTGCGTTGGCGTTGCACCGGATCGGTGACACTTTCTTGCAAAAGTGCGGCCAGCCCCACCACTGCGTTCAAGGGGGTGCGCAACTCATGGCTCATATTGGCCAAAAACACGCCTTTCGCCCGATTGGCAGCCTGCGCTTCTTCGACCCTTTGCTGCAATTCGCGGTTCAGGCAGACGATGGTGGCGGCGCGTTCGGCGATCAGCTGTTCCAGATGGTCGCGGTAGTGGGTCAACTCTTCTTGCGCACGGTGCCGGTCGATTGCCAAAGCCGCTAGGTCCGAGGCGTGTTCGATCACCACGATGTCACGGTCTGTGGGGCTGCAGGCGGTTCTGTGATAGATGCCAAAGGTGCCCACCACGGTGCGGCGTGGACCCAGCACCGGCTGCGACCAGCAGGCCCCCAGTTCCGCTTTTCGTGTCAGCTCCGCATAGGCGGCCCAATAGGGATGGGTGGCGACATCTTCGACCACCACGCGCGTGCCCGAGGCGGCCGCGGTCCCGCAAGAGCCGTTGCCCAAGGCGACCGCCGCGCCCTCGACCGCCGCGTTGTAAAAGTCGGGCAGATTGGGGGCAGCGCCATAGGTCAGCCGTTCCCCGTCAGCCGAGAGCAGCAACAACGAACAGATCGACCCCGGCAGCACCGCTTCGGCATCCAAAACGATTTTTTCCAGCACTTCGCCAATCGGGGCGTCATGCAACATCAGTTTTAGAGTCTCGCTACGGTTGTATTCCAGCACGCCGCGCAGTTCGGCCTCAATCTCAGGCCTGCTTTTCCCGACAGAGGGATGGGTGGTGCGCATCATAGCGTCCTGCGACATGCCAAATAACCTATAGGTTGTGGATCAACACCTGAAAATACATGACAACTACGGTGTAACTATACGAAAGTTTATGGCCCTGCGGTAGAGCCTTGTTAAGAAAATTTACCAAATGCGAAAAAAAGGGACGTGCTGTCCCTTTTTTCCGTTCTTGTTCTAAATGATGCGTTAAAGATCGAAATCAGTTGTCGAAGTCGATCTCTTCCATGATCTTCAGCGCCGCGGGGCGGGCTGCGGCGACGGCGGACAACGCCACCGAGTCGACGGTGAACGCGCCCCAAGACTGCACGAGGGCAGAGCGCGCGACGGCGGGGTTCACCGGGAACTCATAGTTCTTTTCGGCATAGATCGCTTGCGCGGCATCCGAGGACAGCCATTCCATGAACGTCAGCGCTTCGGCCTTGTTCGGGGCGAATTTGGTCAGCGCAACGCCCGAGACGTTCATGTGAGACCCGCCATCGGCAAACTTGGGGAACTCGATTCGGACCGCTTCGGCAGCGGCTTTCTGTTCGGGGTCGTTCAGCATCTGGCCTATGTAGTAGGTGTTGCCCAGCGCGATGTCACATTCGCCTGCGGCAATCGCCTTGACCTGATCGCGGTCGCCGCCATCGGGTTTGCGCGCCAGATTGGCCTTCAACCCTTCGGCCCAGGTCTTGGCCGCCTCTGGGCCATGATGCACGATGACAGCGGCAAGAAGGGCCACGTTGTAATCATTGGTGCCAGAGCGGGTGCAAAGGCGACCCTTCCATTTTTCTGAGGCAAGGTCTTCGTAGGTCGTGATCTCGCCCGGTTGCACGCGATCAACGCTGGCATAGACGATCCGCGCGCGCGACGTCAGGCCGAACCATTGATTTCCGGCATCCCGCATGTCCGCGGGGATATTCGCCTTCAGAACGGCCGAGTCGACGGGTTGGGTGAGCCCGGCGTCGACGATCTGTTGAAGCCGCGCGATGTCAACGGTCAGCACGAGATCCGCGGGTGAGCGTGCACCCTCAGCCTGCAGTCGTTCGGCCATGCCTTTGTCGACAAAGGCCACATTGACGGTGATGCCTGTCTCTGCGGTGAAGGCATCGACCAGAGGCTGGATCAGTTCGGGCTGACGGTGTGAATAAACGTTCACCTCCTGCGCCAAAAGGGGCAAGGCGATGCCCGAAAGCACAAGGCTGGTGAGAGACAGACGAAGAAACATAACCGAGTCCTTTTGTCGGAAATTACCCCGTCCATAAACCTGACTATTTTACTTTGGTCAAGCCGTGCTGTGGTGCATCCCCAGTCACACCCGTATCATTCGCGGCGCTTGGCGGCTTTTTCCTCGGCCTTGGCACGGTTCCACAGCGCGTCCATCTCGGCCAAGTCACTGTCGGCGGGGTGTTTTCCGGCATCGGCCAACCAATCCTCGATCCGGCAAAAGCGGCGGGTGAATTTGGCGTTGGCGGCGCGCAGGGCGGCTTCGGGGTCTAGCTCCAAATGGCGGGCAAGGTTGGCCATGACGAACAACAGGTCGCCAAACTCTTCCTCAACCTCGGCCTTGGTCAGCGTTTCGCGCGCTTCGACCAGTTCGGCGGCCTCTTCGCTGATCTTGGCCACGACTTCGTCAGTCGACGGCCAGTCGAACCCCACCCGCGCCGCACGCTTTTGCAACTTCACCGCCCGCGTCAGGGCCGGCAGGCCGAGTGCCACACCGTCAAGCACCCGCGCCGTGCGACCGCCCCGCTCGGCCGCTTTGATCTTTTCCCAATCGGCGGTTTGCTGGGCTGCGGATTTATCACGGCTCTCAGCGCCAAAGACATGTGGGTGACGGGCGAGCATCTTGTCGGATATCGCGCGCACCACATCCTGAAAGCTGAACATCCCCTGATCGCGGGCCATCTGGGCATGGAACACCACTTGCAAGAGAAGGTCCCCCAACTCCCCCGGCAATTCGTCCCAAGCCTGACGCGCGATGGCATCGGCCACCTCATGCGCCTCTTCGATGGTGTAGGGGACAATGCTGGCAAAATCCTGCTCGATGTCCCAAGGGCAGCCCGTCGCGGGATCGCGCAGGCGGCGCATGATCTCGAGCAGCCGATCCATCCCGGCGTCGCTGTTGCGGACCAGCCTGTCGCTGGCGGTCAGGTCAGGGTCGGGAAGGGTCATTGCGGCCACCTGTCTTTTCCGATTTGATCAAAGCTTAGAACGCCAGCCCAATCCCCGGAGTCGCCCATGCCCGTCCTGAACCGTATCGCGGCTTTTGCCGAAGAAATGAAGGGCTGGCGTCGCCATCTGCATGCAAACCCAGAGTTGGGCTTTGACTGCCCGCAGACGGCGGCTTTCATTGCGGCACGGCTGCGTGAATTCGGCGTGGATGAAATCCACGAGGGCATTGCTAGGACCGGGATCGTCGCGGTGATCACTGGCACGGGTGAGGGCCCCACCATCGGGTTGCGCGCTGATATGGACGCGCTGCCGATTCTTGAGGCGACGGGGGCGGAGCATACCTCAACCATCCCCGGCAAGATGCACGCCTGCGGTCATGACGGCCATGTCACCATGCTTTTGGGGGCGGCGAAATATCTGGCCGAGACGCGGCGCTTTGCGGGGCGGGTGGCGCTGATCTTCCAACCGGCGGAAGAAGACGGCGGCGGCGGGCAGGTCATGGTGCAAGAAGGCGTGATGGACCGCTTTGACATCACCCAAGTCTACGGCATCCACAACGCGCCCAACGTGGAGTTTGGCCATTTTCACACCACACCGGGGGCCCTGATGGCCTCGGTCGATACGGCCTTTGTGACGGTGACGGGAAGGGGTGGGCATGGCGCGACGCCACATGATTGTGTTGATCCGCTGATTGCGATTGTCGGGATGGTGCAAGCGATTCAGACCATCATCCCGCGCAATGTCTATGCCTTGGATGAGGCGGTGATTTCCGTCACCCAAATCCACGGCGGCACCGCATCCAACATCATCCCCGAAACCGCGATGTTCTGCGCCACCATCCGCAGTTTCTCGCCAGAGGTGCGGGCGCTGTTGAAAAAGCGGTTCTTCGCCATCGTTGAAGGCCATGCCGCGGCCTATGACGTGACCGCGGCGATTGATTACGATTGGGGCTATCCACCCACCATCAACTCTGCCCCTGAGGCCGCCTTTGCCGCAGATGTCGCGCGGGAAGTGGTCGGGGCTGATGCGGTTGATGAGGATGCCAACAAGGAAATGGGATCGGAAGATTTCTCCTATATGCTCGAATCGCGACCGGGGGCCTATCTGTTCCTTGGAATCGGGCCTGGGGCGGGGCTGCACCACCCCGCCTATGATTTTAACGACGAAGCCGCCCCAGTGGGCGCAAGTTTCTTTGCCCGTCTGGTAGAGCGGGCCCAACCTGTGGGGTAATTTGTGATGCGTGGTGTTTTGACGATATGTGCCGTTGTGATGGCAGGCTCTGCTGCCGGGGCGCAGGAGTATTTCGGGTTTCAATCCCCAACCGGCAACATCCATTGTATGGTGTTCTCGGGCTATGGCGACGACGGGGATGGCGTGCGCTGCGACATCGGGAACTACACCCCCTCGGCACTGCCTGCGCCGGAGGGGTGTGATTATGATTGGGGCAATGCCTTCTGGATCGGCAGCGTGGATCGGCGCGGGGGACTTGCCTGTATCAGCGACGCCATCAGCGATCCGGGCAATCCTGTGCTGGGTTACGGTGAGTCGGTCAGCGGCGGCGGGGTCACCTGCACCTCGGCCAAATCGGGCATGACCTGCGAGAATTCGGCGGGTCATGGGTTCACGCTGTCAAAGGCGAAACAGCGGGTGTTCTAAACCGCCCACGCAGGTCTGAAGGGCCACAGCGATGCAGAAGGGGAAACGCGCCATGGGGTTTGGTCTTTTGGCGCTTGTGGCGCTGTTGCTTGGCTTTGCCGCCTATGTGCGGCTGGCACCCTCTGATGTGACGGTCTGGCATATCTCGCCCGTGACCGAGGCCCCCGCCGATTGCATGGTAAAGCCCGCATCGGACTCGGCCCGGCTGGCCTGTGTGGTGGCGGAACCCCCGGCTTCGGTGCTGGTGCGGTTGGATGCTGTGGCCATGGCCACCCCGCGCACGGTGCGCCTTGCGGGCAGCGTGGAGGATGGTCGGATCACCTGGATCACGCGCACGCGGCTGTGGGGCTTTCCCGATTACACCACGGCAGAGGTGCGGGCAGAGGGCACAGGCTCACGCCTTGACATTTACGCCCGCCAACGCATCGGCAGCAATGATTGGGGTGTGAACGCCGCGCGGCTGACGGATTGGAAGGCCGCGTTGGGTCTTTAGGCCCGCCCCCCTTCCCCGTTGCTCAAATATCCTGCGGGAGGGTCCGGGAGGGTGCAAAACCCTCCCGGCCTTTGGCAGGGGTACGACGGTGCAGACTCTACGATCAAACCCGCGTCATATCGGGCCCAAGGCCTGCGGCGCGGCGGCGCAGGCTATGGCGGGCGGCGCGCTTTGTGCCTAGTGTCTGGTAAAGAAGGTGTGGGGGTGCTCCGTGATCGTTGAACTTGGCCATTTCTGCGTGATCTTGTCCTTGGCGGTTGCGCTGGTGCAGTCGACCTTGCCGCTTTACGGCGCGCAGACCCGCAATCCGGGGCTGATGGCGCTGGCGGCCCCCGCAGCCATCGCGCAACTGCTGCTGGTGGCGCTGTCCTTTGGCGCACTGACCTATGCTTTTGTGGTGTCGGATTTCTCGCTGAAACTGGTGGTTGAGAATTCGCATACGCTCAAGCCGATGCTCTACAAGATCTCGGGCGTTTGGGGCAACCATGAGGGGTCGTTGCTCTTATGGGTGTTGATCTTGGCGCTGTTCGGGGCCTCGGCCGCGCTGTTCGGGGGCAATCTGCCACCGCAGTTGAAGGCGCGGGTGCTGGCGGTGCAGGGAATGATCGGGGTGGCGTTCCTGTTGTTCATGCTGCTGACCTCGAACCCCTTTTTGCGACTGGAAGTGCCGCCGCTGAACGGCAATGACCTGAACCCCTTGCTGCAAGACCCCGGCTTGGCCTTTCATCCGCCGTTTCTGTATCTTGGCTATGTTGGCCTTTCGATGAGCTTTTCTTTCGCCGTTGCCGCATTGATCGAAGGCCGGGTGGATGCCGCCTGGGGGCGATGGGTACGGCCCTGGACGCTGGTGAGTTGGGTCTTTCTGACCATCGGCATCGCGCTGGGGTCGTGGTGGGCCTATTATGAACTGGGTTGGGGCGGGTTCTGGTTCTGGGATCCGGTCGAGAATGCCAGCTTTATGCCCTGGCTGATTGCCGCCGCCTTACTTCATTCTGCCATCGTGGTGGAAAAGCGCGAAAGCCTGAAGGCCTGGACGATCCTTTTGGCCATCCTCGCCTTTGGCTTTTCGCTGGTGGGCACCTTCATCGTGCGCTCGGGCGTCATCACTTCGGTCCATGCCTTTGCCAATGACCCCGAACGCGGGATGTTCATCCTGCTGATCCTTGGCGTGTTCATGGGCGGGGCCTTGACCCTTTTCGCCGCCCGCGCGGGCGCGATGGAGGCGAAGGGCGTGTTTTCCATGGTCAGTCGGGAAAGCGCCTTGGTCGCCAATAACCTTCTCCTTGCCGTGGCGGCTTTCGTGATCTTTGTCGGCACGATCTGGCCTTTGGTTGCCGAACTCTTGCTGAACCGCAAGCTGAGCGTGGGGGAGCCGTTTTTTAACGCCGCCTTCTCGCCCTTCATGACCGCCTTGGCGGTGCTTTTGCCCATCGGGTCGATCCTGCCGTGGAAGCGTGCCCAACTGGGGCGGACGTTGCGGCTGGTTGTGCCTGCGCTGATCCTTTCCGCGGCGTTGGGGGCCTTGGTCTTTGCCATGCAGACCGGACGCACGGCCCTTGGGCCGGTGGGTGTGGCGCTGGGGGTCTGGGTGGTGATCGGCGCGCTGTTTGACCTGTCGCAGCGCACGGGGCGGGGGGGCATTGCCGACCGTCTGGGCCGACTGGCCCGCCTGCCGCGCGCCGATTGGGGCAAGGCGACGGCGCATACCGGGCTTGGGATCACCATTTTTGCCGTTTGCGCGATGATGTCGTGGAAGGTCGAAGATATCCGCGTTCTGCAGATTGGCGAATCCTATCCGTTGGGGGCTTATGACGTAACCTTGCAGGCGGTGGATCGGGTGCAGGGGCCAAATTACCTGTCCACCATGGCGACGATGCAGGTGATGCGCGACGGGGCAGAGGTGGCGATGCTCTATCCGGAAAAGCGGTTCTATCCCGTGGCGCAGATGCCGACCACTGAGGCCGCGATTGATTACGGCCTGTGGCGTGACATTTATCTGGTGATCGGCGATCCGCAGGACAACGGGGGTTGGGCGGTGCGCAGCTACGTCGAACCCTTTGCCAATTGGTTGTGGGCTGGGGCGATCATCATGGCGCTTGGGGGCGTGTTGTCGCTGACCGACCGGCGCTACCGTGTGGCCGCCGGGGCGCGGCGCGTGCCACAAGGGGTGCCTGCGGAATGAAGCGCGCGCTGATCCTGTCCCTGCTCTTTTCGGTCGCGGCGCCAATCGCGGCCCCGATGGTGGCACCGGTCTGGGCGGTGCAACCGGGTGAGATGTTGTCCGACCCGGCACTAGAGGCGCGGGCGCGCGCCCTGTCCAAAGAACTGCGCTGCCCGGTCTGCCAGAATGAGAATATCGACGATTCCGATGCGCCGATTGCCCGCGACTTGCGGGTTCTGTTGCGCGAACGCCTGACAGCGGGCGACAGTGACGCAGAGGCGGTGGCCTATATCGTGGACCGCTATGGCGAGTTTGTGCTGCTCAATCCGCCAGCCGAGGGATCGACGCTGTTCCTGTGGCTGGCGGGACCAGCGATGTTGCTGGCCGGTGGCGCGGTGGCCTTTGCCAGCCTGCGCGCAAGGTCCAGGGCACCAGAGGCGGCCGTTGGCCTGACGGCAGCGGAGCAGGCGCGGGTGGCGGAACTGACCAAGAACGACGCCTAGGACCGTTTGACCCAACGTCGTGCTTTCCCTATGCCGCCCTGCGGGTAATCTGGCGGGGCAGGGAGGCGACATCATGACCTATCAGACCATCACCGTGACCGTGCATAACGGGATCGGCACCCTGACCCTCAACCGACCCGAGGTGATGAATGCGCTGTCCTCGCTGATGCGGGCAGAGATGCTGGCGGCGGTGCAGGAATTGTCCCAAAGCGCCCGTGTCTTGGTGCTGACCGGGACGGGGCGGGGGTTCTGCTCGGGTCAGGATTTGCAGGATGCGATGGCCTTGGGGCAGTTGGATCTTGGGCGGATACTGGCTGAGGAATATGAACCGCTGCTGAACGCGATTTACGACTGCCCGATCCCGACGATTGCCGCCGTGAATGGCGCGGCGGTGGGGGCGGGGGCCAATCTCGCCTTGGCGGCGGATGTGGTGATTGCCACGGAAAGCGCCAGTTTCGTGCAGGCCTTCACCCGGATTGGGCTGATCCCCGATGCCGGGGGGACCTATTGGCTGCCGCGTCAGATTGGTATGGCCCGCGCGATGGGGGCGGCGCTGTTTGCCGACAAGATCAATGCGCGGCAGGCGGCGGACTGGGGGATGATCTACGAATGCGTTGCGGATGAAGGCTTTGCGGCCCATGTCGCGGCAAGGGCCGGGACTTTGGCGCAAGGGCCGACGACGGCCTATCGCTTGGTGAAACAGGCGCTGCGGGCGTCGCCGGGGAATGATCTGCCCGCGCAACTGGCGCTGGAGGCGCGGTTGCAATCAAAGGCCGGGGCGACCGAGGATTTCCGCGAAGGTGTGGCGGCGTTCTTGCAAAAACGCCCGGCGAGGTTCACCGGGCGTTAGGTTCTACGGTCAGCAGCCACAAAACTCCCCCCGGGGGAGAGGGGAGGCGCGGCTTAAGCGCCGCGCGACAGAGCGGCCACGCCGGTTCGGGCCATTTCGCGCAGGCCCAAGGGGCGCATCAGATCGCCGAAAGCGTCGATCTTTTCCGGGGTGCCGGTGATTTCGAACACGAAACTCTCCAGCGTCGAATCCACCACATTGGCGCGGAAAATCTCGGCCAGACGCAGCGCCTCGATCCGGCTCTCGCCCTTTCCGGCCACCTTGAAGAGCGCGAGTTCGCGCTGCACGGCGGGGCCTTCGGCGGTCAGGTCATGCACATCATGCACCG
Source organism: Rhodobacter sp. (assembly GCA_027487395.1). Taxonomy (GTDB): domain Bacteria; phylum Pseudomonadota; class Alphaproteobacteria; order Rhodobacterales; family Rhodobacteraceae; genus Paragemmobacter. The sequence continues at coordinate 1,854 of JAIYDR010000094.1, read as the reverse complement.
GGACCATGCGCGCCAGCTGCGCCTTGATCTGTTCAATCACCGCAGGCGTGCCGCGCGTAACAATGGTTATGCGCGAGCGATGGCCTTCGTGATCCACCTCAGCCACGGTCAGACTGTCGATGTTGTAACCCCGGCCCGAAAACAGCCCGATCACGCGCGCCAAGACGCCGCTTTCATTGGCGACCAGAACCGCAAGCGTATGCGTCTCTTCCAGCGGCGAATTCGGATCGCGCAGATCATAGGCCGAATGGCTGCTGGAGCCTTTTTTGATATTCAGGGGGGACATTCGGTTTCCTTATTTGGCGTCAGGGCGGCGGCCCCGGCGGTATTCGTCCAGTTTGTCGGCCAGCCACATCTTGATCAGCGCCTGCCGGGTGATGCCACGATGGCTGGCCTCTCGGTCCAGGGCCTGCACCATCCACGTTGGGAAATCCACGTTGACACGTTTTGCGACCAATCCGGGGCGGCGGCCGTTGTCCCAGTCGAGGAAGTCGTCGATTTGATCGCTGCCTTCATCGAAAAGGCGGTCAAATTCTTCGACGGTGATGGTTCGGCTGCCGTCACGGCTGACCATGACGTGGGCGTCAGCGGTCTGTTTGTTCATAGCGCTCCACCTCCTCATGTCTTGCGCGGCGCACCGAGATCAGACGAATTCGCCTGCCGCGCCGCGTGAAGATTGCCGTCCAATGCGCCCCTTGCCACTGCGCCACCCGGCCCATCCGAACCTCGTCGCGCAGAAAGGGGCCGATTTCGAGACCGAAGGGATCAGCCCACAAGCCCTGCGCTTCGACAAAGTCGATGCCATGCTTGTCCCGGTTGCTGGCACTTTTGGCCGGATCGAACTCGAACTCATTCATTATGGTTGCGAAACTATACCATTTCAAGTCGCCGGAGGCGTGCAGTTACCGGGCTGCGGCGGTCATGTCCAGACTGTGCCCAAGCTGCGTGGTGCGGCGCCTTCGGTATCATCGGTTCAGGACGATCCGAAGGCGCTGAGCATCACACCAACACCGCCCCTTTGGCACCGATCACGCCTTGGGTGTCATCCTCGCCCAGAAGCATCTCATTATGCGGCTTGCCCGAGGGGATCATGGGGAAGCAGTTTTCGTGCTTTTCCACGAGGCAGTCAAAGATCACCGGGCCGGGGTAGCGGATCATATCCATGATCGCGTCATCGAGGTCTTTGGGATCAGAGCACTTGATGCCCTTGCAGCCGAACGCCTCAGCCCGCTTCACGAAATCGGGCAGGGATTCGGACCAGGAATGCGAATACCGCTCGCCATGCAGCAATTCCTGCCACTGGCGCACCATGCCAAGCCGTTCGTTGTTCAGGATGAACTGCTTCACGGGCGTGCGGAACTGCATCGCGGTGCCCATTTCCTGCATGTTCATCAGCCAAGACGCCTCACCCGCAACGTTGATCACGAGGGCATCGGGATGCGCGACCTGCACCCCGATAGAGGCGGGCAGACCATAGCCCATGGTCCCGAGGCCCCCTGAGGTCATCCAGCGGTTCGGATCCTCAAAGCCAAGGAACTGCGCGGCCCACATCTGGTGCTGACCGACCTCGGTCGTGATGTAGCGGTCCATGCCCTTGGTCAGCGCCTCAAGGCGTTGCAGGGCGTGTTGCGGCTTGATGGTCTTTTCGCTGTTCTTGAAGGCAAGGCAATTCACCGCCCGCCATTCGTTCAGCTGGTTCCACCATTTGGCGAGACCCTCTGTGTTGACCTTGCGGCCACGCGCCTTCCACAGGCGCAGCATGTCTTCCAGCACATGGCCGACAGCGCACACGATCGGCACATCGCCGCGGATCACCTTGTCGCTCGACGAGGGATCAATGTCGATATGCGCCTT
>JAIYDR010000078.1 GCA_027487395.1 Rhodobacter sp. | reverse complement strand
GAATCCTTCACCATGAAGATGAAGTCGGTCATGGCGGGTGAGTAGACCGCGCCGCCCGCACAGGGCCCCATGATCAGTGAAATCTGCGGCACCACGCCCGAGGCGAGGACGTTGCGTTGGAACACCTCGCCATAGGCGGCAAGCGACGACACGCCTTCCTGAATGCGCGCGCCGCCAGAGTCATTCATGCCGATCACCGGCGCGCCATTCTGGATCGCCATATCCATGATCTTGCAGATCTTGGCGCCATGGGTTTCCGACACAGACCCACCCAGCACGGTGAAATCCTGCGCAAAGACGTAGATCTGGCGGCCATTGATCGTACCCCAGCCGGTCACGACGCCATCGCCGGGATGCTTGGTTTCCTCCATCCCGAAATCGGTGCAGCGGTGCTGCACGAACATGTCGAATTCCTCAAAGCTGCCTTCGTCAAGGAGAAGCTCGATCCGCTCACGCGCGGTGAGCTTCCCCTTGCCGTGTTGCGCGTCAACCCGTCGCGCACCTCCGCCAGCGCGGGCCACAGCGCGGCGGTTTTCCAACTCTTGCAGGATGTCTTTCATGGGTGTGGCTCCCCCAGCTTGGCCCCGAATTTTGCCGGACCATAGCGACATGCGGCGGCGCGGCAAAACGGAGTCTGGCATATTTGCAAAGTATTGGCACAATCATTTTTGCTAAACGCAAATTTGGCAACATCTCGCCCTGCACGGCGGGCTGCGCTATGCCGGGACAGCCCATGAAAAGAAGGTGCTGCCCATGCCACAAATCCCCGTGCCTGTCCTGACCATCGGCCTCTTGGCGGCCTCGAACATCTTCATGACCTTTGCATGGTATGGCCATCTTAGGTTCAAAACCGCGCCCTTGGTGATCGTGATCGGGGTCAGTTGGGGCATCGCGCTGTTTGAATACATGCTGCAAGTGCCTGCAAACCGCATCGGACACGGATACTTCAGCGCCGCAGAGCTGAAAACCATCCAAGAGGTGCTGACGTTGACCGTGTTCATGGTGTTTTCGGTCGTCTATCTGAAAGAGCCGCTCAGTTGGAACCACTTTGCAGGCTTTGGCCTCATCTGCCTTGGCGCGTGGTTCATCTTTCACAAGTGGTGAGTCTTGCGCCCTGCCCCGGATTGCGGCACTTCAGCGGCCATGACCCGCGCATTCCTGAATGTCGAAGCCTCGCTCACCGGTCGCCGCTGGATTGGTCCCACGGCGGAAGAGGATCGTTTGGCCGAGGCGATGGCGCAGGCCACCCGGCTGCCTTTGGCGCTGTGCCTGACGCTGGCCAAGCGCGGCGTGGCGGCAGAGGGGGCGGTGGAGTATCTGACACCGTCCTTGCGTGACCTGCTGCCTGATCCGCAGTCCTTGCGCGATATGAAGCGCGCGGCGGAACGGTTTTTGGTTGCGGTGCATAAGCGCCAGCGGATCGCGGTTTTTGCCGATTACGATGTGGACGGCGGATCGTCGGCGGCGCTGCTGATCCTGTGGCTGCGGGCGATGGGGCGAGAGGCGACGCTTTATATTCCCGACCGTATCGACGAAGGCTATGGCCCGAACGTCCCGGCCATGACGGAACTGGCGGCCCATCATGACCTGATTGTTTGCGTGGATTGCGGCACGCTGAGCCATGAGCCGATCGCCGCCGCTGCGCGTTGTGATGTGGTGGTGCTGGATCACCATTTGGGCGGTGAGACCCTGCCTGCCGCGCTGGCCGTGGTGAACCCCAACCGGCAGGATGAGGATGGCACGCTTTCGCATCTGTGCGCTGCAGCCGTGGTGTTCCTGATGTTGGTCGAGGCGAACCGCCAATTGCGCGGCGAGGGCGTGCAGGGGCCGGACCTGATGGCGATGCTGGACCTTGTGGCGCTGGCGACGGTGGCGGATGTCGCGCCCTTGGTTGGTGTGAACCGGGCGCTGGTGCGGCAGGGGTTGAAGGTCATGGCGCGGCGGGAGCGCGTGGGTTTGCGCGCGCTGGCCGATGTGGCGCGGCTGGATACGGCCCCGACTTGCCATTCTTTGGGCTTTCTCTTCGGTCCCCGCGTCAATGCGGGGGGGCGGATTGGGGCGGCGGATTTGGGGGCGCGGTTGCTCGTTTGCGACAACCCCGCCGAAGCACAAGCGATGGCGCAACGCTTGGATGAGTTGAACACCGAACGGCGCGAGATTGAAAACCGCGTGCGCGATGCGGCCCTTGAACAGGCCACGGCGCGGGGTCTGGATGGCCCCTTGGTCTGGGCGGCGGGTCAGGGCTGGCATCCGGGCGTTGTGGGGATTGTCGCCAGCCGGTTGAAAGAGGCGACGAACCGCCCCGCCGTGGTGATCGGGCTGAATGACGGTGAGGGCAAGGGTTCGGGGCGGTCCGTCTCGGGCGTGGACCTCGGCGCATCGATTCAGCGCTTGGCGCAAGAGGGGCTGTTGATCAAGGGCGGCGGTCACAAGATGGCGGCGGGTCTGACCGTGGCCGAGGATCGTCTGGAAGAGGCGATGGCGCGCTTGGGCGAGTTGCTCGCGCGGCAAGGCGCGGGGGCGGGTGGGCCTGCGGATTTGAAGCTGGACGGGTTGCTGATGCCCTCCGCCGCCACAGTCGCCTTGGTGGAACGGCTGGAGGATGCCGGTCCCTATGGGGCCTCTGCCCCCGCCCCGCGCTTTGCCTTTGCCGATGTGGCGGTGACACCGCGTCGGGTGGGGGAAAGCCATTTGAAGATCAGCTTTACCGATGGCATGGGCACGCGCATCGACGGCATCGCCTTTGGCGCGTTCGATGGCCCGCTTGGCCCGGCGCTGAACGAAGGCGGCCATGCGCGCTTTCATCTAGCCGGGCGGTTGGAGTTGAACGTCTGGAACGGCCGCACCTCGGTGCAACTGCGGCTGGAAGATGCCGCGCGCGCCTGACCGGCACCGACAGCGCGCTTTGTCAAATCCCGGTGACAAAACCGCATTTTTCCCCTTGCGAGTCACCGCAGCGCCCACTAATACCCGCCCACCGACAGCGTGGCCCGTTCGTCTATCGGTTAGGACACCTGGTTCTCAACCAGG
>JAIYDR010000137.1 GCA_027487395.1 Rhodobacter sp. | reverse complement strand
GCGCGGTTGCGCAGGGACAGGCGCAGGGGGCGAGTGTCAATCAGGCTTTCGGCCATCATGTCGAGCATCTCTTGCCCGATGAAATCCTGCGGCTGACCATTCACATCCGTCCCGGTCAGACGCGCAGCGTGGATCATATCCACCCCATAGGCGCTCGCGGCTTCCATGCCCAAAGCCCCTGTCCGTGCCTGTAACTCCAGCAGCACGCGCGGCTGATCCTGACCGTAATCGCGCAGGTACATCTGGTCTTGCCAATAATGCTCAAACGTTGCGTCATTGCGCGTCTCAAGGTTGATCGCTGCCGGATCGACCACCTCGCCCGCCGCCGCACGTTCTTCGACAAAATTGGCGCGGGCCTCTTCGCGTGTCAGCGAACCGACGTTGTAACTGGAGAGGAACACACCCGGACGCGGCGCGCCCACGGTTGCCATATCATCGGACCATGCCTTTACCGCATCGGCTAGAATGGCGGCGCTGTCATCCACCCCGCCTGTCAGCAGGGGAAAGCGGTGTTGGATCAGCATATCCACCTGCGCCAAGGCCGCGTCGTCCATCTCATCCCGGATGGCAGCATCCTCTGGCGCTGAAATCCCGCTTTGCACCGCAATCTCTGGCAAGACCCCGTCAGGATTCAGCGCCGGATCGGACAGCGCGCGCGACAAGGCCTTCACCGTGGCATCGGCGATGCGGCCATAGGCCGTGGCATTGTCCACCCCCGGCCCGAAGGTGGCGTAGTATTCGCTGCCCACTTCAAGAATCAATCGGCGCGGGACGGGGCCAAAATCCCCTGATCCCAGACGCGCGACAAAACTGTCAATATCGGCCTGCAACGCGGCCTCGCGTCCCTGATAGGGCAAGGTCGGCAAGACAATCGACACGGCGGCATCGCGGGCCCGCGCGGCGGCAAAGACATCGTTCAGGCCAAAACCGAAACGGTCATTCCACAAATCATCATAGCCCAGCCCATAGCGGTTACTCAGATTTTCCGCCACCGATCCGCCGGGCCAAGAGATCAGGCCCATAGGATCATCGTCCAACTGGCGCAAGAACCGGCCAAAGGGGCGAAAGCCTGTATAATTGTAGCCGAAATGGTCAGGTGTTACCGGCAGGCTGTCGGGTAGCAGATTTGCCGCCCCGGCAAACAGCGTCACTGCCTCCATCGCCATCACCCAAACCTTGACACGAACATTCCGGCCGGCACCTGACCCAATTGCAGTCAGCCCGGTGCAAGGTTAACCGCAAGTTGTACCAGCTCAAAACCCTTTTGCGCCGCAATTCCTCGCTGATCGGAACATCACCGTTTCCAAATCTGCCCGACGTCACGCAATCCGATCACGCCGCGCGATGCGCCATTGCCCAATCCCGAAAGGCCTGCGTTTGACGCTGCATCATGCTGCCCGCTAACGGACCAGACAGCAGGTGATAGCCAAACTCCTCCATCACGCTGACAGTAGAGAGGCGCAGCAGATGTCCGGCCTCAAGATCCGGGCGGATCATCGCCTCGGGGCACAGCGCCACCCCCTGCCCCGCAAGAGCGGCCGCGCGCAGCAGGTTGAAATCCTCAAACATCGGGCCGCTTGCCGGGGCGTGGTCCGGCAATCCCGCCCGTGCGAACCACGCCTGCCATCCGGTCAGGTCAGTGTCATGCAAGAGCGCCCATGACAGCGCGGCAGGCCCGGTATCGCCGCGCACGGCCAATCGCCCCGCAAGCGCAGGCGAGCAGACCGGGACAGAGGTTCCGGGCAAGAACGGCTCTGCCACCACCCCCGGCAGGTCGGGGGCTTGGCGGCCAAAGACGAAAGCCAGATGCACATCGCGAAAATCGATGTCGCGCCCGTGCATGGCATAGACGACGCGGATATCAATCTCGGGGTGGTGTTCGCGGAAGGATGACAAGCGCGGGATCAGCCAGCAGATTGCGACCGACGGGATGGCCGCAATGACGAGGGGTTGAGAAAACCTGTGATCGCGGATGCGCTGGCAGGCAGCGGCAATCTCGGCCAAAGACAGCGACAACGCCCGCGCCAGCTCTTGCGCTTGTGGCAAGGGCCGGGGTCGGTTGCCGGACCTATCAAACAAGGGCACACCAAACCATGATTCAAGGTGCTTAACCTGATGGCTGACCGCACTTTGTGTGACAAACAACTGATCTGCCGCTGCTTTGAACGATCCGGTTCTGACCACAGCCTCGAACGCGCGCAGGGCATTGAGGGGGAGGTGTCCGGTCATTGCAGCCTCATGAGATTTCCTCATGTCTGAATGAAAAACCCTCTTTTGACAAGCCGGCTCCTTGGCCCGATGGTCGCCGCCGAAGACGCGGCTTGGCGTCGGGCTTTCAACCAATGAGGCGGATATGGAACGCGAAAGACTGCAAAACTACGTGGACAACGGTCAGCAAGTGGTCCCCACCTTCAGCGCGACGGAAATGGAGCGTCGGCTGACCAATATCCGCAAGGTGATGTCCGACCTCGGCATCGATGCGGCGCTGTTTTCCAGCTATCACAACATCAACTACTTCTCGGACTTCCTGTTTTGCTACTTTGGTCGTCGCTATGGTCTGATCGTTGACCACAACATCATGACCTCGATCTCTGCGGGCATTGACGGTGGACAGCCGTGGCGGCGCACCTATGGTGGCAAGAACGTCACTTACACCGACTGGCAAAAGGACAACTACTTTCACGCCGTCCGCCAGTTGACCGGGGGCGTGAAGCGGTTGGGCATCGAATTCGATCACATCACCATCGACACGCTGAACCTTCTGAAGCACGAATTCCCGCAGATGGAGTTTGTCGACATCGCCGCCCCCGCCATGCGCCAGCGCATGATCAAATCGGCCGAGGAAATCGCCCATATCGAAAAGATGACCCGCATCGCCGACATCGGCGGGGCCGCTTGCGTTGAGGCCGCACAGGTCGGCGTGCCGGAGCATGAGGTCGCGTTGCATTCCACCGCCACCATGGTGCGCGAGATCGCCAAGGTCTGGCCGCATGGCGAATTGCTGGACACCTGGACGTGGTTCCAGTCGGGCATCAACACCGATGGCGCGCATAACCCGGTGACCTCGCGCAAGATCGAGCGTGGCGATATCCTGTCGCTGAACTGCTTCCCGATGGTCGCGGGCTATTATGTC
>JAIYDR010000205.1 GCA_027487395.1 Rhodobacter sp. | reverse complement strand
CTTCCACCCGATTTTCAAATGGTTCCGCGAATGGTGCAATGACGAATTCAGCCATGGCGAGGCCTTTGCCCTGCTGATGCGGACGGACCCGGCGCTGACCACCAGCTTTGCCAATCGGCTGTGGATCCGCTTTTTCCTGACAGCGGTCTATTCCACCATGTGGGTGCGTGACCATGCCCGGGTTGAATTCCACAAGGCGCTTGGCGTGGACATCGATTGGTATGACCAAGAGGTGTATCGCAAGACATCGGCCATCGCGCGGCAGGTGTTCCCGGTGGAATTGGACATCGATCACCCGCGCTGGATTCCGCTGCTGCGGCGGATGAATGCCGCGATGCTGGATATGGAGCGCGCCCAAAAGGCGGGCGGCACCTCTGGCTGGCTGAAGCACAAGGCGGCCTCGGCCCGCGCATTGGCAGCCTTTGTCGGCCTTTATCTGATCCCGGTCAAAAAGACCGTTCCCCCCGCCAATGTGCGGATGGAGCCTTCCTATTGACCGCACACCCACATACCGCCGCCACGGCGACGGTCGGCACGGGGCGATGGGCGCGTCCCCCGGACCGGCGCGGCACCTCTGTCACATGGGGTGCCGCGCATGACTAATACCTGGCTTGTGGTGTCATCGGCCCTGTTCATCTGGTGGTTCGCCACCGGGGCGATCTTGTGGCGCGTGATGCGCGCCGACTTGCAGGGGCGCGATGCGCATCTGTGGTCGGTGCTGCTCGGTCTGCCCTTGCTTTTGGGCGGCTTTGCCGGGCTTTACGCGACCCGTGACGATGGCACCGTGCTTGCCGTCTATCTGGCGTTCCTCTCCGCACTCGCGGTTTGGGGCTGGATCGAGTTGGCCTTCCTCTCTGGTGTCATCACCGGACCCAACCGCCAGCCCTGCCCCCCCGTCACCCCGATGCCGCGTCGGATGTGGCGGGCGATGGGCACCATTCTGTGGCACGAGATGGCCTTGCTGGCCGCCCTTCTGGCCATTGCCCAATACACATTAGGCAGTGAGAATCAGTTCGGCTTTTGGACCTTTGCGCTGCTTTTGGGCGCGCGGGTCTCGGCCAAACTGAACCTCTTCTTCGGCGTGCCGCATATTAACACCGACTTCCTGCCCCGGCCCTTGGCGCATCTGGCCAGCCATTTCCGCCATGCGCGGATGAATTGGCTGTTCCCGGTCTCTGTGCTGGGTCTGGCTGGTGTCGCGGCGTGTTGGTTGAATCAGGCGATGGCCACCGATGCCGAAGGGGCCTTTGTCGGCCATGTGCTGCTGACCACCCTGACACTGCTTGCGCTGCTGGAGCATGGTTTCATGGTCCTGCCGCTTCCCGATCAGAAACTCTGGCGTTGGATGCTGCCCGCGGGCGGCAAAAGCGCCGATCCCAACCGACCCTAACCCGGCCCCAAGACCGGTCTTGCGACCAGAAAGTGACGCCATGGACTTTGACAGCTTCTTCCGCGATCGTCTTGACCGGCTCCGCGCCGATGGCAATTATCGCGTTTTCGCCGATCTGGAAAAGCGCTGCACCGGCGAGGCCAAGGCCGCCCATCACCGCGACGGCACGGTCAAGGATGTGACGGTCTGGTGCAGCAACGATTACCTCGGCATGGGCCAGCACCCCGACGTCGTGCGCGCGATGGTCGACACGGTTGAGGCCTGCGGCACCGGCGCAGGCGGCACGCGCAACATCGGCGGCAACACTGTCCACCACCGTGCGCTTGAGTCTGAACTGGCCGATCTGCACGGCAAAGAGGCGGCGCTTTTGTTCACTTCGGGCTATGTCTCCAACTGGGCATCGCTTTCCACACTGGGGTCTTACATACCCAATGCGGTGATCCTGTCGGATGAAAAGAACCATGCCAGCATGATCGAGGGTATCCGCCATTCCCGCGCCGACAAGGTGCTGTGGAAGCATAACGACTGGCGCGATCTCGACCGCAAGCTGCATGCCGTGGGTGATCGTCCCAAGATCGTGGCTTTCGAGAGCGTCTATTCGATGGACGGTGACATCGCCCCCATCCGCGAGATCGTCGAGGTCTGCGAGGCCCATGGCGCGCTGTCCTATATCGACGAGGTGCATGCCGTGGGCATGTATGGCGCCCATGGTGGCGGTGTCTCTGAGGCGCGCGGTCTGGCCCATCGCATCGACCTGATCGAGGGCACTTTGGGCAAGGCCTTTGGCGTGGTGGGCGGCTATGTCACCGGCAGTCGGGCGCTGGTCGATTTCATCCGTTCTTTCGCCTCAGGTTTCATCTTCACCACGGCTCTGCCCCCGGCGGTTGCGGCTGCGGCCACCGCATCGGTCCGGCATCTGAAAGCATCCCAGACCGAGCGCGACGCGCAAGCCGCCGCCGTGGCACAGGTGCGCGCCGCCCTGGATCGTGCGGGCATCCCGCATATCCCCAATGAAAGCCACATCATCCCGGTCATCATCGGCGATCCGGTTAAGTGCCGCCAAATCTGCGACATCTTGATGGATGATTGGGGAATCTATCTCCAGCCAATCAACTATCCGACGGTGCCCAAAGGCACCGAACGTCTGCGCATCACCCCCGGTCCCCTGCATGGACAGGCGGAAATCGACCGCTTGGTCGCGGCGCTGACCGCACTTTGGTCGCGTTGCGCTTTGGCCCATGCTGTTGCATGACTGTTTGCGCAACGGTGTGATTTGAAGGGGTTTGACTTTGTGGCATTGTGACACAGATGTGGGAAAACCAACCCCATCCGAACGGGAGGAAGACGGAATGAAACTTACGAAGATGGTGCTGGCACTGGTTCCGGCGCTGATGGCTGCGCCTGCCTTGGCGCAAGACCTCGAAGCCGGGGCCAAGGTCTTTGCCAAGTGCCAGACCTGTCACGTTGTCGCCAATGAAGCGGGCGAAGTTTTGGCGGGCAAGAACTCCAAGACCGGGCCGAACCTCTATGGCATGCCGGGCCGCGCCGCGGGCACCTATCCTGAGTTCAAATATGGCGAATCGATTGTCGCGCTGGGTGCCACCGGCTTTGTCTGGGATGAGGCCAGCTTTGTGGAATATGTCGCCGATCCGGCCAAGTTCCTGAAAGCCAAGCTGGACGACAAGGGCGCCAAGTCCAAGATGAGCTTCAAGCTGGGCAAGGAAGAAGACGCCAAGAACGTTTGGGCCTATATCGTCTCGCTCTCGCCCGCGAACTGAGGCTTGCGCCTCGGGATTTTGGAACGGCGGCGGGGCGACCCGCCGCCGTTTCGCTTTTCTTGGCGATGCGCTCGGGCAAATGAACCAAAGCGCGCCAAATCTCTGGACGGTCCAGCCATCTTTGGTCAGTTTGTCAGGCGAAACGCCCACCCATGGACCGACTAACAGACGATGGACCCAAACGACCCCATAAACCGCCGCATCTTGGCCGAACTCGTCGCCAATGCCCGCTTGCCCATCAGCGAACTTGCCACCCGCGTCGGCCTGTCCAAAACCCCCGTCGCCGCCCGCATCCGCCAGATGGAGGAGGCGGGGCTGATCACCGGCTATCGCGCCATGCTGTCGCCGCTGAAACTGGGCCTGACCCATGTCACCTATGTCGAGGTGAAGATGAACGACACAAGGCAAAGCGCCTTGGATCGCTTCAACGCCGGGGTCCGCCTCATCCCCGAGGTTGAGGAATGCTACATGATCGCCGGTGGCTTTGATTACCTGCTCAAGGTCCGCTCGCGCGACATGCGGCATTTCCGGGCCATCATGGCCGAAAAAATCTCGGCCCTGCCCAGCATCCATGCAACTTCTAGCTATGTGTCAATGGAGGCGGTGGTGGAACAGAACTGGGACATCCTCGATCCCACCTGATCAGATCGGCCCATATCAAACTGGCAAGAACCACAGCGCCAGAAACGGCCGGTCTGGCACAGCCCGCATCGCATGGGTGATGCCCGACGGATTGTAGATCAATCCGTCCCCCCCCGGATCGGTCCAGTCCATGTCGGAATTCCACCACTGGCCGGGGGTCAGCGCCAGATAGGTTTCCTCGGGCGCGTGGCTGTGGTCGACATAGGTCACATCGGGGGCCATCAGGGTCGCCCCGACCCACACATCCTCACGCACCTCCAGCCCGCCGGGACCGGCCAGCATCGCATTGGCGTGCCCATCCCAGAACACGCCATCCTCAGGCCGGGCCGATTGCCGCCGCGTCCATGTCAGGTGCGGTGCCAGCGCGCGCAGCGCCACGGCCACCGGCGCATATGACGGGTGGCTTTGGTCCAAGGCCGCGTCAAGATAGCCGCATACAGGCAGGGTTGAGGGCGCAGCCCTTGAGACGTCACCGGCATTGCCCCGCAAACGATCAAAAACCCGCGATGCAGCCGCCTTGGCCGCGACAGACCCCTGCGGGCAGTGGTCGACAGCCACTTCGGCGGCAGTAAACAAGGCCTGCAGTTCAAGGGATCGGATCATGCGCGCAGCCTGTGGTGGGCTTCCCTATCCTGCGCCAGTTCTTGCTGCATGTCGATAAGCACGACGGCGGCCGGGCCTTTACGGCGGGCCTTATTGCTCCACCGGGACATAGTGTTCACCCGCGATCATCAACATCAGCACGGCAACAAGTGACTTCAAAGGCCGTTGCTTGAGCAAGATGCCCGAAGCCCCTGCTGACACCAGACGCAGGAACAGCTCTGTATCCTGCGCGTCGGTCAGGACCGCAACCGGACTGTCCATCACCAAGGATTTCGCCCGCGCAATCGCTGGAAAATTCGTCGTGGGCATGGGGTCGAGATCAAGCAACACAACGCCGTAACGTTTTGGCTGCGCGACGGCGTCAAGATCGGGAACCCATTCGGCACGAATGTCGGACCGAGTCACCAGATAGTCCGTGAGCATCTCTGCAATAAGGCGATGGCGAGAAACGATCAAAGCCGATTTCGGCACCTGTTGCATAAACATCTGTTCCGCCCGCTATTTCAAGAAACTGTAGAATTAACTTGAAGTCCTGACAAGAGAACCCAGTTAAACAGCGCCCGGTCCACTCCGTTTGGACAATGCGGCGCTCAATTCGATGAAAAACGTGTATCGAAAGAAACTGGATTTTTCTCGAAAGTTTACAGATTTTAAACCAACGGAAACCAATAACAGAACGAGGATTATACCTTTAACCTCCGGCCCTTGTGGCAAAAGCGGCCAGACTTACTGGACCTGCAGATTTCGCATACCATTGAAGCGCAGGCTCGTCACAACCGACCCAATTCACGTGCACGCATTGCGGCATGTGTCCTGTTGCGTGCATCAACTTTCTTGCAGATTGATCGCATGTGCATTTTCACCAACACTTCGGTCGTCTCAATCGTCGTGGCGATTTCCTTGTTGGTCTTGCCGTCGGCGGCCAGTTTCAGCACTTGCACCTCGACCGCGGTAAACTGCGAGCCATCGCGCGGTGTAGTGCGGGCCCCCACGCTGAAGGTATCGGCAAACATGGCCGAAGGGACGAACACCTCGCCGTCGCAGACCATCCGCAGCGCAGAGCCAACTGAACGCAAGGACATGGTTTTCGGCACAAACCCCCGCACGCCGGCATCGATCGCCTGCGCCACGAAGCTGTGGTTGGTGCTGCCGGAAAAGATCACCAAACGCGTCGAACTGCAATCCGCCAAGACCTTTTGGATGCTGGCCATACCGTCCATTCCGGGCATCACCAAGTCCAACATCACCACATCCGGCGCGGGGGCTTGGGCCAAAACATCCAGGGTTTCTTGGAAGCTGGCGGCGTGAAGAACGTCAAAACCTTCGCGTTCTGAAAGATAAGCTGCGATTGCCTCACGCACCAAAGAATGGTCATCGGCCAAAAGCACACGCATCCAGTCTCCTCCAGCGTCACTTCCTGCCCATCCGAGCTTGCGCTGTGGTGGAGACGCCTTTTTGTTGTATTTATAGCTGATAATACCTGACAGAGGGTGCTCGTACCGACAACACATCCATGCTGTTGGTTGGCAGCTATCTTTCGACTAAGGCGTACCAACTGGTCCAAAGTCCGAGGCAACCGAAAACACGGAAAACCCGGGATCGATCCAATGCCCCAATCCCGGTTTCCCGCGGATGCCGCCCGATCCACATCGCCTTGCACGCGATTGCGCTGACACCAAGGGACTGTCGCGCTAAACACACGGCTGATCCTGTCGTCTCCTTTAAAAAATTTTCTCAACGCGCCCCATCGGTTTCGCACGATTGCCCGAATGCGTCCCGCACGGTGTGACCAATGCTCCGCAGGGCAGGAAAGGCATTTGGGGACCATATTCCTAAACCGCGCAGGCCTTGGGGGACAGGGCACGGCCGGATCGGCGGCAACTCGGGCCCTTCTGAGCTATTCTTGCAAACGGGCAATTCAGCGGCCTTGCAAGGACGCCCAAGCCCGGGGACACTCTCCGGCATTCCCGCAGGCCGAAGAAGAAACGTCGCACTTCGACGCTGCGGCAATGCCGCATCCTTGCCGCAAACCGCCCTTGCGTCTTGCACCATAAGTTGCGAAACATCTTTCGTTCTCGGGGCGGGGCGAAATTCCCCACCGGCGGTATAGCCCGCGAGCGCCCCTGCGAAAGCAGGGGGTCAGCAGATCCGGTGTAACTCCGGGGCCGACGGTTAAAGTCCGGATGCAAGAGAATGGGCAGAGTCGGCGCTTTCGCGTCGGCGCTGACCGTTATCGCCTTGGGACCGTTCTGGACACAGGAGGTTCCACATGACTGAAACTTTGAAAGTTGCCTTTATCAAGGCACGCTGGCACGCCGACATCGTCGATCAGACGCTCAAGGGGTTCACAGCCGACATGGCCGCTGCGGGTCGCGCGGTCGAAATCACCACCTATGACGTCCCCGGCGCGTTCGAGATGCCGCTTTTGGCCAAGAAACTGGGGGCAACCGGTCGCTTTGACGCCATCGTCGCGGCGGCCTTGGTGGTGAATGGCGGCATCTACCGGCACGAATTCGTGGCGCAAGCCGTGGTTTCGGGCCTGATGGAGGCGCAGATGGCCACCGGCGTTCCGACCTTCTCGGTCAGCCTGACGCCGCATCACTTCCACGATTCCGCCATCCACCACGACTTCTTCTTTGAGCATTTCGTGAAAAAGGGCGCCGAGGCCGCACAGGCCGTCCGCATGGTCGCAGACCTCAAGGTCTGACCTGCCCCCCTTCCCCGTTGCTCAAATATCCCACGGGGGGTGCGGGGGGTGTGAAACCCCCCGCTCCTTTCGGCAAGTCCGGG
>JAIYDR010000424.1 GCA_027487395.1 Rhodobacter sp. | reverse complement strand
GTCAGCTACACCGGCGACGGCGATATCCAGACCGGGGCCAAGTTCCGCGCCCAAGGCTTGCAGATCGCTGCAGGTGTGCCCTTGCAGGTGGGCGAAGGCGCCGAGTTCAAGACTTTCCGGCTTGGCCTCTTTGGTTTGGACAAGCTCAAGGACGTGGACGCCACGGTCGCGCGGTTGGAACGGGCAGTGGAGGCGGTGCTTTGATCTGACGCACGAATTTTCTGCGAAAATTCTGGTTGCAACGGCAGCCGTGATTTTTCGCAGAAAAATCGTGGGGTTATCGCACGCCCAGCCCTGCGCGCATCAGCGTTTTCCGCACGGGCGCAACCGAATAGAGCGCGTTCAGCGCCGCCGCCCGCAGGTCGCGCAGGGCCGGGTCGCCCATCATCGAGGCGCGGTTCAAGGCGTCGATGCCCGTCACCCGCGCCTGCACCTCAAGGTGGCGTTTGCGGTGATAGGCGTCCAGCATCTTGGCTGATCCCAGCGCGGCGGGGTCGGCTTGGCAGAGCGCCAGTAACTCGCGCAGGTCGGCCAGTGACATATTCAGCCCCTGCGCGCCGATGGGGGGCATCACATGCGCGGCCTCGGCAATCAGGGCGACGCGGTCGCCGGCCATCCGCTCGGCAATCTGGCTGATGATCGGCCAGACCGTACGGCGGCTGGCGAGTGTCAGCGGGCCAAGGATGTGGCAGGACCGCGTGTTCATTGCGGCTTCAAACTCATTCACCGGCAGGGCGGCCAGACGCATGACCTCTGGCCCGGCCTCCATCCACACGATCGCTGAACAGGGCAGACCATCCCGATCCGGCAGGGGGACCAGCGTGAAGGGGCCGCCCGAGCGGTGAATCTCGGTCGAGACATTCTGATGCGGAATCAGGTGGGTGACGGCAAAGGCCAGCGCCTTTTGGCCATAACGGGTGGTCCGTGCCGCAATGCCCGCCGCTTGCCGCACCGGGGAATTGCGGCCATCCGCACCGATCACCATCCGGGCCGAGACGCGGCTGCCATCGGTCAGGGTGACAAGCGCCTCAGCCTCGCGCGTCAAAAGGCGCGCGGTGCCGGTTCCAGGGCGGAAATCGACGTTGGGCAGTTCCGCCAGTCGCGCCACCATCTCGCGCCTGAGCAGCCAGTTGGGCAGGTTCCAGCCAAAGGGCAGGTCCGAGATATCGGCGGCGTTGAAATCCTTGGTCAGTCGGGGTTCGGCAACCTCCCCCCCCGCATCAATGATCCGCATGACTTGCAAAGGCGCGGCAAAGGGCTCCAACCGCGCCCACAGACCGGCCGCTTGCAAGACGTGGATCGAGGGTTGCAGAAAGGCGGTTGTGCGCAGATCGGCGCCCTCAGCCTCCATCGCTGTCACGGGCGGTTCGGGATCGACGCAGATCACGGAAAACCCCGCCGATCCAAAGGCCGCCGCTGCCGTCAGGCCTGCGACGCCGCCACCAGAAATCAGGATATCGGTTGTGCTGCGGGTCATGGTCGCCTCCGTCGTTCAAGGCAGACATAAACCTCGCGCTGACAAAGGCGAAGCGACAAAGCGTCCCGTCCGTTACAGGCCCGTCAAGCGGCCCAGAAATGCCGACAGGTCCGCGTCGTGGAAATGGATGTGTGGCGCGGGTTCGGGCTCTGGCGCGATATGCACTGTCCGCAGTCCCATCGCATGGGGCGCGGCAAGGTTGCGGGCGTCATCTTCGAACATCACCGCAGCAGTGGGTTCCAAGCCGTCGAGCGCAAAGACCGTCTCAAAGGCCGCACGTTCGGGTTTTGGCCGGTAGCCCGCATGTTCCACGCCATAAACCGCATCGAACAAGCCGTCCAACCCTCGCGCGGTCAGCACGCGCCGGGCATAGGGCGCATCGGCATTGGTGTAGACGATCCGCCGACCGGGCAGGGCGGCAATGCGCTTGGCCAGGACGGGGTCGGGCGAGAGAACGGAAAAGTCGATATCATGCACATCGGCTAGATAGGGCGTGGGGTCCAGCGCATGTTCGGCCATCAGACCGGCCAAAGTGGTGCCATGCAGCCGCCAATAGGTGTCACGCAGGTGATCGGCAACCTCCTCGGTCACGCCCAAAGTGCGGGCGACATAGGCGGTCATACGCTTTTCAATCTGGTCGAACAGCCGCATCCGTGGCGGATAGAGCGTGTTGTCGAGGTCAAAGACCCAAGTGCGGATATGGCGGAAGGCTTCGTGTTGCATGGCCGCTAGCTAGGGCAGGGGGGCGCAGAGGGCAAGAGCGGCCGGGTTGAAACGAAGCGGCGTGGCGGATAGTGTCACGTTAACATGACAGTCCCCGCCAGAGGGACGACGGGACGAAGGAAAACGCGCGTGCAAAAGGATGCCTATACGCTGATCGTCGAAGCGATTGACGCCGGGGTTTACAAGCCGGGGGATCGGCTGGTGGAATCTGAGCTTGCCGAACGCCTTGGCGTCAGCCGCACCCCCGTGCGCGAAGCGCTGCAACGGTTGGAAACGCAGGCCATGCTGACGCGCGACGGGCGCAGCCTGATCGTGGCCTCGCTGGATCACAATCAACTGGCCGAGCTTTACGCTGTGCGGACCGAGCTTGAGGGGCTTGCCGCCCGTTTGGCGGCGCGCCATGCCACGACTGAGGAAATCCGCGTGCTCAAAGGCATGGTCGAGGATGACCGCGCTTTGCTGGGGGGCGATCCCAAACGGTTGAGCCGCGCCAACAAGCGGTTCCACAAGCAGATCCATCTGGCCAGCCACAACCGCTTTTTGGTCCAGCAGCTTGACCTTGTCCATCGGTCGATGGCGTTGATGGCCAACACCTCTTTTGCGGCCGAAGGGCGTGACGGCGAAGCTTTGGCCGAGCATGAGCAAATCGTCCATGCGATCGAGGCGCGCGATGGTGATGCGGCCTATCAGGTTCTGCGCCAGCACATCAGCAAGGCCTATGAAACCCGGTTGCGCTTGGATGCTGGAGAAATCCGCACGCGCTAACGAGGTCAGCCTCCAAAGCTGCCATGTGTCGTCTTGTCCCAATAGAATGGGCGGGTCGCCAGTTCCAACAGGGCCTTGTAGGCCGCAACTGTGCCCAAGGCGGCGTAGAACGGTTGCATCACCAGCCAGCGCAGGCCGACCCGGCCCTGCAACCGACGGCTGGCAACGATGCCGCAGGCAAGGTCCAAAATCCCCGACAGAATCAGCAGGACGACGGCCCCTACCATGACTGGCGCGGGCAGGATGGCGTGCAAGGGATGCGGCAATCCAACAAACATGCCCCACATCGTCCACAAAAGCGGTGCCAGCAAGGCCTGCGAGATTGACCCGGCAAAATGGGCCTGCATGCCGATGAACCGGCGCGGACCCAGATCGCGCCACAACCGCTGCGGCGCGCGGGAATGCACCATCCATGTCATCATATAGCCCTTGATCCAGCGCGAGCGTTGCTTGACCCAAGACCACGGCTGGCAATTCGCCTCTTCAAATGTGACAGAGTCAAGCATCGCCGTCCGCCAACCCGACCGGGCCAGACGCAGCCCAAGATCGGCGTCTTCGGTGACGTTATGGGCGTCCCAAGCCCCAAGCTGGTCCAAGGCGGCGCGGCGGAAAAACAAGGTGGTCCCCCCCAAGGGCAGCACAAGTCGCAGGCGGTCAAAACCGCGCAGCATCAGCCGAAACCAGACCGCATATTCCAGGGTGAACAAACGCGCCATCGGGTGGGCGTCGCTGTTGTAGAAGTCCAGAGTGCCTTGCAGGCAGACCACCTCCGGCGGCGCGGCGGCAAATTGCGCGGCGACCTGGCGCAATTGGTCCGGCGCGGGCGCGTCTTCGGCGTCATAGACACCGACGATGGAGCCCCGGCAATGATCCAGCGCTATGTTCAGCGCGCGCGGCTTGGTGCGTATGCGGCCTGCGGGTGCGATGACGATGCGAAACCACGGTGGCAGATCGGCGGACATCAGCGCGAGGCGGGTCAGATCGTCGTCATCTTCGACCACCAGCAGGATCTCCAATTGGTGGCGCGGGTAATCCAACTGCTCCAACCGCCGGACCAGACGCGGGGCGATGTCGGCCTCGCGGTACAGGGCGACGATGATGGAGATGACCGGCAGCGGCAGGTCTGGGGGGGGCGCGCGCCGGAGATCGGGCTGCAGGGCGGCAAAGCGCGATGGCGGAGGGGGCTCTGGCAGGCTGGCCAGCAGTGCGGCGAGTTTCAACGCCATAACAACGGCCAGCGACAGAAAGGCCCAGCCAAACAGCAACGCCACAAATGCCGTTGGACTGACCAGCAACAACGCCATCAAGGGCACCGCGATGATCAGCATGGCCCGCCGCAGCGAGGCGGCGTCCAGCGCGCGACAACTGTCTTGGGGGCGGACCCGTGCTTCTGCCAATCGGGCAATCTGTGGCCCGCGCAGGGTCAGCAAGGCCTGCGAGATCGCCGCTTGCGAAGTCAGGGCGGGCAACACAGGGCCAAAGACCGTCACCAACCCCTCGCGCATGTTATGGAACCGGCGCAGGTCCGGCACAAGGATCACCGTCCCGCCCGACGTGACGTGCCAGGGCAACACCTGCTCTGCCAAACAGCGTGCCACCCCCCACCGATCCGCAAGCCGGGGGTCGGGCGGGGCCTCACGCGGATCAATGGCCATTAGCCCAAGGCGCGTGGCGGTCAATCTGGCCACCGCCATGTCGTCAATCACCCCTTCGGCAACAAGCGCTTGCGTCAAGGCAGCGTGCCGCGGGCGGGCCAACCCTGCGATCAGACGGCGCGCTTGTGCAGGATCGGTGCGCAAGGCATGCGCCAAGGCCATCGCGTCGTCAGAGCCCGAGAGGCCCATAGAACGACCCGTCGACGCAGACGATGCGGAGATCGCCGAAGGCTGCGCGAGACCCGTCGGCAAAGTTGATCGGTGTTGTCGTCCTGCCCATTCCTGCCGCGTCACCATTTTGTCCCGCCTTTACCATTGGGTGAACAATGGACAAAGACGGTTAAGGGCAGGTTAACGCCTGCGCGCCTGAAGGTCTGGCGTCACCTGCCCGTCAGGCGGCGCGGCGGGCGCGGATCGCTTCGGCGAAACGTTCAAACAGGTAAAAGCTGTCTTGCGGGCCGGGGCTGGCTTCGGGGTGGTACTGCACCGAAAAGATCGGCTTGCCATCGACGGCAATCCCGCAGTTTGAGCCGTCAAACAGCGAGACATGGGTTTCACTGACACCCTTGGGCAGGGTCTGGCTGTCCACGGTAAAGCCATGGTTCATCGAGGTGATTTCGACCTTGCCGGTGGTCAGGTCTTTCACCGGATGGTTGGCCCCGTGGTGGCCGTGGTTCATCTTGACGGTCTTGGCCCCCAAGGCCAGCGCCAACATCTGGTGCCCAAGGCAGATGCCAAAGAGCGGCAGATCGCGCTTCAGCACGCCCTGGATCATCGGCACGGCATAGCCGCCCGTTGCCGCCGGATCGCCGGGACCATTCGACAGGAACACACCTTCGGGGTTCAGCGCCAAGACATCCTCCGCCGTGGCCGAGGCGGGCAGCACGGTGACATCACAGCCGACCGAGGCCAAGCAGCGCAGGATGTTGCGCTTGGCACCATAATCGATGGCGACGACGCGCAGGCCTTCGCCTTCGCGCTTGGTATAGCCTTCGGGCCAGGCCCAACGCTTTTCATCCCAGCGGTAGGATTGCGCGCAGGTGACATCCTTGGCCAGATCAAGACCGACCAGACCCTTCCACGCCCGCGCTTTGGCAACCAAAGCCTCGATGTTGAATTTGCCCGACGGATCATGCGCCAGCGCGACATGCGGCGCGCCCTGCTGGCGGATTGCGCGGGTCAGGCGGCGCGTGTCGATGCCGCCGATGCCGATGCGGCCCTTGCGCGTCAGCCATTGGGTCAACTCACCCTGCGCGCGCCAATTCGACGGCTCAGTCGGGTCCCATTTCACCACCATGCCAGCGGCGACGGGGGTGGCGGTTTCGTCATCTTCAGCGGTCACGCCGACATTGCCGACATGCGGAAAGGTGAAGGTCACCACCTGGCCCGCATAGGACGGATCAGTCATGATTTCCTGATAGCCGGTCATCGCCGTGTTGAAGACAAGCTCCGCCACGGTTTCCCCCGTCGCGCCGAAGCCATGGCCGAAAAACAGGGTGCCGTCCGAAAGGGCAAGGCATGCGGTCGGTTTCGCATTCGCGGTGGCTTGCGCGGTCATCGGCGACTCCTATGGGAAAATCTGCCGGAACCTAGAGGCGTTGACGGGCGGGGTCAAGCCTTTGTCTGGAAATGGAAAGTCAAGTCTTTTCAGGGGCTTGGCTTGTGCGGTCGCCGTTGTGGTTTGCTCTGGCACAGGCTAGACTGCGCGCTGGCTTTAATCAGATGGGAAAACCCAGTCATGTCACTGCGCGAAGGGCTGCAAACGGCGCTGAAAGAGGCGATGCGGGCCAAGGCGGCGGACCGCCTCTCTACCCTGCGCCTGATCAGCGCCGCGATCAAAGACCGCGACATCGCCAGCCGTGGCGAAGGCGGACCCGAGATGGTGGGCGACGAGGCCATCCTTGCGATCCTTGGCAAGATGGTCAAGCAACGCCACGAAAGTGCCCGCGCCTATGAGGCGGGCGGGCGGCCAGAGTTGGCGCAAAAGGAACTGGCCGAGATCACCGTGATCGAGGATTTCCTGCCGCGTCAATTGACCGGGGATGAGGTGGAAACCGCCATCAAAGCCGCCATCGCCGAGGCCGGGGCCGGCAGCCTGCGCGACATGGGCAAGGTCATGGCGGTGCTGAAGGGCAAATACACCGGGCAGATGGATTTCGGCAGCGTGGGGCCAAAGGTGAAAGAGCTTTTGGCCTGATCTCTGGGGGTGTCGGTGATCTGGCGGTCAGGCGCGGGCAGGCCCGCGCCTGACGCTTGCTAGCGGTCTGCGGCGCAGGGCGCGCCTTGCCCGCACGTTAGGGGGCTCGCCCCCCGTCGCCCCAAGGGGCGACTCCCCCGAGGATTTTTTTGCAACGGGGAAGCGGTCAGCGCAGCGCGTTGATCCGGCGTTGCAGATCGTCCTTGAGGGTCAGGCGTTCGTCTTCGGAGAGGAAGGCACCCAGTTCCACCTCGCGCCCATCGCCCTTGAGGGTCAGATAGTTGGGGACAGGCCCCCCGGTTTCATGCAGGCGGATTTGCACCCAATAGGGATTGGCCTGCCAATCCTGCCGCCGCCCGCGCGGGCCGTGGCGGGTCAGGGTCAGGTGGTCGCGGTCGAGAGTCAGGTTTTCGATGATCTCGGCATCGCGGTAAGAGCGGTTCAGCGCCATCCACATTCCCGACAGCGCCAGCCCGATGAAGATCAGGATGAACCACAGCACCGGCGAGCCGAGCACCGACAAGCGCGGCAGCGCGACCAAGCCCAAGGTGATGGCGAAGAACATCACAAAGCCGCGCCGGGGGAGAGAGCGGTAGGGCCACAGGTGCAGCCGGGTGGGGGAGCCTTCGGTGGGGGCGGTCCATTCATAGGGCATCGGGGGGGGTCCGGTCGTTCCCTGTCTTGACTTATACGCAAAAGCAAAGGCCCCGGATTGCTCCGAGGCCTAGAGATTTCAGGAGCTTTCTGCCGCTTAATGCGCGTGCGACTTGTC
>JAIYDR010000261.1 GCA_027487395.1 Rhodobacter sp. | reverse complement strand
TAGGCGCGGAATTCGCCGAAATACTTCGTGATCGCCGCCGTCAGCGTCGTCTTGCCATGGTCAACGTGGCCAATCGTGCCAATGTTGACATGCGGTTTCGTCCGTTCAAACTTTGCCTTGCCCATCAGGGTGCTCCTTCATTCGGTTGCGGTGCGTGCAGTCACGCACCCTACGGTTGGTAGGGTGGGCGTCACCGCCCACCGCTTCGATCACGCGTATTTCTTCTGGATCTCTTGCGAGATGTTTTCCGGCACGGCGTCATAATGGTCGAATTCCATCGAGAACACCGCACGACCCGAGGTCATCGAGCGCAGCGTGTTGATGTAACCGAACATATTCGCCAGCGGAACCATAGCGGCGATGACGTTCGCGTTGCCGCGGCTGTCCTGGCCGTTGATCATGCCCCGACGTGAGGTCAGGTCGCCGATCACGCCGCCGGTATATTCTTCCGGCGTCACGACTTCGACTTTCATGATCGGTTCCAGCAGTTTCGCGCCGGCCTTTTTCAGACCTTCGCGCATTGCGGCGCGCGACGCGATTTCAAAAGCCAGCACCGAGGAGTCAACGTCGTGGAACGCGCCGTCGATCAGCGCCACCTTGAAGTCGATCACCGGGAAGCCTGCGAGCGGGCCCGAGTCCATGACGGACTTGATGCCTTTTTCGACGCCGGGGATGTATTCTTTCGGAACCGCACCACCAACGATCTTGGACTCGAAGGAATAGCCTTCGCCCGGCTCGGTCGGCTGAATGATCAGCTTGACGCGCGCGAACTGACCCGTACCACCGGTCTGTTTCTTGTGGGTGTAGTCGATCTCATGCTCGCGCGAGATGGTCTCGCGGTAAGCCACCTGCGGCGCACCGATGTTCGCCTCGACTTTGAATTCGCGGCGCATACGGTCCACGAGGATGTCGAGGTGAAGTTCGCCCATGCCCTTCATGATGGTCTGACCGCTTTCGAGGTCGGTTTCCACGCGGAAGGACGGGTCTTCGGCGGCCAGACGAGCGAGGGCGATGCCCATCTTTTCCTGGTCGGCCTTGGTCTTGGGTTCCACCGCGATCTCGATCACCGGGACTGGGAAGGTCATGGTTTCCAGAACGACCGGGTTCGCCGGATCACACAGGGTATCCCCCGTGGTGGTTTCCTTCAGACCGCCAAGCGCGATGATATCACCGGCAAAGGCTTCGGAGATTTCTTCACGCTCAATGGCGTGCATCATCATCATCCGGCCAACGCGCTCTTTGCGCTGCTTGGTCGCGTTCATCATCGCATCGCCCTTGGCCAGCTTGCCCGAATAAATCCGGGTGAAGGTCAGGGAGCCCACGAAGGGGTCGTTCATAATCTTGAACGCCAGCGCCGAGAACGGCTGTTCGTCATCAGCAGACCGCGCGATGTCGCGGGTTTCCGTCTCGTCGCCCGGCGCAAAGCCCATGTAGGGCGGCACGTCCAGCGGCGAGGGCAGATAGTCGATCACCGCGTTCAAGAGGGGCTGCACGCCCTTATTCTTGAAGGCCGAGCCAGCAAACACCGGGATGAAGTCGATCGCCAGCGTGCCCTTGCGGATCAGCGCCTTCAGCGTCGCGGTGTCGGGCTCATTGCCCTCCAGATAGGCTTCCATCGCGGCATCATCTTGACCAACCGCGGTTTCCACCAGGTTCATGCGCCATTCGTCGGCGCTGTCCTGCAGATCTGCGCGGATCGGTTGGCGGATCCAGGACGCGCCCAGATCTTCGCCCTGATAAACCCACTCTTCCATCGTCACTAGGTCGATGATGCCTTCCAGCTTGTCTTCCGACCCGATGGGCAGCGCGACCGGCACGGCGTTGGCGCCGGTGCGGTCCTTGATCATGCGGATGCAGTTGAAGTAGTCAGCCCCGGTCTTGTCCATCTTGTTGACAAAGACGATCCGCGGAACCTTGTAGCGGTCAGCCTGACGCCACACGGTTTCAGTCTGCGGCTCCACACCGGCGTTGCCATCCAACAGCACCACGGCACCGTCAAGCACGGCCAGCGAACGTTCGACTTCAATCGTAAAGTCAACGTGGCCGGGAGTGTCGATGATGTTGAAGCGGTACTTCGTGGCCTTGTCGCCAAGACCCGCGTCGGAATCAACCTGACGGTTCCAGAATGTGGTCGTGGCAGCCGAGGTGATCGTGATGCCGCGTTCTTGTTCTTGTTCCATCCAGTCCATCGTCGCGGCGCCGTCATGGACTTCGCCGATCTTGTGGGACTTTCCGGTGTAGTAAAGGATACGCTCAGACGTCGTGGTCTTGCCCGCATCAATGTGAGCAATGATCCCGAAGTTCCGATAGCGTTCGAGCGGATAATCGCGTGCCATGTTGGCCCCTTACCAGCGGTAGTGGCTGAACGCTTTGTTTGCGTCGGCCATCTTGTGGGTGTCTTCGCGCTTCTTCACAGCCGTGCCACGGTTGTTCACCGCGTCCGAAAGCTCAGCAGCCAGACGTTCTTCCATGGTGTTCTCGTTGCGCTTGCGCGCGGCGATGATCAACCAACGGATCGCCAGCGCTTCGCGGCGTTCGGTGCGGACTTCGACCGGAACTTGGTACGTTGCACCACCGACGCGGCGCGAGCGCACTTCGACGGAGGGTTTCACATTGTCCAGCGCTTCATGGAAGGCTTGGATCGGTTCGCGCTTCAGACGGGCCTGAACCCGCTCCAAAGCGCCATAAACGATTCCTTCCGCGACGGACTTCTTGCCGTCCAGCATCAGGTTGTTCATGAACTTGGTCAGGACGCGATCGCCATATTTGGCGTCGGGCAGAATTTCGCGCTTTTCAGCGGCGTGACGGCGGGACATCTCTTATCTCCTCACTTCGGACGCTTGGCGCCGTATTTCGAACGACGCTGACGACGATCTTTCACGCCCTGGGTATCCAGAACGCCGCGGAGGATGTGGTAGCGCACGCCCGGAAGGTCTTTGATACGACCGCCACGGATCAGGACGACGGAGTGTTCCTGAAGGTTGTGCTTTTCACCAGGGATGTAGCAGATCACTTCGAAGCTGTTGGTCAGACGCACCTTGGCGACTTTCCG
>JAIYDR010000412.1 GCA_027487395.1 Rhodobacter sp. | reverse complement strand
GTCAAAACATGCCCCCCGATTCATTCATCTGCGCGTCCATACCGAACATTCGCTGCTGGAAGGCGCGGTGCCGGTGAAAAAGCTGGTCAAGCTTTGTGCCGAGGCAGAGATGCCCGCCGTCGCCGTGACCGACAGCAACAACCTGTTCGCCGCATTGGAGTTTTCTGTGACGGCAGAAGGGGCGGGGATACAGCCCATCGTCGGCTGTCAGGTCAGCATCGCCCACGATCCAGCCAATCCCGGCGAACGCCCACGCGCGCCTGCGCCGCTCGTCCTGCTGGCGCAAGATGAGGCGGGGTATATGAACCTGTTGAAGCTGTCCTCGCGCCTGTTTGTCGATGGTGCGATGGCGCATTCCGGCCAGCCGCAGGTCACACTTGGGGAACTTGAGGCGCTGACCGGCGGCCTGATCTGCCTGACGGGCGGGTCGGATGGTCCGGTGGGGCGGTTCCTGCAAACCGGCCAGACCGCCAAGGCGCGCGCGCTGATGGAACGGTTGGCCGTCGCCTTTCCGAACCGGCTGTATGTGGAACTCCAGCGCCATCCCGGCGAGGGCGGAAAACTGCCGCAGGCCGAGGCGCTGACTGAGCGTGGCTTTGTCGAGATGGCCTATGACATGGGCCTGCCCTTGGTGGCGACGAATGACGTCTATTTCCCCAAATCCAGCATGTTTGAGGCGCATGACGCGCTGATCTGCATCGCCGAGCGCGCCTATGTCGATCAGCAACAACCCCGCCGCCGTCTGACACCGCAGCACTACTTCAAGTCTGAGGCGGAAATGTGTGCTTTGTTCGCCGATCTGCCGGAAGCGTTGGAGACTACGGTGGAAATCGCCCGCCGCTGCGCCTTTGCCGCCTTCAAGCGCAAGCCGATCCTGCCGCGCTTTGCCGATGATGAGGTGCAGGAACTCCGCCGTCAGGCGAACGAAGGTCTTCAGGCGCGGCTTGCTGTGATCCCGCATTCCGCACCAGTGCAGGAGTATCAAGACCGCTTGGATTTCGAACTGAGCATCATCGAAAAGATGGGATTTCCGGGCTATTTCCTGATCGTGGCCGATTTCATCAAATGGGCCAAGCAGCATGACATTCCGGTGGGGCCGGGGCGGGGCTCGGGGGCCGGGTCACTGGTCGCCTATGCGCTGACCATCACCGACCTTGATCCTTTGCGTTACGCGCTGCTGTTTGAGCGCTTCTTGAACCCCGAACGCGTGTCGATGCCCGACTTCGACATCGACTTCTGCATGGACCGCCGCGAAGAGGTGATCCGCTATGTGCAGGACCGTTATGGCCGCGGAAAGGTGGGGCAGATCATCACCTTCGGGGGGCTGCTGTCCAAAGCCGCCGTGCGCGATGTGGGGCGGGTGCTGCAACTTTCGTTCGGGCAGGTGGATCGGCTGTCCAAGATGATCCCGGTCGAGGGGGTCAAACCGGTCTCGATCACCAAGGCCTTGGCCGATGAACCGCGCTTGCGTGAGGCGGCGAAGGAAGAGGTGGTCGGGCGGCTTTTGAATTATGCCGAACAGATCGAGGGGCTTTATCGCAACGCCTCGACCCACGCCGCAGGGGTGGTGATTGGCGACAGGCCATTGGATGAGTTGGTGCCGCTGTACCGGGATCCGGCGTCTGACATGCCCGCCACGCAGTTCAACATGAAATGGGTCGAAGCGGCGGGTCTGGTGAAGTTCGACTTTCTAGGCCTGAAAACCCTGACCGTGATCCAGAACGCCATGCAGCAAATCCGCGCCAGCGGGCGGGGCTTGCATCAGGCCCCGGACGGGCGGCAGCTTTATGAGCCCAAACCGGGGGTCGAGGATGACATCGGGCATATCCCGCTGGACGACGCCCCGACCTATGAGCTTTATGCGGCAGCCAAGACGACGGCGGTGTTTCAGGTCGAATCCTCAGGCATGATGGATGCGCTGCGGCGGATGAAGCCGACCTGCATCGAGGATATCGTGGCCCTTGTGGCGCTCTATCGTCCCGGCCCGATGGAGAACATCCCGGTCTATTGTGAGGTCAAGCACGGCATCCGGCCGCTGGAATCCATCCACCCCACCATCGACCACATCCTGAAAGAGACCCAAGGCATCATCGTTTACCAAGAACAGGTGATGCAGATCGCGCAGGTCATGGGGGGATATTCCCTCGGCGGTGCCGACCTGCTGCGCCGGGCCATGGGTAAAAAGATCGCCGAGGAAATGGCCAAGGAACGGCCCAAATTCATCGAAGGCTGCAAGAAAACCCACAACATCGACGCCAAGAAATCAGGTGCGGTGTTTGATCTGTTGGAGAAATTCGCCAACTACGGCTTTAACAAATCCCACGCCGCCGCCTATGCCGTGGTCAGCTATCAGACCGCTTGGCTGAAGGCTAATCATCCGGTGGAATTCATGTCCGGGGTGATGAATTGCGACCTTCACCTGACCGAAAAGCTGGCCGTCTATAAGCGCGAATTGGACAAGATGGGCGTGAAGGTGGTGGCGCCCTGCGTCAACGCCTCAGGCGCGGTGTTCAAGGTCCGCGAACAGGCGGTGGTCTATGCGCTGGGGGCGCTGAAAAACGTCGGCGTTGAGGCGATGCGCCTGATTGTGGAGGCGCGGGGCGAGAAACCCTTCGTCACGCTGTTCGACTTTGCCCGCCGGGTGGATTTGAAACGGGTTGGCAAGCGGCCCTTGGAAATGCTCGCGCGCGCTGGGGCCTTTGACGCGCTGGATGGCAACCGCGCACGGGTGTTTGACAGCCTTGATGCGCTGGTGGCCTATTCAGCGGCAATCCATGAGGCGAAGGCCTCCAATCAGGTATCCCTGTTCGGAGAGGCCGGGGCCGATATCCCTGAACCGCGCCTGCCCTTCCGCGATGACTGGCTGCCGGTGGAACGGCTTGCGCAAGAGCATCAGGCGATTGGCTTCTATCTGTCGGGTCACCCCTTGGACGATTACATGCCCGCGCTGAAACGCCAGTCGGTGATGACGCTGGCCGAGTTGACCGCCAAGACAGCGCGGACGGGGCAACACACCGGAAAGATCGCGGGGTCCGTCTCCAGCCGTCAGGAAAAGAAATCCGCCAAGGGCAACCGCTTTGCCTTTGTGCAACTGTCGGATCCGACTGGGCTCTATGAGGTCACGGTGTTTTCCGACACGCTGGAACAGGCGCGGGATTTTCTGGAACCGGGCAAGAACGTGGTCCTGACCGTTGAGGCGAACCTTGAGGGCGAGACGCTGAAACTTCTGGCCCGCAGTGCCGCGAGCATCGACACAGTGGCGGCAGAGGCCGGGGCATCGGCCTTGCGGATTCACCTGAACCGGGCGGAAGCAGCGGCATCGGTCGCGGCCTTGCTGGCCAAAGTCGAGGGCCGCAACCGGGCGCAGATCACGATCACCATTCCAGATGATCAGGGCCGCGAAATCGACCTTGTCCTGCCGCAACCCTATCCGGTGACGCCGCAGATCAAGGGGGCGGTGAAGGCGATCAATGGCGTGGTGATGGTCGAAGAGGTCTGAGGCGCAATTCTTCTGCGAAGAATTGAAAGCAGGCGAATTTTCTTGCGAAAATTCAGATCCTTCACAGAAGGATCATCTTAGATTTTTCGCGAGAAAAATCGTCACGCACGCCGCAGGTAACGCATGCCCATCCGAGCGGCGAACACGCTCAGCACGATCCGCAAGACATGATGGACGGTGACATAGACCACGCTCATGTTCAGGCTCAGCGCCACAAGGCTCATCTCCGCCAAGCCGCCGGGGGCATAGGCCAGAAAGACCGCCGCCACGGGTTCCCCGACCAAAGGGGCCAAGGCGGCGGCAAAGGCAAAGGTCACGGCCAGTGCGACGGCGGCGTTGACACTGGCCAAACGGATCGCACGCAGCAGCACCCGGTGATCCACTCCGGCAAAGCGCACACCCAATCCGCAGCCCACCACCACCTGCGTCAGCCCGACCAGCCACGCGGGCGGCACGCCATGCACCAGACCCGCGCCATGGGCCAAGGCGGAAAACAGGATCGGGCCGGTCATGATATAGGCCGGAAAGCGCAGCAACCGCCCGACACCCACCCCCAGCGCCCCGACGGCGATCAGAAACGCCACCTCCACAAGGGTCAGGGGCACATGGGCGGCGGGCAGGGTCGCGCCGCTGGCCGATCCGACCGCGCCGCCGGTCATTACTGCAAAGATCAGCGGCACGAAGATGATCGTCAGAATCAGCCGCAAGAATTGCAGCACCGTCATCAGGCGGGCATCGCCCCCGGCTTCTTCGCCCATCTGGACGGTTTCGATCAGCCCGCCGGGCGCTGCGCCGAAATAGCTTTCCACGCGCGGCAATCCGCCCCGGCGATAGATCAGATAGCCCACGCCATGCAGCACCGGCAGAAACAGGAACAGCGCCAGCAGCGATGGTCCCCATGCCAAGGCTTGCCCCATGACATCGGGCGTAAAGGCCCCGCCAATCGACACCCCGATCACCGGCACGAAGGCAGAGCGCAGTTTCATCGGCAACAGGATGTGCCGCCCCAAGGGCCGCCAATCCAGCGCCGCCGCGGTTCCCGTGGTCAGCAAAGCGCCCAAGAGCAGCGCCAGCGGCAGATGCAGTTGCAGCGCTGCCAGCCCGCCGGCGGCACCCAGCGCCAGCGTGAAGATCAGGGAAAGGGTCCAGTTCAAAGCATCACCAATGCGGCGGGCGGACATTGGCAGCGGGGCCTTCACCGGCCATTGCCTCACGCTCGGCCTCGCGCTCGGCCAGCATTTGCACAAGGCGGGTCAGGCGGTCGATCTCTTTGGCCTGCCGCGCCACGACGTCAGACAGGTCATCCACCGCGCGGATCAGATGGGCAACACGCTCTTCCAGCACCGGATTGTCCATGTGATCCCCCTCTTTGCCGCTCTGCGCCTTGCCGCGCCTGCCCCCATCCGATACACGGGCGGCGACAAAAAGCGAAGGTCCGACCGATGGCACAGGACAAGACACAACGCCGCCCCCGCGCCGAAACCCCCAAGGGCTTTCGCGATTACTTCGGGGCCGAGGTGACAGAGCGCAAAGCGATGCTCGACAAGGTGGCGGAGGTTTATCACCGCTACGGCTTTGACCCCTTGGAAACCAGCGCTGTTGAGACGGTTGAGGCTTTGGGAAAATTCCTGCCCGATGTGGACCGCCCGAATGAGGGTGTGTTCGCGTGGCAGGACGAAGACGCCGATTGGCTGGCGCTGCGCTATGACCTGACTGCCCCTCTGGCGCGGGTGGCGGCGCAGTATCGCAACGACC
>JAIYDR010000115.1 GCA_027487395.1 Rhodobacter sp. | reverse complement strand
CTTGGGCCGGGCGGCCTGACCCGCGAACGCGCAGGCTTTGAAGTGCGCGACGTTCACCCGACCCATTACGGCCGGATGTGCCCGATTGAAACGCCCGAAGGTCAGAACATCGGTCTGATCAACTCTCTGGCGACCTTTGCCCGCGTCAACAAATACGGCTTCATCGAAACCCCGTACCGCAAGGTGATCGACGGGAAGGTGACCGATGACGTGGTCTATATGTCCGCGACCGAGGAAATGCGTCACACCGTGGCGCAGGCCAACGCGGCGCAGGACGGCGAAGGCAAGTTCCAGGATGACCTGATCTCCAGCCGGAAGGCCGGGGAATTCATGCTGAACCCGCCCGATGCAATCGACCTGATCGACGTGTCGCCCAAGCAATTGGTGTCGGTCGCGGCTTCGCTCATTCCCTTCTTGGAAAATGACGACGCCAACCGCGCGCTGATGGGATCGAACATGCAGCGTCAGGCCGTGCCGCTGCTGCAATCGGACGCGCCCTTCGTGGGCACGGGGATTGAGGCTGTGGTGGCCCGCGATTCGGGTGCTGCGATCATGGCGCGTCGCGCCGGGGTCATCGACCAGGTTGACGCGACCCGTATCGTTGTGCGCGCGACCGAAATGATGGAACCGGGTGAGCCGGGCGTGGACATCTACCGTCTGCGCAAGTTCAAACGCTCCAACCAGTCGTCCTGCATCAACCAGCGTCCGTTGGTGAAGGTGGGTGACACCGTCTATCGCGGCGAGGTGATCGCCGACGGTCCCTGCACCGACATGGGCGAATTGGCCCTTGGCCGGAACGTGATCGTCGCGTTCATGCCTTGGAATGGCTACAACTACGAAGACTCGATCCTGATTTCCGAACGCATCCTGCGCGATGACGTATTCACCTCGATCCATATCGAAGAATACGAAGTTGCCGCGCGTGACACGAAACTGGGGCCGGAAGAGATCACCCGCGATATCCCGAACGTGGGCGAAGAAGCCCTGCGCAATCTGGACGAAGCGGGCATCGTCTATATCGGTGCCGAAGTGCAGCCGGGCGATATCCTTGTGGGCAAGATCACGCCCAAGGGTGAATCGCCGATGACGCCGGAAGAAAAACTTCTGCGCGCCATCTTCGGTGAAAAGGCATCCGACGTGCGCGACACATCTCTGCGTCTGCCGCCGGGGGCCTATGGCACCATCGTCGAAGTGCGCGTGTTCAACCGTCATGGCGTGGACAAAGACGAGCGCGCCCTGCAGATCGAACGCGAAGAAGTTGAACGTCTGGCCCGTGACCGTGACGATGAATTGGCGATTCTGGAGCGGAACATTTATTCGCGCCTGAAAACGCTGATCAAAGGCAAGGTCGCGATCAAGGGGCCAAAGGGCATCAAGTCCGGATCGGTGATTGACGATGACCTTCTGGGCACGCTATCGCGTGGCCAATGGTGGCAATTGGCGCTTGGCGAAGAAGCCGAAGCCAAGGATGTCGAAGCCCTGCACGACCAGTTCGAAGCCCAGAAGCGCGCGCTTGAACACCGCTTTGAGGATAAGGTCGAAAAGGTTCGTCGCGGCGACGATCTGCCCCCCGGCGTGATGAAGATGGTCAAGGTGTTCGTCGCGGTGAAGCGCAAGCTGCAACCGGGCGACAAGATGGCTGGTCGTCACGGCAACAAGGGCGTGATCTCGAAAGTTGTGCCGATCGAAGACATGCCCTTCCTTGCGGATGGCACGGCGGTTGATCTGGTGCTGAACCCGTTGGGTGTGCCGTCGCGGATGAACGTCGGGCAGATTCTCGAAACCCACATGGGCTGGGCCGCGCGCGGTCTGGGCCTGCACATCGACGAGGCCTTGAAAGAGTATCGTCGTTCGGGTGACCTGACCCCGGTGCGTGAGGCGATGCGTCTGGCGTATGGCGACGAAACCTATGACGCCGCTTTCGCAGAGCGTGACGAAGACGATCTGCTGGAGTTGGCGGGCAACGTCACCAAGGGCGTTCCGATCGCCACGCCGGTCTTTGACGGCGCGAAGGAGGCGGATGTCAACGATGCGCTGCGTCGAGCTGGTTTTGACCATTCCGGCCAGTCCGTGGTGTTCGATGGCCGTTCGGGTGAGCAATTCGCCCGCAAGGTCACCGTCGGCGTGAAGTACATGCTGAAACTGCACCATCTCGTTGACGACAAGCTGCACGCCCGTTCGACCGGGCCGTACTCGCTGGTCACGCAGCAACCGCTGGGTGGTAAAGCGCAGTTCGGTGGCCAGCGTCTCGGCGAAATGGAAGTTTGGGCACTGGAAGCCTACGGCGCCGCCTACACCTTGCAGGAAATGCTGACGGTGAAGTCGGACGACGTGGCAGGCCGGACCAAGGTCTATGAGTCGATCGTCAAAGGTGAGGACAACTTCGAAGCCGGCGTGCCGGAATCGTTCAACGTCCTTGTCAAAGAGGTTCGTGGCCTCGGCCTCAACATGGAACTCCTGGATGCGGAGGAGGAGTGAGGGCTTTCGACGGCGGGCGGCGTAACTGCGCCGCCAGCCCTGAAATCCCTAAGGTGCGCGTTCGCGCGCACCTGTCCTTCCCCGCAGCCCTCATTCTAGGGAATTGGAAATGAACCAGGAACTCTCGACCAATCCGTTCAACCCGGTGGCGCCGATCAAGACCTTCGATGAAATCAAGATCAGCTTGGCCTCGCCCGAGCGGATCCTGTCGTGGTCGTTCGGTGAGATCAAAAAGCCGGAAACCATCAACTACCGCACGTTCAAGCCGGAACGTGACGGCCTGTTCTGCGCGCGTATCTTTGGCCCGATCAAGGATTACGAATGCCTTTGCGGCAAATACAAGCGCATGAAATATCGCGGAAAAAAAAAAAAAAAATGCGGCGTGGAAGTCACGCTGTCCAAGGTGCGCCGCGACCGCATGGGCCATATCGCCCTGGCCGCGCCCGTGGCTCACAT
>JAIYDR010000411.1 GCA_027487395.1 Rhodobacter sp. | reverse complement strand
GCATCGCCAAGGGCTATGCCGTGGACCGTCTCGCCGATCTTCTAACCGTAAGGGGCCTGAACCACGCCCTGTGTGAGATTGACGGCGAACTCCGCGCCACTGGCCCGCGCCGCGATGGCACCCCTTGGTCCGTCGCCGTGCAAGACCCGAACACCGACACCGCGCATTCCGTCTTTGAACTGACCGAGGGCGCAATCGCCACCTCTGGCGATTACCGCCACTTCGTGACCGTGCGGGGGGCAAGGCTCTCGCACACCATGGACCCCAAACGTGGCGCACCGCTGGTGGAGGCTCCAGCCTCGGTCACCGTTCTGGCCCCGACCTGCATCATGGCTGATGCGATGGCGACGGCGCTGATGGTCATGGGCCCCAAGGCTGCCGCCTTTGCCACCACCCACGGCCTTCAGGCGCTGATCCTGAAACGCACTCCGCAGACAGAAACCCGCCCGATCTGACGCCAACTCCCCCCACACGGCACAAGTCTTGCCCTTGGGTGGGCGGGCGCAGGCATCCGAATGGGTGCCCTGCGCGATCGGATGGGGGTGGTGGCACGTTGGAGCATCGGCCCTTAAATCCGGCATCGGAAATGCGGCAATTCCAGACGCGCGAGGCAGTGATCCTGCCGCGTCTTGGGTAGGGGGTGTGATGCGGAAACTGGCCTTGGTGTGTTCATCACCGCCCTTTGACGGCAATGAAATGCCTTTGCCAATGCCATCTTATGGCATCCACCGCGTGCATGCGGCGGCCAAGTCGGGCCAATACCCGCATGACTCTGACGTGCGCTTTTTCGATATCGGTCATATGGGGGCCGAGGCGGGCCTGAAAGCCATCCTCGACTTCGGCCCCGATCTGGTGGGGTTTTCCGTCTATGTCTGGTCGATGACGTCGCTGTTGCAACTCGCCGCCGATATCCGCGCCAAGCAGCCAGAGGCGTTGTTCCTGTTCGGTGGCCCATCGGCGCGGCGCGATGCCTTTGACCATTGGCATTTCCGCCCTGCCGCCCATGTGGTGGACGCGATTTGCGAAGGTGACGGTGAGGCTGTCATTCAGCAATTGATGGCCCTGCCCCGGCTGGACCGCACGACGCTGGCCGAAACGCCGGGCCTTTACACCCGCAAGCTGGACGGGTCGGGCTGGCAGGTGACGGGCATCTTGGGCGGGTTCGACATGGCCGACATCCCGTCGCCCTATCAGATGGGGCTGATGCAGCCCGAACATGTGGCCTATCTGGAAACCTATCGCGGTTGCCCGCTATCGTGCAATTTCTGCGCTTGGGGTGTGACCCGCCCCGCCCGCGATGTGTTCTCGGCTGATTACATCGAGGCCGAACTGCACGCCTTCAAGGCGCTGAAAGCCCCGGCGGTGTTCCTGCTGGATGCCGGGTTGAACCTGAACGGCAAGGCCTTCCGCAACCTGAACGAAGCGCAATCCCGGACGGGGATTTTGTCCGAGGCGCTGTTCTGGGCCGAAATCTACCCGACGATGGCCAAGCCAGAGCATCTGGAATTCCTGTCTTCGGTCGGGACCGCCTATCTGGGCGTCGGCCTGCAAAGCATGGATGAACGCGTGCTGAAGGCGCATAACCGCCCCTTTGACATGCGCCGCTTTGCGCCCGCAGTTGAGGCGCTGTCCAAGGTCGCGGGTCTGGAAATCCAGATCATCATGGGCCTGCCCGAGGACACACCCGAAGGCTTTCGCAAGACGCTGGATTTTGCGCTGTCGCTGCCGATCACCTCGGTCCGGGTGTACCATTGCCTTGTCCTGCCCGACGCGCTGCTCAGCCGGTCTGACCCGACGTGGAACCTGAACTTTGATCCGGTGAACATGGCGATGATCTCAAACCGCACATGGTCGGAACAAGACCTAACCGCGATGCGGGCAGAACTGAACGAGCGTGTCGCCAAGCGCGGGGGCGAAGGCGGCGAATACTGGTGGTCCTTCTGGAAATGACCTCTCCGGTCAAGCGCTCGGGACGCCGTATCGCGCTTTTGGCGTGGTATCCGGCGGACAACCCGGCGCTGCCGCCCTTCATCCCCAACATGGGGATCTACATGGTCGCTGCGGCCGTACAGGCCGCCGGTCCGGACGGGCTGGAACTGCGGATTTGGGATGAGCGTGAGCGCGGGCCGGACGCCGTGGCGGCAGAGGTGGCCGCCTATGATCCCGACATCGTGGCGGGGTCGGCGTTTCTGTGGTCGTTGCCGCAACTGGCGCAGGTGATGACGCTGCTGGCGCAAGATGATCCCACGCGCCTGATCGTGCTGGGGGGGCCATCAGCGCGGCCGAATATGCTGGGCCACGCTCCCTTTGCCGCCTTGGATGCGGCCTGCGATGTGCTGGTTGAGGGGGAGGGCGAGTCCGTTTTTCCCGCCCTCGTCGCCGCCACGGACCGCAGCACTGCCGCCTTGGCCCGTATCCCCGGCGTCACCCTGCGCCGGGATGGCGCTTGGCGGCAAACCGCGCCGGGTGCGCGGGCGGTGATGGATGATCTGGCCTCTCCCTACCGCCAAGGGCTGATCCCGGCAGGGGGGATTGGCTTGCTGGAAACCTATCGCGGTTGCCCCTTCACCTGTTCCTTCTGCGAATGGGGCGTGATGGAGGCCCCGCGCAATGTGCTGTCGGCGGATCGTATCGCGGGTGAATTTGACGCAATGGCGCGGCTGGGGCTTGGCGCTGTGCTGCTGGCCGATGCCGGGTTGAACCTGAATGCCTCGGGCTTTGCCGCCGTGCGGGATGCGGCGATAGCGACGGGGTTTCTGAAAGATCGCGCCCTGATCGCCGAGGTCTATCCCCGCAATCTGACCGAAGATCATTTGCGCTTTCTGGAAGGCGTCGGTGCGCCGCATATCGGGATCGGGCTGCAATCCTTTGACGATGCCGTCTTGCGCCATGTCGAACGCAAGTTTGATCCGGGTCGGCTTGGCGGGCTTTTGGGGGCGCTCAGGTCCATCGCATCGGTCACCACCGAAATCATCATGGGTTTGCCGGGGGATACGCCAGAGCGGTTCCTGACAAGCTTTGACCGCGCCCGCGCTTTGGGGACAGGGTTAAGGGTCTACCATTGCGCGGTCTTGCCCTCGGCCCTGATGGCCCGCGCACCTGCGACCGATGAAATGGTCTATGATCCGGTCAGCCTGAAGATGCAGTCTTGCCGGGGTTGGCCCGGGGGGAGCATCGACCGCATGGCCGCGCGCCTGAACGATGCGGCAGCAGCGCCAGGCGGGGCGAGTGGGGATTACTTTTGGGTGTTCCCGCCCGCCTGAAACACCAGCATCGGATAGCTTGCAGCACCAGACTGGAACAGGCGGCAAAGCTCGATCACTGGATGGTCGGTCAGGCTAGGCGGCGGGGACGGGCACATCCAGTCAAACCCTGGCAGGCAGAGGGGCGCGAGGTCTTGAATATCTTGCACTTTAAACCCGGCTGCCATTGCCATCCCAATTGGGTCCTCCAAGATCATCTCTGGCATCGGCCAAGGAGCGAAGCCATTTGCGACAGCGATAGCAGAGCGGTCTAGGCCATCCGCGAAAAGGATCGTGCTGACAACCAGCCGCCCACCGGGACGCAATGCCTTTGCGCAAGCGGCAAAGAATGCTTCTGGATCAGGGAAATGGAACATCGCCTCTAGCGATAGGATGCGGTCGGCCCATCCGATGCGGGTGTCGGAAAAGGCGGCCGCGTCGCATGTCTTCCATGCCACCGGATTGCGCCACAGGCCTTCGCGGGCAAGCGCAATCTGGCGCGGGTCGATGTTCACGCCGGTGAGATGCGCCGCAATCTGCGCGTCAATCCTGCGCAGACTGCCGCCAAAACCGCAGCCCACATCCACCACGCTTTGCCCGTCGTGCAGGTCCAGCGCCGCCAGATGATGCGCGGCCATGGCCTCTTGCGCCTGATCCAGCGTCAGCGACGGATCGGCAAACAGTCCCAGATGGATATGGTCGGACACATGCCCCGCCCGCCGTGCCGCGATGAGGCTGTCGATATAGCCCATCATCCCCAAGCAAAGGTCCGTTGGCCATCGCGCGAGAGGGCCATGAAGCTGCACATGGTCCAGCGCATCTTGTCCCCGACCACAGGCTGTACCCGGTGCAGACGCCGCCCCGATTGCACCACCAGCATAGACCCCGCCGGAACCGGCACGGTCTGTGAGCGTAATGTGGTCAGGTCCGGCCGTCGCGCGCGGTCGTCATCGTTGACGATCCCCCGCCCCTCTTCGGCGACCAGATCGTAAAGCTCTAGGACGCCGCCCGCCTCTGCCTCGGCCAGCGTCACGACGAAGGACAGGATATCACCCGAGGTCACCTTGGCCACATGGCGGTAACTGGGACGCAGGCCCTGTTCATTGTCGAAATGCGGCGGGATGTAGCCGCCGTTCCTGTGCCCGCGAAAGGTTGTGAAGAAATGATGTTGTCCATCCGGCCCCGGAGCTGGTGTGACAGCCCGCCCGCCATCCAGCGCCGACAGCACTCCCACGATCCGCGCCACGGGGTCAATGCCCAAGCCCGCGCCAAAGCGGTGCAGGTCCCCGTCAAACCGCGTGGCAGCAGTATAGTAATCCTCAAGATCCGGGTCGTTCAGGTTCAGATTGCGACCATAGAAGAAGGAGCGGAACGGGCCGGGAAATTCTGTCATCTCGAACCCCGGTGCGTTGGTTTCCAAAGCGGCGACCATCCGCGCGCACAGGTCCGTCGAAAAAAGCCCGTCGATCTGCAGCACATCCAGTTGCGCGCTGCGCAGCCGCGCAAAGGCGTCACGGGGCAAAGGACCATCGGCGTCGTGACATTCCATCGTCAGGAAATCGCTTGGCATCCACACACTCCCAGCCCGCTGCATCGCGCACCTTGTCATGCGGGGCGCGGCGGATAGATGCAACGCGACGAAAGACGGTCACCCCTTGCTTTCGGAGAGGCGCTGCAGGGTCTGCAATCGTGGCTTGACAGAATCGTGCGCTTTATGACACCGATGTCATGACACCGATGTCACCGCGCTGGACAAGGCGCGGCGAGGGCTTGGAGGGGCTGGCGTTGTCAACGATCTACGATGTCGCGCGCCTTGCGGGGGTCTCGCCCAAGACGGTCAGCCGTGTGCTGAACGGCGATGCACCCGTTGGCAAAGGCACCCGTGAAGTGATCGAATCCGCCATCGCGCAGCTTGGTTTTGTTCCTTCGAACGCCGCGCGTATGATGCGGTCGCAGCGGTCCGGCCTGATCGGGCTGATCACAGGCGCAATCTCGATGTCGCCCGAACCCACCCAACCCGCTGGCTTGCCAGAGCTTTTTATCGTGCAGGGCATCCAGAAAGCGCTGGCCAATTCCGGCATGACCCTGATGATTGCAGATACTGGCGGCGATGTCGCAAAGGCCGCGCCCTTGATCGAAACCTTTCTGCGCCACCGCGTCGAAGGGCTGATCTATGTCGCCGAATACCATCAGAAAGTGTCGCTGCCGCAGGTGCCAGGTGAAGTCGCCTTGGTGCTTGCGAATTGCTACGATGATCTGGACACGCCCTCTGTGCTGCCCGACGATCAACGCGGCCAACGCGAACTTGTCTCCCAGATCATCGCCTGCGGCCATCGGCGGATTGCCTATCTGGCCCTAAGCCCTGATGTCGAGGCAGGACGTCTTCGCACGGCGGGCTACCGCGATGCGCTTGCCCTTGCCGGAATTGCCTTTGATCCGGTCTTGCTTGAGACCTGTGATGAACCTGACCGCGAGGCGCAAACCCAGCGTCTTGAGGTGACCATTGACCGACTGCTACGCCTGCCAAACCCACCCACAGTTCTGTGCTGTGGCACCGACAAAATGGCGCTGGAGGTCTACGGCATCCTACGGTCGCGGGGCATGAAACTGCCATCGGAAATTTCGGTCGCGGGATATGACGATTATCGGGTGATTTCTGAACAACTTTATCCGCCCCTGACCACGGTGGACCTGCCCTATCGGGCGATGGGCGAGCGCGCGGCGCAGCGCCTGTTGAGCCTGATTTCAGGCGAAACCAAAAATGCCCCCGCAATAGAGCGCGTTGCGGGGCCGGTGTGCTGGCGCGCATCGGTCAAAGAACTTTGCGACTCACACTGACCTGACGAAACCCAAGCGGAGGAAAACCAATGAAACCATTCAACACTTTTGCGGGGGCGCTGCTGGCAAGCGCGTTCTTCGCCGGGGCAGCCCTTGCCCAGACCGAGCTGACCATGTGGTATCACGGGGCCGGCAATGACAACGAGATGAAGCTCGTGAATGAGATGCTGGACGAATTCAACGCCAGCCAGTCCGATTGGAAAGTGGTCATCACCGCCTTCCCGCAGGGCGCTTACAATGATTCCGTTGTTGCTGGCGCTTTGGCCGGGACTCTGCCCGACATCATCGACATCGACGGGCCGATCCTGCCGAACTGGGCTTGGGCCGGGTATATCCAACCCCTCGCCATCGACGAAACCCTGATCAAGGACTACCTGCCCGGTCCGAAGGGCGTTTGGGATGGCAAGCTTTACGGCATCGGCATGTGGGATGCGGCCGTGTCGCTGGTGACGCGCCAGTCCTATCTGGACGAGTTGAAACTCCGCACGCCGACGCTGGATCAGCCGTGGACGGCCGAAGAATTCCAAGGCGCTCTCGACGCGGCCAAAAACTCGGGCAAGTTCGAATACGCGCTTGATCTGGGCATGGCTTGGACCGGCGAATGGTATCCCTATGCCTTCTCGCCCTTCCTGCAATCCTTTGGTGGCGACATGGTGGATCGCAGCACCTACAAGACCGCTGAAGGTGCTCTGAACGGCGATGCCGCGCTGGCCTTTGGCAACTGGTGGCAGGGTCTGTTCAAGAACGGCTACGCCCAAGCGACCCAAGACCCGGCAGACCGGGACGGCGGCTTTGCGGCTGGCAAATATGCCTTCTCGTGGAACGGCAACTGGGCGGCCCTTGGTGCGCTGGCGGCCTTTGATGACGTGCTGTTCCTGCCGGCGCCTGACTTTGGCAACGGCTCCAAGATCGGTGCCGCAAGCTGGCAGTTGTCGATCTCGGCCACGTCCAAGCATCCTGACGGTGCCAATGCCTTCATCAACTTCGCGCTGCGCCCGGAAAATCTGGCGCGCTTCTCCAAGGGTCTTGGCCTGATCCCTGCGACGGCTGCGGCGGCAGAGATGACCGACAACTACAAGGCGGGCGGCCCGCTTGCGGTCTTCTATGACCTGTCGAGCCGTCAAGGTCTGCTGCGTCCGGTTACCCCGGGCTATCCGGTCATGGCCAAGGTGTTTGAAAAGGCGCTGGCCGACATCGCCAATGGCGCGGACGTTGCCGCCACGCTGGATGCGGCGACGGATGAAATCAACGCCGACATCGAAAAGAACGGCGGCTACGGCCACTGATCACAATTCGGCCCCGGCGGGTGACTGCCGGGGTCGGGTTCCTCCCGGAACCTTGCGGGTGGGGGTGACCCTGCCCGCATCTTCCCACCCCTCAGCGACGAGGCGAATATGGCGACCAAGTTCACCGTATCCAACCGGACGGGCTGGCTGATGGCCGGGCCTGCGGTCCTGCTGATCGCCGGGTTCGTGATCCTGCCGTTCTTTCTGGCAGTCGCGTTTTCCTTTACAAATCAGCGGCTCATCTCGCCCAATCCAACCGAATTCGTGGGGCTTGAGAATTATCGCCAACTGCTGGGCGTGACCACCCTGACGCTGGAGCCTGTGCGCGATGACGCAGGTGCGGTGGTGATGAAGGACGGTGCACCCGAATACCCGTCCATCCGCAGTCTGACGCGCAACAACCCCGACCGCCCCGATCTGGCCGGGATGCGGGAATGGTTCAGCTTTTCCAGCGGCGGGGACAGCAAGACCTATGTCCTTGCCCGTGACGTCGTGTTCATGAAGGCCATCGTCAACACCTTCCTTTTCGTGCTGGTCGTGGCACCCGTTCAGGCGGGTCTGGCGCTTGGCCTTGCGCTGCTGATCAACCAACGCCTTCGCGGTATCAATGTCTTCCGCGCGATTTATTTCATGCCAGTCGTGGTTTCGATTGTCGTGGTCTCGCTTCTATGGCGGTTGATCTACGACGGGCAATCGGGACTGTTGAACAATCTTCTGGGCACGCTCTCTTTTGGACTGATCCCGCCCGTTGAGTGGTTGGGCAATCCCTCCACCGCGCTTGGGTCGATCATCGCGATGTCGATCTGGCAGGCGGTGGGCTTTCATATGGTGATCTGGCTGTCGGGGCTGCAAACCATCTCGCCCACGCTTTATGAGGCGGCGGCGATTGAGGGCGCGTCGAAATGGCAAGTGTTTCGCTTTATCACTTGGCCGGGCCTTCGGAATACCGCCGTACTGATCCTGATCGTGATCACGATGCAAGCCTTCGGCCTGTTTGCGCAGATTGACGTCATGACGAATGGCGGGCCGCTGGACAGCACGCAGACCATCGTCTTTCAGGCCATTGAGCGCGGCTATGGCAAGCAGGACATCTCGGGCGGGTCGGCGATTTCGGTGATCCTGTTCGTGATCGTTCTGTCGATCTCGCTGATCCAACGCTGGCTGACACGGGAGAAAAGCTGATGGCCCTGATTTCCGCCGACAATCGCGGTCTGCGTCTGGCCACCCGCTATGCGGTGCTGGGGCTGATCGCCGTGATCTTCATCTTCCCGCTGATCTTTATGGTGATGTCCAGCCTGAAGCCCGATCAGCAACTCTTGGAGGATTCCGGCAACCTGCGGGCCTTTCTGCCGGTGGGAGATATCAGCCTGAACAACTACACCGCCGCCTTCCAGCGTGCGCCAGTGGCGACTTTTGTGTTCAACTCGGTCCTTGTGACCGGGGTGACGGTGCTTTTGTCGCTGCTGATCTGCTCGGCGGCAGGGTTTGCCTTTGTCTTTGTGAACTGGAAAGGGCGCGGTGTTCTGCTGTCGATCCTGCTGGCCACGTTGATCTTGCCGTTTGAAACCATCGCCATTCCGATGCTCTTGATGGTGGCGCACCTGCCCTGGATCGGGACTGAAGGGATCACCTGGGGCTGGCTGAACAGCTATCATGTCCAGATCATCCCCTTTGTCGCGGATGGGCTGACGGTATTCCTGTTCGTGCAATACTTCAAAGACCTGCCCGGCGAGTTGATCGAGGCGGCACGGGTCGAAGGCGCAAGCTGGGGCCAGATCTACCGCCGGATCGTCATGCCGCTGTCGGGTCCGATCCTTGCCACGGCGGCGATCCTGAAGTTTCTGGTCATGTACAACCAATACCTCTGGCCGCTGATGGTCGTGCAGGAAGAAGGCTACCGGCCGGTCATGGTCGGCCTGCAATACTTCTTCCAACTCAACGTCGCATGGGGCGAGGTGATGGCCTACCTGAGCCTGATCACCGTCCCTGTCCTTGCCTTTTACCTTTACCTGCAAAAAGCCTTCATCGCGTCGATTGCATCGACCGGCGTGAAGGGCTGAGGAGTCGCATCATGTCCTTCAAACATTCCGACCTGTGGTTCTGGGATAGCTGGTACGCCAAGGATGGCGACACCTATCACGGCTATTTCCTGCAAGCGCCGAAATCGCTGATCGACCCGGATGCGCGGCACCTGAAGGCCACGCAGCGCCATGCCACGTCTAAGGACATGGTCAACTGGACCGACCTTGGCACCACGTTTGAACCCCAGCGTAGCGGGGCCGCTTGGGATGACAGCACGACGTGGACAGGCTCTGTGGTGCAGGATGATGCCGGGCTGTGGCATCTATTCTACACCGGCACGTCGCTGTCTGAGGCGTCGATGTATCAGCGCGTCGGGCATGCGAGATCGACCGATCTGCACAATTGGGAACGGGTGGGCGATGGGCTGGCGCTGGACCTGACTGGGCCAAATGCCGATTGCTATGAAAAAGACCATGCCATCGGCCATTGGCACGACCGCGCGATGCGCGACCCTTGGGTGATGCGTGATCCGGACGGCAAGGGCTGGCTTATGTATTTCACCGCCCGCGTTCCCGGTGTGCCGGAACCAAATGCCGGGGGGGCCATCGGCTTTGCCACCTCTGCCGATCTGGTGAGGTGGGAGTTGCAGCCCCCGGTGTTCCATGGTGGCTTTGGCCAGCTTGAGGTGCCGCAGGTGTTCCAAGTGGGCAAGCATTGGTATTGCCTGTTCTGCACCGCCAGCATCCACTGGTCCGACCAATACCGCCGCGACAATCCGGAACGGCCTGTCACGGGGACGCATTACCTGATCGGCGATCATCCGCGCGGGCCTTGGCGCATTGCGCCCGGGCCGTTCCTTGATGGGGCAGAGCCCTGCCGCCGCT
This sequence comes from Rhodobacter sp., assembly GCA_027487395.1. Taxonomy (GTDB): domain Bacteria; phylum Pseudomonadota; class Alphaproteobacteria; order Rhodobacterales; family Rhodobacteraceae; genus Paragemmobacter. The sequence continues at coordinate 964 of JAIYDR010000411.1, read as the reverse complement.
ATGCCGCGCGGATTGTGGACGGGCCGCAGGGGCTGGTGATCATGGGCTTTGCTGATGGCGGTAAGGAGGTGTTTGGCGGCTATGTGATGGACCCCGAACCCGTGATCGTCGGCGCCGACGGGCTGCTGACGGTGCAGCAAGTGGCACGGGCGGCGGAGTAGGTCATGGCGCGGATTTCGCTGAAGGATATCAAGAAAAGCTACGGCAATGCCCATGTCATCAAGGGCGTCGACATTGAGGTGGACGATGGCGAATTCTGCGTCTTTGTCGGGCCTTCGGGCTGCGGCAAATCTACCCTGCTCAGGATGATCGCGGGTCTGGAGGATATCACCTCAGGCCAGATGACGATTGGTGAGACGGTGGTGAATGAATTGCCGCCCGCGCAACGGGGCGTGGCGATGGTGTTCCAGTCCTATGCCATTTTCCCACATATGACGGTGCGGGAAAACGTGGCCTTTGGTCTGACAATCGCCGGGGCATCCAAGGCGGAAAAGGATGCGAAGGTGGCCGAGGCCGCGCGTATCTTGCAAATGGAGCATCTTCTGGATCGTCGCCCCAGCCAGCTTTCGGGTGGACAGCGCCAGCGCGTCGCCATCGGGCGGGCCATCGTGCGCAAGCCGCAGGTGTTCCTGTTCGACGAGCCCTTGTCGAACCTTGATGCCGCGCTGCGGATGGATATGCGGATGGAGATCGGCAAGCTGCACAACCAGCTTGGCGCGACCATGATCTATGTGACGCATGACCAAGTCGAAGCCATGACCTTGGCCGACAAGATCGTGGTGCTGAAAGACGGCAAGGTGATGCAGATCGGCGCGCCGATGGAGTTGTATCACAACCCCGCCAACCTGTTTGTCGCGGGGTTTCTTGGTGCGCCCTCGATGAACTTCATCGACGTGACAGTGCGGGCCGTGAACGGCAACAAGGCGCTGGTCAGCAATGCCGCGCTTGATCCAGTCGAGGTGTC
>JAIYDR010000338.1 GCA_027487395.1 Rhodobacter sp. | reverse complement strand
TGATATTCCTCCAGCCAGTAAAGCGCGTTGGAAATCAGGTAGTTGCGGACCTCAGTTCTTCCGTAGTTGTAGATCAGGGTGTTCCAGTCCTGATGAAAGCCTTCGCGCGGGTCTTGGTGTTCATACAGCGCCGTGCCGTCGAACCGACCCAGCCCATGCGGATCGGTCGGGAAATGGCCGGGTACCCAATCGAGCAAAATGCCCACGCCATGCCGATGCGCGGCATCGACAAAGGCGCGGAATTCCCCTGGTGTGCCATGGCGGATCGTCGGGGCGAACAGACCCACGGGCTGATAGCCCCAGCTTCCGTCAAAGGGATATTCCGACACCGGCAAAAGCTCGATATGGGTAAAACCCATGTCTTTTGCGTAGCTTACAAGCTGATCTGCAAGTTCGACATAGGACAGCATCCGGTCCCCCGGCGCGCGCTTCCATGACCCCAACTGCACCTCATAGACCGAGATCGGCGCGTCGATATTGTGCCGCGCCGCCCGCGTTGCCATCCAATCGGCGTCATCGAAACCGCCAGAGATTGTCCTGACAACCGAGGCATTTGCCGGCGGATGTTCAGATCCGAAGCCAACAGGATCGGCCTTCAGCGGCCCCACCACACCGTTATGCCCGCGGATTTCATACTTATAGGTCGTGCCGTCGCCCAGACCGGGAATGAACGTTTCCCATACCCCCGTTGGCCCGCGCCGCCGCATCGGGTGACGACGACCGTCCCAGACGTTGAAATCACCTACCACAGAAACACGTTGGGCATTCGGTGCCCAGACGGCGAAATGCGTGCCCGCCACCCCCTGATGCGTGATCACATGCGCGCCAAGCACTTCCCACAAGCGGCGGTGCGTCCCTTCGCCCAGCAGGTATTCATCCATCTCGCCCAGCACCGGACCAAAGCGGAAGGGATCGTCAAAGACCCATTCCGCACCATGGCCTTGCGCACGCAACCGATACGGCGTGGTGATGCTGGCGAGGGGACCGACAAACAGCCCCTCTGCCCCCTCGACCGCCACCGCCGGAACCTCTGCCCCATCCTCGGTCAGCACCCAAAGGCGTTCGGCCCCCGGCACAAAGGCGGTGACGGTCGCAGAAGCACCGTCCCCATGCGGACCCAAAGCGGCAAAGGGATCGCCGTGGCGGCCTTCGACAATGGCGCGTGCCGAGGCATGGTCGATCTGGCTTGCGGTCATGGCGTCCCCCCTCCAAAGGGTGTGGTCCCCCCCGCCCCACGGCAAAACGCGCGGGGAGGAGTTTTTTTGGCCCAATCGGGGGCCGAAAGCGCCGCTTACAACGCAGGCGTCACGCCCCAGATGTCGTTCATGTAGCTGCGGATCGTGCGGTCAGACGAGAAGAACCCCGACCGCGCCACATTCATCGCTGCCATCCGGCCCCAGCGTGCCGGATCGGCATAGGCCTTGTCCACCTCGGCTTGTGCGGCATGGAAGGCATCGAAATCAGCGGCGACAAGGAAGTAGTCATGATGCCAGACGCGATGCACCAGCCCGTGATAGCGTTCCGGCTCATCGGGTGAGAAGCGGCCTTCAGCGATCATTTGCAAGACATCCTGCAAGGGTTTGCTCGCCTCAATCGCTTTGCGCGACTGTTCGGGGTCTTCGCGGCGCTTGATCACTTCCTCGGCGGTCAGACCAAACAGGAAAAAGTTCTCGGCTCCCACCTCTTGCAGGATCTCAACGTTCGCGCCATCCAGCGTGCCAATCGTCGGCGCGCCGTTCATCATGAACTTCATGTTGCCGGTGCCCGACGCCTCTTTCCCGGCGGTCGAGACTTGTTCCGACAGGTCCGCCGCCGGGATCAGCCGTTCGGCCATGCTGACGTTGTAGTTCGGGGGATAGACGATCTTCAACAGGTCCCCGGTCATGGGGTCGTTGTTGATCACCTCGGCCACGTCATTGATCAGATGGATGATTTCCTTGGCCACGGCATAGCCCGGCGCGGATTTGCCGCCGAATATCTTGACGCGCGGCACCCAGTTGGCCTTGGGGTTGGCGCGAATGGCATGCCAGCGGGCGATGGTTTCGAGAATGTTCAAGAGTTGGCGCTTGTATTCATGGATGCGCTTGATCTGCACATCAAACAGCGCATCCGGGCTGACCTGCACGCCACAATGGCTGCCAATCCAGTTCGACAAGGCCACCTTGTTCTCCCGCTTGGCCACCGAAAATGCCTTGGAAAAACTCTTGGAGTCGACATGCGGCTCAAGCTCACGCAGGCGGTCGAGGTTGTCTTCCCAGCCGTCGCCGATGGTGTCGGTGATCAGCTTGGCCAAGGGGCGGTTGGCCATCTTCAGCCAGCGGCGCGGGGTCACGCCATTGGTCTGATTGATGATCCGGTCAGGGTGGAGCTTGTGCAGTTCCGGGAACAGGTTCTTTTTCACCAGATCGGAATGCAGCGCCGAAACCCCATTGACCTTATGCGCCATGATGAAGGCCAATTCGCCCATCCGCACCTCGTGGTGCTTGACGATGCCGACGTAATGGGGACGCGAGGAATAGGTCATGCGGTGCCAACTGTCGATGCGTTCGACAATCTGCATATGGCGCGGCAGCACGTTGCCGAAGGTAAAGGTGGCCCACCGCTCCAGCGCCTCGGGCAACAGGGTGTGGTTGGTATAGCCCAGACAGCCACGCGCAGTTTCCAGTGCGTCGGCGAAGTCCATGCCGTTCTCATCGACCAGCAGGCGGATCAATTCCGGCCCGGCAATCGCGGGATGGGTGTCGTTCATCTGGATCGCAACATGCTTGGGCAGATCGCGCAGATTGGTGTGGCTGGCCTTGTAGCGCCGCAGGATGTCTTGGAGCGCGGCAGAGGTCAGGAAAAACTCCTGCTTCAGCCGCAGTTCCTTGCCCTGATAGGTGGTGTCATCGGGGTAAAGCACGCGGCTCAGCGTGCGCGCTAAAGCCTCTGGCTCTGCCGCCGCCGCATAGTCACCACGGTTGAAGCGCTCCAGATCAAACAGCGTCGTCGGTTTTGCCGCCCAAAGCCGCAGCGTATTGGCCCATTTGCCCTGCCAGCCGATCACCGGGGTGTCATGTGCCTCGGCCAACACAGTCTCACCCGGAACCCAGACATCGCGCCCGCCTTGGGTTTCGATCTCGCCCTTGAAGGGGATGGTATAGGCGCTTTCGGGACGGGCAAATTCCCACGCATGCGACTGGCTGAGCCAATCTTCCGGGGTCTCGACCTGACGGCCGCCCTCAAACCGCTGGCGGAACAGGCCATGCTCATAGCGGATGCCATAGCCATAAGCAGGACAGCCCACCGTCGCCATGCTTTCCATGAAGCAGGCGGCCAGTCGGCCCAGCCCGCCATTGCCCAATGCGGCGTCGGGTTCATCCTCGACAATGGTGCGGAAATCCTGCCCAAAGCCTGCCATCACCTCTTCGGCCATATCGCGCAGGCCAAGATTGACCGTGGCATCCTCAAGCAGGCGCCCGATCAGGAATTCCATCGACAGATAATAGACGCGCTTGCGATCTTCGGCCCAGGTGCGGCGGGTCGAGGCAAACCACGGCTTCACAATCCGGTCCCGAATGGCAAAGGACAAAGCCATGCGCCAGTCATAGACCGATGCGTTCGGCGCGTCCTTTCCCAAGGTAAAGGTCAGGTGGCGGACCACATCCGCTTGCAACAGGTTCGGGGTAAGGCTCAAATCGTTCACGTCAGGGTCCGTCTTTTGCATTTCAGGCCTTGGACCCTAAGCCTTACGCCGCCATGGTCAAGAAAGCAGGGCGTAGAAAAGTTTGGCCGGAGGTCGGGGCAACGGGGTCCCAAAGCGCTTTCAGTGTTATCGCAAACATTCTGTATCTGCATCAACATTCTTTCAATCATTTGTAGAAATCTCTTGTCCAAAGCGGTTTGAGCACGCAGCTGAAACCGATCACAGCCTTGCAATACAGGCCAAGCAGCGCTTTTCCGGCTGCTGCAAAAAACAGCGCACCGCCGCGCCTTACTGATCTGGATCAAGGCTGGAAAGGGTCTTGGCCGATAAATCTTTGGCCATTCTGCGACTCTCCTCCGCCCCGGAACCGATCAGGACCCTGCCATGAGACTCACGACTCGGACCAACCTTGCGATGCGCACGTTGATGGTCTGCGCCGTCAATCCCGACCGGATCATCCGCAAACATGAAGTGGCCGAAAGTTGCCACGCGTCGGAAAACCATCTGGCGCAAGTGATCCACCTTTTGGCGCAGCGCGGGTTCTTGCGGACAGTCCGGGGCCGTGCCGGGGGGCTGATGCTGGGCCGTCCGGCAGCAGAGATCACCGTGGGCGCGGTGTTTCGCACCTTTGAGGCAGCCCTGCCTTTCACCGATTGCGCCGCCGGAGCGGAGAACACCTGCCCGTTGATTGCGGCCTGTCGATTGAAATGTGTGCTGACAGAGGCTTTGGCGGCCTTCTATGATCAGTTGGACCGCGTGACCCTGTCCGATCTGGTGGCCGAAAATGGCGCCTTGGAGCGCTTGTTAAAGGTCGCGTGACAGCGCGCACCGCCACCCTTTTCAACCTGCCAACCCCGTGATAGCAGGGCCGCGCATGAATTCCGGCGCGCGGCCACCCGGTCCCGCTGCATTTGACAGGAGAGCCTCATGGCCATCGAACGCACCCTTTCCATCATCAAGCCCGACGCCACCAAGCGCAACCTGACCGGCAAGGTCGTCGCCAAGTTCGAAGAGGCCGGCCTGCGCGTCGTCGCCTCCAAGCGCGTGCAACTGACCCAAGCCCAAGCCGGCGAGTTCTACGCCGAGCATAAAGAGCGCCCCTTCTATGGCGAACTCTGTGCATTCATGATTTCGGAACCGGTGGTCGTGCAGGTTCTGGAAGGTGAATCCGCCATTGCAAAGAACCGCGAAGTGATGGGCGCAACCGACCCGGCCGCCGCTGCCGAAGGCACCATCCGCAAGGAATTCGCCCTGTCCAAGGGCGAAAATTCGGTCCACGGTTCGGACAGCGCCGCGGCGGCTGCGCGCGAAATCTCGTTCTTCTTCTCGGGCCTTGAACTGGTCGGCTGATCGGTTTTCTGCTTCGGCACGGAAAAGCCCCGCAGCGATGCGGGGCTTTTTGCTTTGGGTGGGCTAAACGGCAGAGCCCTCCGCGCGCAATCGGCGCAACACGTCCAACTTCTGCGGATCAACGGAAAGTATCTCCAACAGACCGATTGCCGCATCGCTGGGGCCCATCACCCCCTTTTCATATTTCTGAAAGGCGCGCGGCCCGCCACCAAGCAAGGCCCCGGCTTCGACCTGCGAAAGCTTCAAGGTCTTGCGAATGGCGCGCACCCGGTCGCCGTAGGTTTTCCGCAGGGCCTGAAATGCTGCCTCTTTTTCGGCCAGATCGCGCCCGGAATGGATCGAGTCGCCCTGGCCTTCGGGATACCACCCCGGCACATCGACTTCGGCCCGCAAAGAGCCAAAACGGACGGTCTGTTTGCGAACCTGCCGCGACAGGACTTGGCCTGTGGCCGGATGAATGCGAGTCTCGGTCATGGGTCATTGTCCTTGAACGACACCAGAACGATGTCGATGATCGTGGTTCCGGCAAACTTGATGTAGAGGTGATGGTCACCCCACCGGAACGTTTAGGTATCATGCCAGAGACCCGGAACGGGCGGGCTATGCACGGGGCTCGAACTGACAAAGTCGCTCGGTCTTAGGTCTTGCACCGCATCGACGATATCTTGCAGCCCGTAGCCCAGTTTGCGCGCCGTGCTTTCGGCCGTCCGTGTGATTTCCAGCGCATCAACGTCAGAGAACTTCGCTTGTATCCCCTTCAGGTCGTGGTGTGGTTTCAGCTTTCGCATCAAATACACCTTAAAGGTCACATTGCAAGCGCCTCGCCCCCTACCGCCGCCGCTCGATCACGCCCAATTCGTCCAGCGCCGCCTCCAGTGCCGAGGGCTTGCCGCGCAGTTTTGTCGCCCCGGCCATTTCTGCCTTGATCGCATCGAAGCGCGCGCGCAGGGCCTTTTTCTCTTCGCCTTGGCAGTCGTTCCACGGGCGGCCTTGCAGGCCCATGACCAGAACGTAATAGCCGATGAAATGCGGGGCCGTGCCGGTGGCCAGCAGGCGGCGGTAGGCCTCATCGGGGCCAAGGGCGCGCAACTCTTCGGCGGAATTGACCCCCGCCTTGGCAAAGGCCGCTTCCGTTGCGGGGCCGAGGTTGGGGATGGAAGAGACCGGCGTGGACATCATGCCCCCTTTGGACAGCCCAGAAAGACACAGGGCCAGCCTAATGGCTGGCCCTTGCTCTTGCCAAGTCAGGACGGGATCAGATCGCCGCCCAATCCTTGAATACCGGGGTCGTCCCCTGTTGCTGCTGCGGGCCCTTGCCCTGATCCTGGCCCTGTTGTTGGGCCGGGGCATTGCTGCCGCCTTGCTGCGACGCGGGTTTGGAAGTGGCCATCACACTGCTCTCCACTGATATGGCTCTGTCGTAACACACCGACCGGGGCAGGCTGCGCGGCGAATGGGCCGCCGGGTTGGCCATTCCAAGTCGGAATTGTGACGCTCTAGCCGCCAAAAGCGACAAGTGCAAGCCAGTGGCATCAAGGATTTACCCAGTTGTGTTGTCGCTGCCGTCACTTCGGCGCGAGGACCGCTGCCGGAAAGCCAACAGCCTCCAAGGCGCGGATCAGAGCGGCGGGTTGGGCGGATCCGGTCACGGTCACGGTCTTTGCCGCCAGATCAACGGCGACGTCATTTGCCCCCGCCACACCCGAAAGCGCCGACAGGACCGAAGCCTTGCAATGCCCGCAACTCATGTCGGGAACAGTCAGGATGGTCATGGCGTTGGCTCCTATTGCGGTTGCCTGACACAGATGGGGCTTCCTGCAAGGGGAAGGTCAAGTCCCTGCCCCAGTGTCCGTCAAACATCGTTTTT
>JAIYDR010000219.1 GCA_027487395.1 Rhodobacter sp. | reverse complement strand
CGCAGTCACCTTGTCCCCAATGGACCAGCGGGTCACGCCGGGACCCACCTCAACCACCGTTCCCGCTGCCTCAAGCCCCGGCAAGGGAGAGGCGCTGGCGGGCGGCGCATACAGACCTGCGCGTTGCAGGGCGTCGGGGCGGTTCACCCCGGCATAGGCGACGCGGATGATGATCTGGCCATGTCCCGGCACCGGGACGGGTTTGGTCACGGGGCGCAACACCTCGGGTCCGCCGGGTTCAAAGATTTCGACGGCGCGCATGGTGTGGGACAGGGTCATCGGTGGTCCTTCAGAAACGGGTATTGCCGGGCAGGTCATCCGGCGCAGTTGGTGCCCGCCATTTGTCCATCAGCTTGCCCGGACCTGCAAGCAGCGCCTTTCCCAGCGGGTTGTCGCGGATTGAGGCCTTAAGCTTTTCGATCTGCATGACATCACCGATGCGGCGGTCAAGGAAGTCCCAGGCATCCTGATGGTCCAGACTGTCATCGCCTAGCCAATAGAGCACAACCGACCCATAGACCGCCGACAGCGTGGCACGTTTGGAATACCAGTTGAAATCGCGTGAGGTATCACCCAGCGCGGTCCAGATCGCATCCGATGTGCCCCAGATCAGCTTGGCGCCCTCACCCGCATGTTGCGGCAGGGCAAAAAGCGTGCTGCCGCGGCGCACCAGCTCGCGGTCCTCCACCAGTTCCAGCCTTGTGCGGATGGCGGTGGCGACCCGATCCCGATAGCGCAGGGCGGTCAGGTCCATCGCGGCCAGCCGTTCCAGCATCAGCGCGTCGCCTGCCTTGTGATAGGCGACGGCCAGATCGATTCCGCCGCGCGGGAACAAGGCGCGGGCCAGACCGGGGGCCACACCCGAATCGGCAATGGCGGCGCGCAGGGTGGTTTCGGACCACCCGTCAAAGGGCACATGCGCCAAGGCGGCGTCGAGAATCCGAGCTTTTGCGGCATCTGGCGTGGTTTCGGGGTCCATGGCGGCCTCCATTTGTGACTGTCGGTGGACAGGGCGGGTTTCCCTTGTTATAGGGCGCGCGCCTGCACACTGTAGTGCAACTCTAACTTAGGAAGGTGGTGACAACCACATGCAGGTCAGCGTCCGCGACAATAACGTCGAACAGGCACTCCGTGCCTTGAAGAAAAAGCTCCAGCGCGAAGGCGTTTTCCGTGAAATGAAGCTCAAGCAACATTTCGAGAAACCGTCCGTCAAGAAAGCGCGAGAGCAAGCCGAAGCGGTCCGCCGTGCGCGCAAACTCGCGCGCAAGAAGGCGCAGCGTGAAGGCGCTATCTAAGGCGTTTTGCGACACTGGGGCAGTGATGCCCACCCGATCAACCCCCGTCCGCAAGGCCGGGGGTTTTTCTTTGGCGCAACGGTCTGCCAAGGGGCGCGCACGCACCGCGGGGTGGGTGCACATATATGTGCGCCCGCCCCGCGGTGCGGGCGCGCCCCGATGCTTTGGGCATCGGGGCAATCCCTATGGTTGCGCCAGATTAAATCGCCTGCCCGGCCAGCAGCCTCGGCATCTCGCCGGTCAGACCCGCCGCTTGCCGGATGAACCCGCGCCGCAGGCCCGGCAGGCGGTTGACCAGCCCAAGCCCCAGATCGCGGCCCAAGCGCAACACCGGGTTATCGTTCGAAAACAACCGGTTCACCGCATCCATCCCCAAGGCCAGCAAGGTCGAGTCAAACCGCCGCCAGACCTGATACCGCTCCAGCACATCAATCGCGCCGATATCTTCGCCGCGCCGCGCGGCCTCGACCAGCACCTGCGCCAAGGCCCCGACATCGCGCAGGCCAAGGTTCAGCCCCTGTCCCGCAATCGGATGCACCCCATGCGCCGCATCGCCCACCAGCGCCAGACGCGGGAGAACGAAACGCTCGGCCAAGGACAGCGACAAGGGATAGGTGAACCGCGTTCCCGCCAACTCAATCTGACCGAGGAAATCGCCAAAGCGGGGCCGCAGCGCCGCCAGATAGGCGGCATCGTCCAAGCCTTGAATCGCTGCCGCATGGGCCTCGGTTTCCGACCAGACGATTGAGGAATGATGCCCCCCCGCCAGCGGCAGAATCGCTAAGGGGCCTTCTGGCATGAAAAACTGATGCGCGATGCCCTGATGGTCGCGCTCATGCTTGATCGCGGTCACCAGCGCAGTCTGACCGTAACCCCAACCTTGCCGCCGGATGCCCGCCCGCGTGGCCGTGCCCGATCCGCGCCCATCGCAACCCGCCAGCACCTTGCCCGTCAGCACGCGGCCAGAGGCCAGCGTGACCGAAGCCCCGGTGGCCGTCACCTCTTGCGCTACGACCGTCTCACCCGACAGCACGGTGATCCCCGGCGTGGTGGTCATCGCCTGTTGGAAGGCCGCATAAAGGTGCCGATCTTCCAGCATGAAGCCCATCGGGCCCTCTTCGATCTCTGCCGAATCGAAGGTCAGGAACAGCGGCGATGGTCCCTGACCGACTCGCCCATCCGTGGTCTTGATCTGCAACATCGGTTGCGCTTTCGCGTCCACCAAAGGCCAGACGCCGATCCCCTCCAACAACCGGCGCGAGGCGATGGCCAGTGCATAGGCACGACCGTCAAAGCCCACCTCCCCGCGTGCCGGGGCAGGGCGGGTGTCAATCACCGTGACGCTCAGGCCGTTGCGCGCCAAAGCCAAAGCCAAGGCGGGGCCATTCAGCCCGCCACCCGCAATCAGAATGTCGCTGTCCTGTGTCATACAGGGGAATATGGACGTCCGCGCGGGATTGTCCATGCGCCGCTTGGCCGCTACCGTCACCACAACAGACGGAGGCAAGGCGATATGGCAGGCCATTGGGCGCTTAAATCAGCGGCGGAACTGGGACGGGAAATCAACGCAGGCCGCATCAGCCCTGTCGATCTGGCCGAGGCGCATTTGGACGCCATCGGCAGCCATCCGCAGGCCGACCGCATCTTTGCCCGCACCGCCCCGGCACGCGCAAGGGCCGAGGCGATGGCCGCCCATGGCCGTGCCCGCACCGGCCAGCGTCGCAGCCTGATCGATGGCGTGCTGATCAGTTGGAAGGACAATTTCGACACTGCCGGTATCGCGACAGAAGCAGGGTCAGCCCTGCTGAAAAACCGCGTGCCTGTGAAGGATGCCGAGGTGCTGACGACCGCCACGCTGATGGGTCTGGTCTGTCTGGGCAAAACGCATATGAGCGAATTGGCCTTTTCCGGCCTTGGCCTGAACCCGATCACCGCCACCCCGCCCTGCATCAATGACGAACGCGCCGTGCCGGGGGGGTCATCTTCTGGCGCTGCGGCCTCGGTGGCCTTTGGCCTCGCCCCGGCGGCGATTGGGTCGGATACGGGCGGGTCAGTGCGGATTCCGGCGGCATGGAATGATCTGGTGGGGCTGAAAACCACCGCGGGGCGGTTGTCCATCGCGGGGGTCGTGCCGCTTTGTGAAACGCTGGATACCGTTGGCCCCATCGCGCGGAATGTCGAAGATTGCGCCCATCTGTTCGCCGCGCTGGAAGGGGT
>JAIYDR010000227.1 GCA_027487395.1 Rhodobacter sp. | reverse complement strand
GGCCATCGGGGTCTTGACTGGTGGCATTGGCGCTTGCCTCAATCAGGCTCCGCATCAGATCAGTGTCATAGTTGTCGTGCTTGCCTTGCAGCAGCGCGCCGATCCGCTCCAGCCCCATGCCGGTGTCGATCGATTTTGCCTCCAACTCACGGCGCGAGCCATCCTCGAACTGTTCATATTGCATGAACACATTGTTCCAGATTTCGATGAACCGGTCGCCATCCTCATCCTTGCTGCCCGGAGGGCCGCCCCAGATGTGATCGCCGTGGTCATAGAAAATCTCGGTGCAAGGGCCGCAAGGGCCGGTCGGGCCCATCATCCAGAAATTGTCATTGGTCGGGATGCGGATGATGCGGTCATCGCTGAAGCCCGCAACTTTCTTCCATATATCCGCCGCCTCATCGTCGGTGTGGTAAACGGTGACGAGGAGTTTGGATTTGTCGATGCCAAAATCCTTGGTCAAAAGCTCCCACGCCAGCGGGATGGCGGTGTCCTTGAAGTAATCGCCGAACGAGAAGTTCCCCAGCATCTCAAAAAACGTGTGATGCCGCGCCGTGTAGCCCACATTGTCAAGATCATTGTGCTTGCCGCCTGCGCGCACGCATTTCTGCGCGGTGGTGGCGCGGGTGTAATCGCGCGTCTCAACCCCGGTGAAGAGGTTCTTGAACTGCACCATGCCCGAATTGGTGAACATCAGCGTCGGGTCATTGCGCGGCACAAGCGGCGAGGAATCGACGACCTTGTGGCCGTTGCGCCCAAAGAAATCGAGGTAGGTGGAGCGGATATCGTTCAGCGACGCCATGCTCTAAGGGCCCTTTCGGAAGGCGGAAAACCGGTTTGCCCCCAATTAGCCCCCCCGATGCGCCCTGTCCACAGTCCGGGCAGGGAATGCGGCGGTTTGGCAGGATTATGCGACGAAAAACCTGCCTTTGGCGGGCTATCAGGGGGCACAACCGATGGCAAAGGGCGGGCGGGCGGCGGTCTCCAAAACCCCAGGGCAACCGCTGATCGGATTTGGGACGATTTCTGTCGCAGAGATCGCCACCCCCGCGGCATGCAAAAGGGCCAGAGGTTTCCCCCCGGCCCCGGTCTGTGCCGCCCCAAAGGGGACAGGATCATTCCATCAGATCGTCGGTCCCGGCCTCAGCCTCACCCACCATGGTGAAATCCAAACCGTTGGCCGCACGAATCTTGTCCTCAATATCCAGCGCGATGGCGGGGTTTTGCTTCAGGAACAGCTTGGCATTCTCGCGCCCCTGCCCGATGCGTTCATCGCCGTAGGAATACCAGGACCCCGATTTTTCCACGACCCCGGCCTTCACGCCGATGTCGATCAACTCGCCGGTCTTTGAGATGCCTTCGCCATACATGATGTCGAATTCCACCTGTTTGAAGGGTGGTGCCACTTTGTTCTTGACCACTTTGACGCGGGTGGTGTTGCCCACGACATCGTCTTTCTCCTTGATCGAGCCGATGCGGCGGATGTCCAGACGCACAGAGGCATAGAACTTTAGCGCATTGCCACCGGTGGTGGTTTCCGGACTGCCGAACATTACGCCGATCTTCATGCGGATCTGGTTGATGAAGATCACCATGCAATTGCTGCGCCCGATGCTGGCGGTCAGTTTGCGCATCGCCTGGCTCATCAGCCGGGCCTGCGCCCCGACCTGCGCGTCGCCCATATCGCCTTCGATTTCCGATTTCGGGGTCAAAGCGGCCACTGAGTCGACGACGATCAGGCTGACGGCACCCGAGCGCACCAGCGTGTCGACAATCTCCAACGCCTGTTCGCCGGTATCGGGCTGGCTGATCAGCAGCTCATTCAGATTGACACCCAACTTCTTGGCGTATTGTGGGTCCAGCGCGTGTTCGGCGTCGACAAAGGCACAGACGCCGCCCTTCTTTTGTTCTTCCGCCACAACATGCAGGGTCAGCGTGGTCTTGCCTGAGGATTCCGGCCCAAAAATTTCAATGATCCGCCCCTTGGGCAGCCCACCGATTCCCAGCGCAATATCCAGACCAAGCGAGCCCGAAGAGGTGGCTTCGACATCCATGATGGGGTTGTTTTCCCCCAGCTTCATGATCGAACCCTTGCCGAACTGCCGTTCAATCTGTGCCAGAGCGCTTTCCAGCGCCTTCGCCTTGTCCATTTCGCGCTTGTCCTTCAAGTCCAAAAGAGTGGCCGCTGCCATGTCCGTCATCCTTTATTTCACAGCCGCATTCCAGCGGCAATCGCTGCGCGTGTTCTTGAACTGTTCTCACCATATGAGCACAAAATGAGAACAAATCAACAGGTATTCCGCCTGCGCTCAACTTCCGAGATTCTGGTTAAGGATTGATGAGCGTCCGTCGGGCAAGAGAGTCCTGTTCAGGTAGGAAGGACGCGCGGCGTGGCGCCAGCTTGATCGCAGGGGACCATCGACGCGCGACCCTTCTGTCGCAGAAAACCGGATCGGCGGCGGTTCAGCCGGTGAGGCAATGGCGTCACGGACCATCCACCCCGTCAACGCGCAAGGTGGGCAGCATTTTCTGCCCCCCCTGCCAAGCGGCAGACGGGAGAAACCGACACCCCGGCAGCAAGGACAAGCGGCCCCCCGATGATGGCGCATGATGCCAGCCCCCCCGTGTCACGCCGCCAGTTGCGATTGCACCGTGTTGGTCAGTTCCGACAGCGAAAATGGCTTGGGCAGAAAGATGGAGTTTGGCACCTGGCCCTGCGCCGCGGACAGGCAATCTTCGGAATAGCCCGAGACGAAGACCACGCGCACCTCTGGCCGCGCTTTCAGCGCCTGCATCACCCAAGTCGGTCCATCCATACCCGGCATCACCACATCGGTGACGAAGATGTCAATTTGCAGGCGCGGATCTTGCAACAGGGCCAAGGCTTCTTCCGCGGTTCCAGCTTCAAGCACGGTATGGCCTTTCAAGCGCAACGCGCGGGAGGCGAAAGCGCGCACCGGCGCTTCATCTTCGACCAAAAGGATCACACCTTCGGCCCTGCGCCGTTCGGAGCCCGGTTTGCCGGTGGCGCGCGGTGGGTCGGCAACGGCCAGGTCATGAACGGGAAGCCACACCTCAAAGCTACTGCCAAGACCGACGGTCGACTCAACGAAGATATAGCCCGCCGATTGCTTGACGATGCCGTAAACGGTGGACAGGCCCAGACCGGTGCCTTCGCCAGGGCGTTTGGTGGTGTAGAAGGGTTCAAAGATCTTCTCCAGCCGGTCTTCCGGGATGCCCATGCCATCGTCGCGCACCCGGATCATCGCGTAGCGTCCGGCGGGCAGGGTTGCCTGACCACGCAGGCGGTCTTCGGTCAGGCGCATGTCTTGTGTGTCGATTCGGATGATGCCGCCGTCGGGCATGGCATCGCGGGCGTTGACCACAAGGTTCATGATCACCTGATCCAACTGCCGCCGATCAGCGCGCAAGGGCCCGACGGACGGATCCTGCGTGAGGCGCAGGTCGACACGCTCGCCCACCAGGCGGTGCAGAAGATGGGTCAATTCCCCCAAAGCCTCATCAAGTTCAATGCGTTCGGGGCGCATGGTCTGCTTGCGTGAAAAGGCCAGGAGTTGCGCCACCAGCGCCGCCGCGCGGTTAGAGTTCTGGCGGATCTGGATCAGGTCTTGCCAGTCACAATCCTCGGGTCTGCGCCGCAACATCAACAGATCGCAATGACCTGAGATAGCGGTCAGCAAGTTGTTGAAATCATACGCGACTCCCCCGGCGAGCTGACCGATGGCCTGCATCTTCTGGCTTTGGACATATTGCGCTTCCATCCGCTTGAGCGCGGTGGCGTCTTGCAACACAGCCAATACCTCTGGCCCCAAAGGACCGGCCATCCGGCGCAAGGACAGGTGGACGAATTGCCCGGGATGGTCACTGTAGAGTTCGACAACCTCTGCGGTTCCAAGGCGGCGTTCATGCAACACGTCTTCGAGCCAATCCAGCATCGGTCGTCCCGGCCCGTCGAACAGATCCGAAATCCGACGGGTGAGAATCGCGGTATCGGGAAGTGCAGCCAGATCGCATGCCGCGCGGTTTGCAGCAATCAGCACGCCGGTCGCATCAAAGCGCATCAATGCGACGGGCAGGCCATCAAAAAAAGCGCTGCCCTCTGGCGATGGTCCCGCTTCCACGGGAACGAGGTAGATTTCCCGCCGTTCGCCAGGGCCTGCAACCTCTGCCAATCTGGCGCGCACGGTGCCGGCGGCGGCGTTAATGGTCAAAACTTCGCCGTGCTTGACCGGGGCTCCCTTGAACAGCCGGTCAAGGCGGCGCGGACGCTCCCCCAGAAGGCGGCGCATGGCATCATTGGCAAAAAGCACGACGCCTTGCCGGTTCACCGTCATCATCGGCAGGCTCAGTCCTTCGGCCCCGCGTTGCGTGGTGCCACTGCCCGAGTAATCGTCGATGCGCCACAAGAACCGCCCAAGACGCAGGCGATGCACGGTCAGGCGCAACGTCCCTTCGCGCGAGGTGATGTCTTCACGCGCAGACCCATCCGCGGCGGCACGCGCATGCAAGCGCATCAGGACGGCACGCGGATTCGCGAAATGTGCCTGCAACAGCGCAGGCAGCACCGCAGCCGAATTGCGCAAGGTGCCATCGGGGGTGGGCGGCAAGACAGCTTCGGCCCGCGCATTGTGAAACAGAACCCGCCCCTGCCGGTCGGTCACAAAGCCAGGAACGGGATCCCCGGCAATCAGTTGCCGCAAGCGTGTATCCGACAAGCCCGGACGTGCCATCCCCACCAGACGCAAGGCCGAAGGCAACAGGGCCAGCGCCAGCCCTGCCGCCGTGAGCGCGGGATTCGGGACGATCAGGTCTAAGCCCATTCCGGCCAAGAAAGGGCTGGCCAAGATCAGACCGGCGAGCGCCAGCCCCAAGGCCGCTGGCAGGCTGCCGCGCCAATCGCTGCGGTCGTTGGATTCCAGTAATCTGGTCAATGCGCTGTCCAAGCCCTGCCCCCGGATTCGTCCCTTGATGGCTCAAGGTGGCGCAAACCCGTTAGCGAAACCTTAACGGCAACCGGACCCGCCGATTAGGCTTTGGGCGCGCGCAAGAGGGCGACGAAAAACCCGTCGCCGACTTGCAAGGGGGTAAAGCGGTGCGAAAACACCACCTGCCAGCCGGGATGGCGCCCCAGGAACGCCGCCACCTGCGCGTCGTTTTCTTCTGACAGCAAGGAGCAGGTGGCATAGGCCAACGCACCGCCGGGGCCAATCATCCTGGCGGCGCGGTCCATGATGCGGGCTTGCAATGCGGTCAGGTCGGCAAGACGCGCTGCCGTCAACCGCCACTTTCCCTCAGGGTCGCGGCGCCAACTGCCGGATCCAGAGCAAGGCACATCCGTAAGGATAAGGTCGTAAGGTGCCGTTTTTTCAGGCGTTTCCGTCAGTGTCACCTTTGCCCCGGCGCGGGTGGCGCGGGGGGGCAGGTCGCGCATCCGGCGCGGATCGGCGTCATGGGCAAAGAGCTTTAACCGCGCGCGCGCGGCCATCGCCAAGGTCTTGCCGCCGCCTCCTGCACAGAGGTCCAGCACGCGCTGACCATCGGCCAAGGGCAGCGCCTGGATCACGGCTTGCGAGGAGGCGTCTTGCAACTCGACCAAGCCCTCAAGATACGCCGTTGAGTTCTGGATTTTTCGGGCACCTGCAAGCACTTCCAGCGCGGTGTCAGCCAGCGGATGTGGGGCCGTCTCAATCCCTTCGGCGGCAAGGGCGGCCTGCGCCTGCGCAGGGTTCGCTTTGGCAAGATTGACGCGCAGAAACACCGGGGCGCGGGCGCGCATTGCAGTCATAATGTCTGAAAACTCCGCGCCAAGCGATTGACGCAATGGGGTTTCCAGCCAATCCGGGCAATCCAGCGCCTCAAGCACGGACGGTTGGCGCGGCGCGTCCTGGTCGGTCAGCGCCGAGGGCGCATGGCCTTCGCCAGTGAAGAAAGTGGCCGCATCCAAACCTGAGGCGCGCAGATGGCCCAAGACCAGCCCGCGCCCGGTCTCCGCCCCGCCCAGTGCGGCAAAGGACCGACGGCACCGCAGGCAATCAAACACCAAATCCCGCACCGCCGCGCGGTCGCCGGACCCCGCAAAGCGGCTGGCGCGGCCCCAATTGGTCAGCGACATCTCTGCAGACCGGCCTGCAAGCACCTGATCCAGAATGGCAATGGCGGCGGACAGGCGGGCGGCGGGGGTCATGCTTTCCGCTCTTGCAAGAGATTGCCGCCATCGACGACGATCACCGCGCCATTGACATAGGATGCGCCGTCTGATGCCAGAAACGCGGCAACGGCGGCCACTTCGGCAGGGGTTCCGGCGCGTCCGGGCGGGGTGGCGCGGGCGGCAAGGCGTTCATCTGGGGTGGCCGCCTCGGTTGCGATCCATCCGGGGGCGATGGCATTGACGGTGACGCCACGCGCCGCGACCTCCAGCGCCAAGGCATGGGTCAGGCCGACCAGCCCCGCCTTGGCGGCGGAATAGGCGGATTCGCCGGGGTTTGACACATAAGGCCCGGTAACCGAGGCCATCATCACCACCCGCCCCCAGCCCTGCGCCACCATGCCGGGCAAGAATGCGCGGGTGACCAAGACGGCAGTCGTCAAGCTGGCATCGAGCGCGCGACGCCAGTGCTCGGGGGTGAGGTCGAGGAACGCGACCTGCTCTGCGGGCGACAGCACAGACCCCATGCCCGCGTTGTTGACCAGCACATTCACTGGCCCCACCGCGGTGAACAAAGCATCCACCTGCGCGGGATCGGTCAGATCGGCGATATGGGCGCTGACGTCATAGCCTTCGGCGATCAACTCTGCCGCGCGGGCATGGATGCGACCGGTGGTCGCCGTGATCGCCACGGTATGGCCAGCAGCGGCCAGCGCGCGGGCGGTGGCCATACCGATGCCGCTGGGGGCACCTGCGCCTGTGATCAAAGCCTTGCGGGACATGGTCTCACTCCTTGGCTCCGGTCACAAGCTGAGCAGCGGGGAGGGTTTTCCACCCTCCCCGTGCCCCTCCCGGAGGATGTTTTGGCAACGGGGAAGATGAGGGCGTAGGTCTCAGCCGACTCGGTAGTTCGGACTTTCGCGGGTGATCTGCACGTCATGGACGTGGGATTCCTTCAACCCCGCGCCGGTGATGCGGACGAATTGGCAGTTGGCGCGCATTTCAGCCACCGTGGCGCAGCCTGTGTAGCCCATTGCGGCACGCAAGCCGCCGACCATCTGGTGGATCACCGCCGCCGCGCTGCCCTTGTAGGGCACCTGGCCTTCGATGCCTTCGGGGACCAGCTTGTCGGAGGCCGCGTCTTTCTGGAAATAGCGATCGG
>JAIYDR010000010.1 GCA_027487395.1 Rhodobacter sp. | reverse complement strand
TCATCGCCGAAATCGTCGCCGCCGAAAACGGCCTTGGCTTTGTCATCTGGCAAGCGCGGCGCTACTTCAAAACGCCCGAAGTCATGGCCGGTGTCATTGCCATCGGCATCATCGGCCTGCTCACGGACCAATTGGTGCGCGCCGCGCATCGCCGCTGGTTCAGCTATCTGGGGAAATGACAGATGAGCTATCTGCAATTCCACGCTGTCACCAAATCCTTCGGCGTAAACCCGGCGATCGAGGTCATTAGGCCCTTTGATCTGACCATCGACCGTGGCGAGTTCATCGTTTTCCTTGGCCCCTCAGGCTGCGGCAAGACCACTTTGATGCGGATGGTGGGCGGGCTGGAAACCTTGTCCTCGGGCAAGATCACGCTGAACGATCAACCGCTTGGTGCGCCGGATCGGCGGCGGGGCATGGTGTTTCAATCCTACTCGTCCTACCCGTGGCAGACCGTCCAGCAAAACGTCGCTTACGGGATGCGCTACCGCGATGACCTGACCCGGGATCAAAAGGCCAAGCGCTGCCAAGAGCATCTCGCGCTTGTCGGCCTGTCGGAATTTGCCGATGCCTATCCGAACCGCATATCCGGGGGCATGCGGCAGCGCGTGGCGATTGCGCGGACTTTGGCGGCAGGGTCCGAGATTTTGCTGATGGATGAGCCTTTTGGCGCGCTCGACGCCCAAAGGCGCGAAGTGTTGCAGATCGAAATGCTGCGCCTGCAACGCGAAGACCCCAAGACCATCATCTTCGTCACCCATGATGTCGAAGAGGCGGCGTTTCTGGCTGACCGCGTGATCGTCTTTACCAAACGCCCCGCCACGATCTTGGCCGAAGTGAATGTGCGGGCCGTCTTGGGCGCCGAACGCACGCTAGAGACCCGCGACAGCCAGACCTTTTTCGCGCTGCGAAACCAGTTGTTGACCCTGGTGCGGTCAACCTCCGTTGAAGAGGTGATCGAATGAAAGGCCTTTCGGGAAAGCGCGTCTTAGTGACGGGCGCCAGTCGCGGCATAGGTGAGGCAATTGCACGCGCCTTTATCGACGCAGGGGCCGTGGTGCATATCCTGGCTGATGATCCCGCCGTAACGGACGTGGGCGCAGCTTTGGGAGTTCCGGCCTATCACGTTGACATCACCAATGAAAAAGCCGTCAGCAAGGCGATGGAAAGCATCGGGCCGCTGGATGTTTTGATCAACAATGCTGGTCTGGAACGCCTGACGCCCATCGCGGATCAAAGCGTTGAGATGCTGGCGACGTTCCGCAGGGTCATCGACATCAACATCAACGGCACCATGATCGTGACCGCCTTTGCCCTGCCGCATATGGCGGAAGGAGGCTGCATCATCAATACGGCCTCGATCTGGGGGCGGGTGGCAGAGCCGATGTTCGGGGCCTATGTCGCCTCAAAGCACGCCACCATCGCGCTGACAAAGACTTGGGCCAAAGAGCTTGGCCCCCAAGGCATCCG
This sequence comes from Rhodobacter sp., assembly GCA_027487395.1. GTDB lineage: Bacteria > Pseudomonadota > Alphaproteobacteria > Rhodobacterales > Rhodobacteraceae > Paragemmobacter. Next base: position 4,700 of record JAIYDR010000010.1, on the reverse strand, counting down.
CGTCAATGCGGTCTGTCCGGGCTGGGTGCGGACGGTGGCCTCGATCCGTTCGGCCCGCAGCATCGGCGTTTTCACCGGGCGGTCGGAAACCGCGATCATCGACGATGTGATGGCGGCGCAGGCGTTGAAAGGCGGGTTGATGGAGCCCGACGACATCACCGGACCCTATCTGTTTTTGGCGTCAGATCATGCCGCCAACATCACCGGACAAGCCATTGGCATCGACCGGGGCGAGGTGCCGTGGTGAGCGCGCGCATCGCCCTTGTCACCGGGGGGGCCAGCGGGATTGGCTTGGCCATCGTGCATGCGCTTATGGCCGATGGCTTTCGGGTTTTTGTGCTGGACACACGGGCCGCCCCTGCGGGCGACAGCCTGATTGCCGATGTCACCGACGCGGTGTCGGTCGCCCAAGCGGTTGCCTTGGCGGCAACACCGACAGGCCGGATTGATGTGCTGGTCAATTGCGCAGGCATCCTGATCGAAAGCACCTTGGCCCAGCAGCAACTGGCCGATCTGGACAGGATGCTGGCCGTTAACATTCGCGGCCCTGTGGTGGTGGCGCAGGCCGTCTTGCCGCATCTGCCGCAGGGCGGACGCATCATCAACATCGCCTCGGAACTGGCCTTCCTTGGCCGGGAACGCGCCTCGGCCTATGCCGCGACAAAGGGCGCGATTGTCAGCCTGACCCGGTCTTGGGCGCGGGAATTGGGCCCTGACATCCTTGTGAATGCCGTGGCACCCGGGCCAGTGGACACGCCGCTTTTGGGCTTTGACCGCATGACCCCGGCCGAGCAGGCCTTGGAAACCGCCAATCCGCTGCGCCGCATCGGCCAACCGGATGAGATCGCGGCGCTTGTCGGCTTTCTCGCCTCGGCCAAAGCGAGTTTCATCACCGGACAATGTTTCAGCGCCGATGGCGGCGCGGCGATGCACTAAAAGGATGCCGACATGATCCAGAACCCGATCACCTGGCCCAATGGCGCGCGCTGTGCCTGTGCCATCACCTTTGACGTCGATGCTGACAGCCTGATCCACATTTCGCGCCCGCAGGATGGCTTTGATCGGTTGAACCCGATTTCGATGGGGCGCTATGGGCCAACGGTCGCCGTGCCCCGGATCGTGGAGACCTATCGCCGCTTGGGCATCAAGCAGACCTTCTTCATGCCCGCCTGGTGCATGGAGACTTATCCCGACACCGTGGACCTTTTGCTGAAGGAAGGCCACGAGATCGGCCACCATTCCTATCTGCACGAAGACCCCTGCAGCCATTCCGGCGCCGAACAGGACTACTGGTTCGACAAGGCCACCGACGTGCATGTGAAGATGACCGGCCGTGCCCCAAGGGGATATCGCGCGCCGGTCTATAACGTGACCCAAGGCGTGATTGATCGGCTGATCGCGCGCAACTTCCTTTATGACAGCTCCCTCATGGCCGATGACATGCCCTATGCCATGCAGACCGCCGCAGGAGAGGTCATGGAACTGCCGGTCCATTGGGGCAACGACGATTGGCCGCCCTTCGCGCATTATGCCGAGATCGGTTATCTGATGCCGGTCCGCGCGCCGTCTGACGGATTGCGCGGGTTCTTTGAGGAGTTTGAGGCCGCCTATGCCGCTGGCGGTCTTTGGCTGCCGGTGTTGCACCCGTTCCTGACCGGCAGGCTGGCGCGCTGGCAGCAGATGGAGCGTTGGCTGGACAGCGTGATGACACGCGGCGACATCTGGTTTGCACCGCTTGAGGATATCTGCCGTCACGTTCTGGCTCAACGCGCCGCAGGCCAGACGGTGCGCACCGAACATCTGCCCTATTACACCCGCCCCGTTCATCTGGGCGCCTGATCCTGATCCTTTCACGCTGAACAAAGAGAAAACCATGTCTCACGGATACGAAGCCGGTCGGCTTAACTTACCCTTCGTCGGAATCTCAACCTTCGGCAAATCCCGCTACGTTGAAGATTGGGACAAGCTAGAGGCCGATGTCGCCGTGATGGGTGCGCCCTTTGACATGGGCACGCAATGGCGCGCCGGAACGCGCTTTGGCCCCCGTGCCATCCGCGAGGCCTCGACGCTGTTTTCCTTCGGACATGCAGGGGCTTACGATCATGAAGATGACGTCACCTATTTGACCGGCTTCACCATGGTCGATATCGGCGACGCCGACATCGTCCACACCGACACGGAAAAAAGCCATGCCAATATCGAATATGGCGTGCGCAAGATTTTGGCGGCTGGTGCGCTGCCGGTGGTGCTGGGCGGCGATCATTCGATCAACATCCCCTGCATCAATGCCTTTTCGGATCAAGAGCCGATCCATATCGTGCAAATCGACGCCCATCTCGATTTCGTCGATGAACGCCATGGCGTCCGCTACGGTCATGGAAACCCCATGCGGCGGGCGGCGGAAAAGCCCTATGTGACGGGGCTTAGCCAAATTGGCATTCGCAATGTCTCCTCCACCGCCAAGGAAGGCTATGAAGCCGCCCGCGCGATGGGATCCGATATCCTGTCCGTGCGCCAATTCCGCAAACTGGGGGTTGAGGCAGTGCTGGCCCGCATCCCGGCGGGCGTTCGGTATTACGTCAGCATCGACATTGATGGATTTGACCCGTCGATCGCCTGCGGCACCGGCACGCCCAGCCACGGCGGGTTTGTGTATTATGAGGTTCTGGAACTGCTGGATGGTTTGACCAAACAGGGCAAAGTCGTCGGCGTGGACTTGGTCGAGGTCGCCCCCGATTACGACCACAGCGGCACCACCGCCATTCTGGCAGCGCAAATCCTTTTGAACTTCATCGGAAGGATCAAGCACAACGAAACGCAATCTCCACCTGCTTCGACCTGATCCGGACCACTGCATCGCAAAGACCATTGATCCGCACCCTTATCCATCGGTCGTGACAAAAGACCTTGGGGATGATCGTGGCCGATTTCGAGTTGCGCAATCGCGCCGGGCGCGGAGCCCTTGGCTTGCGCATAAGCCCTGCGCTTTTGCCAGAGCATGCCTGCTCAGCGGCGAATGCCGTCTGGCGCTTCTGCAGTCGATGCGCGATTGGGCCAGTCTGCGACTGACATCGGTCAGGCTATCGTTGCTGTCTGCGGTGCCTCATGCGACGCTGGGCAAGGATCACTGTCTTGCTGGCCACCCGCCAAAGCGCGAAGTTGCTGGCCGGGCATGCCCGGAATGCGATTGCGGTCCCACTCTTGAGCGAAGCCAATCATTTGCCTTTGGGCGAAAGGCGTTGTGGACGGGTGCAACAGCGGTCACAAAAGCATGTGCGGGCCATTGCGGCCAAAGCCCGACTTTGACACCGGGGGAGCTTGCAACATGCGGATTGAGACGATCCTTGGGATTGATGTTGGAACCACCTCGGTCAAGGGGATGGTCCTTGGTATTGACGGATCAAAGCATGCGGCCTTTGGCGCGACCTATCCGACATCAAGGCCAACAGTGTCGCATGTGGAGCAAGACCCGCAGGACTGGCTTGCCCGGATCGACGCGGCCCTGGCCGATTTTTCGGCACAGGGTTTGATCGCTGGCGTGCAAGCGATTGGGCTGACAAGTCAGGTGAACACGCATGTGTTTCTGGATGCCGCAGCGCGCCCATTGATGCCCGCGATCACTTGGGCCGACACCCGCGCCGCCGCCGAGGCGGCAGAGTTGGATGCGCGCGTCACCGTGGCGCAAAAGATGGCGTGGTGGGGCGCGCCAATGCCGATTGATGCCAGTCACGTCTTGTCCCGCATGCTGTGGGTCGCGCGGCACCGGCCCGAGGTATGGGAGCATACCCGCTGGGTCGTGCTGCCAAAGGATTACTGCCTGCACCACCTGACCGGCACAATTGCGACCGACCCATTGTCCAACATCGGCCTGACCAACCGTGCGGGCTATATCCCTGAAGTCTTGGCACTTGTACCCGGTGCGGCGGAACGGTTGGCGCCCTTGGTGGCCCCTCAGACGGTGATGGGGCAAGGCCTGGCCGGTGGGCCGGTGGCAGACGTGCCAGTCGTGACGGGAACGATGGACGGCTGGTGCGCGCTTTATGGTGCGGGCGGCAGTGCCGAGGGCGCGGGCGTCCACGTTAGCGGCACGAGCGAGGTTCTGGGCATCGCTGCCGCAAAGGTTCATCCCACACCGGGGGTGATCGTGTTTGATGACCTTTCCGGTTTGCGGCTGCATGCTGGGCCGACGCAAGCGGGTGGCGCGGCCTTGGCGTGGTTTTGTGCCTGGGCCGGGATCAGCGCAGAGGCGGCGAGCGATCTGGTCCGAAGCCATCCGCGTGCGGCCCTGACGCCTCTGTTCCTGCCACAGTTGCAGGGCGAGCGCGCGCCACTTTGGAACCCGTCCTTGCGCGGGGTGTTTCTGGGGATGGATCAGGCCAGCAGCTTGCCCGACCTTGCCCGCGCTGTGATGGAAGGGGTGGCCTTGTCGGCGCGGCATGTGCTGGGCGCGCTCGAGTCCTCGTCGGGGCATTCCCCCGCAATGCTGACCTGTGGCGGCGGCGGCTTTCGGTCTGACGTCTGGCTTCAGATCAAGGCGGATGTGCTGGGCCGCCCCTTGGCGCGACTGTCGGTCAATGAGCCGGGTCTTGTCGGGGCAGCGGCGCTTGCGGCCTTGGGGGCAGGCCTTGCCCCTGATCTGCAATCGGCGCAGCAAACCCTTGCGCGGTTTGAGCCGCCGGTTACGCCCGATCCATCCAAGC
>JAIYDR010000189.1 GCA_027487395.1 Rhodobacter sp. | reverse complement strand
GTTTGGCGCATCTTCGGTCAAGTCCAGCAAGGCTTTATCCAGCGTGTACTGTGCCATTGCCTGTCACGCTAGGCGGAATGCGCCATCGCCTGACGCAAAAAACCCATCTTAGTAATCGCGCAAGAGCGACAAATCATAGCCGTTCCAGCGCAGGATATCGCGCGCGGCTTTGCGACGATCGCCGGGCAGACGGGCATCGCGGTTCAGGATCACGCCAAAGCTGCCATCGGGCGTGCCAAGCACCAGCGTCCGCAGGTCGGCATCCACCCACAGCACCCACCAAGTCCGGTCCAGCGGGGCTTTGGCCTTGCCCACCGGGAAAAGCTGTCCCGGACCACTGACCGCCATTGGCCCGCGATAGACGGTGCTGACGCCGTTCAGGCAAAGCTGGGCGGTGACATACAGCCCTTGCGTGGTCTGCGACAGTTCCATCCCCCCCGCCGCACAGCCCGGATCGGCCAGACTGGCAAAGGTGGCGACCTGCGTCCAGCGCCCGGTCAACTGCATCGGGTCCGTGACAGCATTGGCCCAAATCTGCGTCTCAGCGCGGCGGAACGAAGCCGTTTCCACCGGCAATTGCGCGCAAGCGGTCAAGAGCAGCAATAGGGCGATCAGTCGATACACAGGGTCACCTCGCGACCATCGGCTTGCAACACCGGATTACAGCCGATCATCGGTGTAATCGGCGCACATGTGCGCGAGCGGGCCAGACATTCCGTTTCACAATCGGTCTCGCGGCGGCAGGATTTACCCGCGTCGCGCGTTTGCCGAAAGCAGCTATAGGCAATCGTATCGCCCACCCGACCCCATGTGCCACCCGTTGCCGCGCAGTCCAGCGCTTGCGGGCTGATCGGGATCGAGGGCACTTCGGGTAAGGTCGCGGTCGCCTGCGCGGCGGTGGGTTGGACAGCTGGCGGTGCGGTGCGGTCGGAAACAGCACCGATTGCCGCCGGTTTGGCCTCTGGGACCGCAGGCAGGCCTGTCTTGGGGGCTGCATCCCCCGCCGCAGGCGCATCCAGCGCGGTGACCGCCACAGCCCCCACAGTGATTGGATTGGCAACCGCCGCAGCACCAGCCTGCCGGCCCGGCAAGGCTAGCTGACAGGCTGCCAACAGCGGCAGCGCGAGGGTCAGGGCAAGGATCAACCGGGGCGCGGGCATGGTGCCTCCAATTGGCCCGAAGCGCCCAAGCCCTGCAAGCCCTCAATAGGGTTGGCGATGCTCACGATGGGCGGCGGCGATACTGTCGCGCAGATCATCGGTCATCAAGAGGTCTGCCGCCCCGATATTGGTGGCCAATTGCGCCATGGTTGTGGCGCCAATGATCGGAATGCAAGGGAAGGGTCGGTCCATCGCCCAGGCAATCGCCATCTGGCAAGGGTCCACCCCGTGGCGCGCCGCGATGCCCAGATAGGCGGCAACGGCGGGAAACACTTGCGGCGTGATCCTCCCACCCAGATCGGCAACATGGGAACGGCGGGTCTTGTCCGGCGTCACGTCACCTGCGTATTTTCCCGACAAAAGCCCCGCTGCCAGCGGCGAATAGGCCAAGAGCGGCATATTCTCCATCACCGCAAGCTCGGCCCAGTCGCTGTCAAACTGACGGCACAGAAGCGAATATTCGTTCTGCACCGTCATCATGCGTGGCAGGCCGTTGACCTGCGCCAGATGCAGCCAGCGCGCCGCACCCCACACGCTTTCGTTGGAAATGCCCGCGTGGCGGATTTTGCCTTCGGTCACAAGCGCTTGCAGCGTGCGCAGCACGTCAAGCATATGATCCGTGACCTGCGCCGCATCGCCGCGCCCGCGCGGGTCGTAATTCCAGATTTGTCGGAAGTAATAGCCGCCCCGGTTGGGCCAATGCAGTTGGTAAAGGTCGATGTAATCGGTCTGCAACCGCTTGAGCGAGCCTTCGACCGCCGTGCGGATACCGGCGGCGCTGATCGGCGCGCCGTCGCGCACCGCTTTTTGCCCGGCACCTGCCACTTTGGTCGCGATCACCAGACGGTCGCGCCCGCCCCGTGCGGCCAGCCAGGTACCGATGATCTCTTCGGTCCGGCCCACGGTTTCGGCGCGGATCGGGGCCACGGGGTAGATTTCCGCCGTGTCCCAAAAGGTGATGCCACGCTCCAGCGCGAGGTCGGCTTGGGCGTGACCCTCAGCCTCGGTGTTGTGGCTGCCCCAGGTCATGGTGCCAAGGCAGAGCGCCGAGACAGTGAGCCCCGTGCGGCCAAGCGGAACGGTCTTCATCGTGGCAACTCCTGTGCGGTTGGCAGGCAGGGTAGCTTACGGGGCGGCGGGGGCAAGGGTGGTCAGGAGCCTGCGATGGGAAATTGAGAACATTTGCGGAACATGATACTCTTGTGTGACCATGAGTCTGCCGATTGCCCAACACCTCGCCTTGCCCGCGCGCGCCGTGCAGCCCCTGTTCGGGGGGCTGGGTCTGGCGCTGTCGCGGGTGCATGAGTTTTGCGGTCCCGCACGGGTGACGCTGGCGGTGCTGTTGATGGGGCAGATGGCGGGACCCGTGATCTGGGTCCTGCCCGGTTGGCAGGCAGAGCGGCTTTATCCGGACGGGATCATGCCCTTGGCCGATCCGGGGCGGCTGATCCTTGTGCGCGCACGGCGGCCCGAGGATATGCTTTGGGCGGCGGAAGAGGCGTTGCGCAGCGGGGCCGCCCCCCTTGTGGTGGCCGAATTGCCGCAACCGCCGGGGCTGACCCCGGTGCGCCGCCTGCATCTGGCCGCCGAGGCCGGGAGCGAGGCCGCCCGCCATGCCGGACGCGGCCCTGTGCTGGGGCTGCTGCTGACGCCGGGGGAAGGTGGTGCGGCGGGGGTGGAAAGCCGGTGGTGGATGGCGCCTGCGCCCTCACCCTCCACGCTGGTCGAGATGGGGGCGGCCTGGACCCTGCGCCGGGTGCGCGCCCGGATGGAGCCTGAGGCCGAGTGGCAGGTGCTGCGCGGGGCGGATGGGGCGGTGGGGGTGAAGTGATGCGGCCAGAGGGCGGATGTGAGGGCGTATCACTGTTTCACGGAAGTGTATTCTCGACGTTCGGAGTTGCCCCGATGCCCAAAGC
>JAIYDR010000386.1 GCA_027487395.1 Rhodobacter sp. | reverse complement strand
TGCGTTTCAAAACTTTACCTCATCACTTTCGACCACAGGACCAAAAAGGCGCACGATCGAAGTGACGCGTTTTTTTGTAGGGCATTTTTATCCCTTGATAAAAAAATACCATACAAAATACTGTATAACAAACTTATTCAAATCTACATTTTGCTCCCAACAACGCCTTCTGGACCGCCCGGACACCACATGCGGACATGGGAAGGACAGGTCTGAAAGGGCCATGCGGCACGGCACAGAACGCGACTGGGCACCCGTAGCCTCACCAACTGCGACAAAAGACCAGCCTGTCGCCTGCCTTCCCCCTTTACGAATCCTTCAGACCACCCGATAAATGTTCCATGAATGTTCTCATCTGGTATAAACGCGATCTGCGCATCCATGACCATCCGGCCCTTGCCGCTGCGGCAGAGATGGGACGTGTGCTGCCGCTCTATATCGTTGAGCCGGAGTATTGGCGTCTGCCCGACACCTCGGCCCGGCAATGGGCGTTCACCGCCGAAAGCCTGCACGACCTGCGCGACGCCCTTGGGGCCTTGGGTGCGCCCCTGATCGTTCGGGTGGGCGACGCGGTGGAGCTTTTGGACCGGTTCTGCCGCCAGCATCACATCGCCCGCATCCTCAGCCATCAGGAAACCGGCAATCTCTGGACCTATGCCCGCGACCGGCGCGTGGCCGCTTGGGCGCGGCAGGCGGGAATTGATTGGGTCGAGATGCCGCAACAGGGCGTGATCCGTCGCCTGAACGGGCGCGACGGCTGGGCGCGGCGGCGCGATGCTTTCGTGGGTCAAGCGCAGGTTGAGACACCCTTGGCGCTGTCCCCGATCACCGGCATCGAACCCGGCGTGATCCCCACCCCGCGCGCCTTGCGTCTGGCCGAAGATCGTTGCGCCCATCGCCAGACGGGTGGCCGCGCGCAAGGGCTGCACCTGCTGGACAGCTTTTTGACCCATCGCGGCGAACCCTACCGCGCCGCAATGTCCTCGCCCCTCACCGGGGAACGCGCCTGTTCGCGCCTCTCGGCGCATCTGGCCTTGGGCTGCCTCTCCAGCCGCGAGGTGGTGCAGGCCACCCTGACTCGCCAAGCCGAACGCCCTGGCGGACGCTGGCCGGGGGCGCTGGCCAGTTTCCAAAGCCGTGTCGCCTGGCGCGACCACTTCATCCAAAAGCTGGAAGATGAGCCCGCCATCGAACAGCGCGCCTTGCACCGCGCCGCCGACGCCCTGCGCCCGCGTGAACCCGACGCCGTGCGCCTGGCCGCCTGGGAAAAGGGGGACACGGGCCTGCCCTTCGTTGATGCCTGCATGCGCTATCTGAACGCCACGGGTTGGCTGAATTTCCGCATGCGCTCGATGGTGATGGCGGTGGCCTCTTACCACCTCTGGCTGGATTGGCGCGCGACAGGGGCCGTGCTGGCCCAGCGTTTCACCGATTATGAACCCGGCATCCACTGGCCACAGGTGCAGATGCAATCGGGGGTGACAGGGATCAACACCATCCGCATCTACAATCCAGTGAAACAGGGCTATGACCAAGACCCGACCGGGGCCTTCACCCGCCGCTGGGTGCCCGAACTTGGCCCCGTCCCAGATGCTTTCCTGCAAGAGCCGTGGAAATGGCCGGGAGCCAAGGCGATTTTGGGTCGTCTTTACCCCGAACCGATCGTCGATGTCGCTGCCAGCGCCCGCGCCGCCCGCGAGGCGTGCTGGTCCCTCCGCAAAGACCGCAGCTTCCGCACGGAAATCGTCGAGGTGATCGAACGCCACGCCAGCCGCGCGGATGCGCGCTTTGTCAATGACCGCAGCCCGAAAGCCGCCCCCCGCCGCAAAGAAATGGACACCGCCCAAATGAGCCTCGATCTGTGATGGCGAAGATGCGCAAAAAAGCCGACCTGCCGTCCAAGACCTGCGCCACCTGCGGCAAACCCTTCGCTTGGCGCAAGAAATGGGAGAAAGTCTGGGACGAGGTGCGCTACTGCTCGGACCGCTGCCGGGCCGACAAAGGCAAGCAACGCCCCTCCTGACCCTGCGCCCGCTTCCCCGTTGCTCCAGATATCCTCTGGGGTGACATGTTTGAAAGTAGATGCATGGCATAAGCACGGCTTTGTTGCGCAAATCCCCTGAGGTCCAGAGTTCCCCTTTCCCAGGACAGACCGATCCTGCGCGCTGCGTGATGGGCGTTCCGAGGGCAGTGAAGCGGTTCAGGATGGCGGCTCTGATCTGAAGCTCGGCAACCTGACGATCGAAGTCGCGGGACATGACCCGCTCGCCTAGAATCCTGAAGCAGCGCATCTTGGCCTCGACCAGACTTCGTCGGTGGTAGCCTGTCCAGCGTTTCCAGATCGCCCGACCGAGGCGGCGGCAACTGCGGAGCGCCTCGTTGCGCACCGCCGCCCCTGCCGTCGGTTCCTTCCGGGTTTTGCCATTCTTGCGGGGTGGAATGACGGCGAACGCCCCGCGCGCCGCGATGGCGGCATGACAGGTACGGGTGTCGTAGGCACCATCCGCAGTGACGATGCCGAGGGGCTGATCGCCCGGGATCTGGTCCAGAAGCTCGGGCAGCAACGGCGCGTCGCCGATCCGGCTGCCAGTGATCTCAATGGCCCGGATTTCTAGCGTTTCCGCGTCGATCCCGAAGTGGGCCTTGCGCCAATCGCGTGGTTTGGAGGGCCCGTGTTTCTTGGCCAGCCATTCGCCGTCGCCTTCGGCCTTCACACCTGTGCTGTCGGATCAGCAGATGCAGTGCGCCCGAACTGGGGCGATAGGGGATGTAGACAGTCAGGCCCTTCTGGCGACGGCAAAGGGTACTGAAGTCTGGCTCCGGCCAATCCAGCCCGGCAAGATCGAGCAGACTTGCCACCATTCCGGTCGTCTGCCGCAGTGGCAACCCAAAGAGCGCCTTCAGCGTCAAGCATGTCTGGATTGCGGCATCGGTGAATACCGGCTGGCGACCGCGCTTGCCGGTTGGCGCGGCCTGCCACTGCGTCTTGGGATCGAACCAGATCGCCAACGATCCGCGCCTCGCCAGCGCCGCGTTATTGTCAGGCCAGTTCGTGGTGCGGTAGGTCGGGCGCTTCAGTCTGCTCATGCACACAAGCTACCATGCTGAATTCACGCGGTGAATCCTTCATCGAATTCGCGCAGCAAAGCCGAGACAAATTGTAAAGCATAACTGCCAAACTGTTGTTCCCGGGGCTGGGAGTGGAAGTGGCGGAAGAGGGAGCGTTGGGTCGTGCGGTCCGGATAGGCGGGCACCTAGACCTACGCAAAGAAACATCTTCTAAGAAGGCTCTGTAACGGCCTCAGGCGCAGTTCATGCGGCAACGGCAGCGATTGGCCCAGCGCAATACGCTGGGCCAATGCAATCAGGGTTGGACGCACAAGTGCCGTTCCAACCTCAGGCGTCGAGCCAGCATTTGGAAAGTGCCGTCCCGTCCATCAGAGTGCCGAGGGGGTTGACCTCCCATCCACCGACTTCCTGCCTGCGGCCTTCGACCCAATCGTTGAACATCGGGCAGACCAGGCCGCCTTCGTCGCGGACGATCATCGCCATTTCGCTGTAAATGCCCTTGCGCTTGGCCTGGTCAAGTTCACCCTTGGCGGCGATCAGCAATTCGTCAAAGCGGGCGTTCTTGAACTTGGTGTCGTTCCAGTCAGCGGTGGAGAGATAGGCGGTCGAGTACATCTGATCCTGCACCGGACGCCCACCCCAGTAGCTGGCGCAGAAGGGTTCGACGTTCCAGACGTTGGACCAATAGCCGTCATCGGGCTCGACCTTCACCTCCAGCGGGATGCCCGCCGCGGCCGCCGATTGCTGGAAGAGTTGCGCCGCCTCGACCGCGCCGGGGAAGGCACCGGGGGCCGTGCGCAGCACGATGGGCGATCCGTCATGGCCAGAGGCCTTGTAAAGCTCTGCTGCCTTGGCGGCGTCGTATTCCCGCTGCGGGATCGTGTCGTCAAACATCGGATAGGCGGCGTTGATCGGGAAATCGTTCCCGCGCGAGCCGAAGCCGCCAAGGATCTTGTCCACCATCTCTTGCCGGTTGACTGCCATCTTCAGGGCGTTGCGCAGGTCCTTGTTGTCGAAGGGGGCCTTGTCGCAATGCATGATGAAGACATAGTGCCCCGGTCCGGCGGCGCGTTCGATCACCACATCGGAATTGCCCTTGAGCAGTTCGACGATCTTGGGGTCGATCCGGTTCATGAGATGGATCTGGCCCGACTGGATCGCCGCTGTCCGTGCCGTATTGTCGTTGACGGTCAGAATCTCAACGCTGTCGGCATGCCCGCGAGAGCTGTCCCAGTAATTGGGGTTCCGTTCGAACACGGTGCGCACGCCGGGTTCGTTGGAGACGATCTTGTAGGCGTTCGTACCGATGCCCGCCATGGGGTTGTCGACGCCGCCGCCGGGTTGGATCACCAGATGGTAGTCGGCCAGCAGGAAGGGCAGGTCGGCATTCGCGGCGGCGAGCTTGAGGGTGACCATGTCGCCCTCGGCAGTCATGTCGGCAATGCCCTGCACGATGCCCAAGGCACCCGATTGCGATTTCTCATCGGTGTGGCGCTTGAGGGTGGCCACCACATCCTCGGCGGTGACGGTCTTGCCGTCGTGGAATTCCACCCCGGCGCGGATCTTGAACTTCCATTCGGTCGCATCGGCGTTGGACGAGATTTCCTCGGCGATGCGCGGGTCGATGCCGCCGCCGGGGCTGACGTCGCAGAGCATTTCGCCCCAAGTCTTATTGATCATGAAGGGCACATCCGATGCCGCCAACGCCGGGTCGAGGGTGTTGGTCGACTCGCCGCCCTGAACGCCCGCGCGCAGGATGCCGCCCTTTTTGGCTTCGGCATGGGCGACCTTGGCGAAAAGCGCTGAGGCAAGGCCCGCCGACACACCCAAGGCCGTGGACCGGCCAATGAATTCGCGGCGGTTCATCCGGCCCGCGCGCACGCGGCCAATCATGTAATCAAGCTGACGGTGATCGTCGTTCATTCTTTCCTCCCTGTTGTGGTGATCTGGGGTCATTGCCCCGCGTGTTTTTGTTGGCCGACCATTCAATAAAACCACATCAGCGGAGTCGGGCAAATCTTTTCTTCTGAGGCCTGATCCGTTTCGGCGGGGCAGGCGGGTCAGCCGATGGTCAGGCCTGCCCCCTGCAACAGCAGGTTTACCGCCGCCCTTGCGCGATCCAGGTCCATTTCACCGGGCGCGATCGAGGATTCCAGCCAAATCCCGTCCAGCAGGGCGATCAGCGCCGCTGCCAATGTGTCATCGGTGGCATCCGGCCCGTCGCGCCCGGCATGGCGGGCCGCGGCATGCGCGATGGCGGCGCGATAGGTCCGGTAGTGCCGCAGATGTTCAGCCCGCAGCACCGGGTTCACCGCGATCTCTCCCCAAAGCGCCAGCCAGATCGTCAGGCCCTCGGGGCGTAACTGGCGGTCGCTCAGCAATTCGTCGATCAGCCCGCTCAGGCTCAGCGGGGCATTGGCGCCAGAGACGGCCTGCATCAGCGGGGCATAGGCAGCGGCATAGCAGGCGGCCAAAAGCCCGTCCTTGCTGCCGAAGTAGTGTCCCACCAGCCCCCGCGATGCGCCAGAGGCCTTGCAGATGTTGTCAATGGTGAAAGCGGTGATGCCGCCGCGCGACAGCACCCGCAACCCGGCCTGTACCAGTTCCGAGGCGCGGGTTTCCGGCGCGAGGCGTTTGTACTTCGGCGCGGTCATAGTTTGTTGGACGCCCCGATCCCGGATTCCTGTTGAACGATCATACAACATTGCTAGCCTGATGGAAAGGAGACTGCCCATGGACCCCCGCCACGCCATCCTGTTCGAGCCGGTCAAGATCGGCCCGGTCACCGCGCCCAACCGGTTTTACCAGACGCCCCATGCCACGGGATTTGGGTGGCAGCGTCCGCAGTCTGGCGCGGCCCTGCGCGGGGTCAAGGCCGAGGGCGGTTGGGGCGTGGTCTGCACCGAATACTGTTCGATCCATCCCAGCAGCGACGACAGCCCTTATGCCTATTTGACCCTGTGGGACGATGACGACATCGCCCCGCTTGCCGCGACGGCAGAGGCGATCCATGCCCATGGCGCGCTTGCGGGGATCGAGCTTTGGCATGGCGGGTCGCATGCGTCGAACCGGATGACGCGGGTGCCGGGGATTGCGCCGCAGGTGCAGCCTGCGCTCTATCACCTGCCCACCACCGCACGGGCGATGGACAAGACCGATATCCGCGCCTTTCGGGGATGGCAGCGCGATGCGGCGCGGCGGGCAAAGCAGGCGGGATTTGACATCGTCTATGTCTATGCCGGGCACGATTATCTGCCGTTTCAGTTCCTGTCGCGGCGCAGCAATCAACGCGGCGACGAATATGGCGGCAGTCTGGAAAACCGTGCCCGCCTTTTGCGCGAGATGCTGGACGACACGCGCGAGGCCGTGGGCGATACCTGCGCCGTGGCGATCCGGCTGGCGGTGGATGAGTTGCACGGCCCCAAAGGCATCTGCGCCGAGGATGAAGGCCGCGACGTGGTCGCCCTTCTGGCCGATGTGCCTGATCTGTGGGATGTGAACATCGCGGGGGCGCTTGGCAATGACAGCAAATCCGCCCGCTTTTCCGCCGAGGGTTTTCAAGAGGAGTATATCCGCTTTGTAAAGGGTCTGACCTCAAAGCCCGTGGTGTCGGTGGGTCGCTTCACCTCCCCGGATCGGATGGTGGATCAGATCCGCAAGGGGGTGCAGGATTTCATCGGGGCGGCGCGGCCGTCTATCGCGGATCCCTTTCTGCCCGCAAAGATCCGCGACGGGCGGGTGGATGAGATCCGCGAATGCATCGGCTGCAACATCTGCCGCGCGGCCAACAACGAAGGCGTCGGCCTGCGCTGCACCCAGAACCCCACGATGGGCGAGGAATGGCGGCGCGGATGGCACCCGGAACGCATCGCCGCCTATCCCCGCCGCGAATCCGCGCTGGTGGTCGGCGCAGGCCCCGCTGGGCTGGAGGCGGCCTTGACGCTGGCCCGACGCGGGTTGGAGGTGACTCTGGCCGAGGCGGATCGTCATTTGGGCGGGCGGATCGCCCATGAATCGGCGCTGCCCGGTCTGGCCACCTGGGCGCGGGTCCGTGATTGGCGGCTGACCATGTTGGGCAAGCTGGCGAATGTGCAGATCTTTCGCGAAAGCCGGATGGCGGCGGCGGATATTGTCGAGTTGAAGCCGGATCATGTCGTCCTTGCGACCGGCGCGCGCTGGCGGCGCGACGGGGTGGGGGTGGCCGGGATGGAGGCCGGCGATTACCCGCAGGCGCTGACCCCGGATGATGTCTTTGCCGGGGCGAAGGTCGGGGCGTCGGTCATGCTTTATGATGATGACCATTACTTCATGGGCGGTGCCTTGGCCGAAAAGCTGGCCCGCGCCGGGCATCAGGTCACGCTGGTCACGCCCTATGCGCAGGTCTCTGGCTGGACGATCTACACCGATGAACAAGGCTTTGTGCAGGAACGGCTGATGGCGCTTGGCGTCACGATCCTGCCGCAGCATATGCTGATTGGTCAGGGGCCGGGCCATGCCCGGATCGCCTGCGCCAGCACAGGCGCAGAGCAGGAGATCGCCTGTGACAGCCTGCTTCTGGTGACCGGGCGTCTGCCGGTCGATGCGCTGTGGGCTGACCTTGCCGGGTATCCCAACGTGGCGCGGGTGGGCGATTGTCTGGCACCCTCTTCGATTGCCGATGCAGTCTATTCCGCCCACCGCCATGCCCGGCTTCTGGGGGAGCCCGACCTGCCGCCCCGACGCGAGCGGCCCAACCACAGGAGCCTGTGATGCGCCAGCGCCGCCCTGCACGGTCCGTCAACGCCAT
>JAIYDR010000142.1 GCA_027487395.1 Rhodobacter sp. | reverse complement strand
TTCAACAAATCCATCCAGCATGTCGGAGAGAAGTTCCGGCGCGCCATAGCCTTCTTTCGCTTCCTCTATTGAGGCCAACGTCACTTGCGCGGCCTCGACCACATTGGGGATTAACGGGATAATGCTGAGCATTATCCCAAGCGCCTTTGCGTCGACTTCGCTCACATCGACAAGAGTGGCTTTCAAGCCCATGAACGCATCGGCGGCCCTCTTTGCGATCAATCGTGCACCTTCGGTGGGCGCGTCATTTGCCGCCTCAGAATGGAGCACGAGGGCATCGTTGATAAACGTTTCAAGCCATGACCGACCGTTGATCAAATGCCGGTCTTTGTCTGCCGTGATCTGGGTAACTTGGTTCATTTTGTGCCTCGTTTGGTTGCAAGTTCGCCAAACATGCGGGACCGCGAAATTCCTGTCAAATTATTGAAAATATTGGATTTAATCCAATTTTCAGGAACGGAAAATTGGACGAAATCCGATTTCCGGCCCTGATCGGGCAGGCCGCCGCGCCGGAAGTTGGAGCAAATCCAATTTGTGATGATTCGCGGCGCTGAAATCGGGGCTGCGACAACATGCGGCGCGTTGTCGCACCCTGCGCACACCCTGTCCGATACCCAGAGATGCGCCTGTTACCCAGAATGTTACCCGGAAAGCAGAAGGCCGCCCGATGGGCGGCCTTGGTCTGCCGCAACTGCCTTATTTTGTTGGTGGAGCCAGGGAGGATCGAACTCCCGACCTCTTGAATGCCATTCAAGCGCTCTCCCATCTGAGCTATGACCCCACCGGGTTATCGAAGCAACATGGGTGTTTCGCTTCGATGCCGGGTGTTTATGCGGGGGCGTGGCGGGGTGCAAGAGGTAATTTGCACCTTTCATGACGCCCCTGCAAAACCAGTCAGACTTCTTCTTCGTCGCCCGCCACGTCCGCCAGATCGTCCAGCGAGACATTGTCGTCCGCATCATCCTCTAGCAGATCATCATCCAGTTCGGCGTCATCGGCTGCGCCAGTTTCCAAGAGATCATCGTCGGCTTCCAAGTCGTCGACCAGAACGTCGTCGTCCTTCTCGGGCAGGACGCGGCTGATGACAGCGGCGGCCATCTTGCGACGGGCAGTTTCGATATCGACCACTTCGCCAGTGTAGGGCGAAACGATCGGCGTGCGGTTCAGGTCATAAAAGCGCTTCCCGGTGGTCGGGCAAATGCGCTTCGTGCCCCATTCGTCCTTGGGCATGTCGGTCCCCTCAAGGCTGGCGGTGTCCAGAATTGCAGTCGCTTGCCACAAGGCAGAGCGGGTGTCAAAGGCTTTCGACCACAGAAGGCGGGCCCTTATCGACTGGCAAGTCTTATTCCGATTTGGCTATGCTGCGCTTGATTTGCAAGAGGTTCCGATGCCCGTCCTGCCCGGATCATCCCCAGAGCTGCCCCCGGTGGAGATCACGCTGCGGCGCTCTGCCCGTGCGCGGCGGTTTTCGCTGCGAGTGTCGCGGCTGGATGGGCGGGTGACGCTGTCCTTGCCGCTGCGGGCGCGCGAATCCGAGGCGATGGCCTTCGCGCGCGCGCAAGAGGGTTGGATTCGCGAAACACTGGCCCAGATGCCACGTCAGGCGGGGATTGGCCTTGGGGCGCAGGTGCCGGTGGAGGGGCGGTTGCTGGTGCTGTCGCCCGGCACGGGGCGCGGGGTCCGGATCGAGGGCGAGCAGATGCTGATTCCCGGCGATCCGGCGCAGGCAGGGGCACGGGCGGGGGCGTTCCTGAAAGCCTTGGCACGAGAGCGCTTGGTCGCGGCGTCGGACCGCCATGCCGCAGCAATAGGACGCAAGGTCAACCGGATCACCTTACGCGACACACGCTCGCGCTGGGGCTCTTGCGCGCACGATGGGGCCTTGATGTATTCGTGGCGGCTGGTGATGGCGCCGCCGTCGGTGCTGGATTACGTCGCCGCGCATGAGGTGGCGCATATGCTGGAGATGAACCACTCTGCCGACTTCTGGGCGGTTGTGGAGCGGCTTTATCCGCGCTGGAAGGTGCAGCGCAAATGGCTGCATGATGAAGGCCAAGCCCTGCACGCTTATCGCTTCGGGGATTGATAATCACCGCGCGGGATGCTTGGCTTTGGTCATGCCCATAACACCTCGCCTGACCGATCCCAACGCCGCTGCGCATGAGCGTGTGTATCGCACGTTGCGCCAACAGGTGATGCATGGCGAATTGCCGCCGGGTCACGCCATGACCCTGCGGGGCATCGGGGCGCAGTTTGACGTGTCAATGACCCCGGCACGCGAGGCTGTGCGGCGCTTGGTGGCCGAAGGGGCGCTGACGCTGTCCTCCTCGGGGCGGATTTCGACGCCGGAACTGACACCGGAACGGATTGAGGAACTTGCTGCCATCCGCGCCATGCTGGAACCGGAAATGGCCGCCCGCGCCCTGCCTCGCGCGCATTTCGCCTTGATTGAACGGCTTGCGGCGATCAATGCGCTGAACGCTGAGGCGGTCGTGAAGCAGGACGCCATCGCCTATGTGCGGACCAATCTGGAGTTTCACCGCACGCTTTACCTGCGCGCCCAGACGCCCGCGATGCTGGCTTTGTGTGAAACGGTTTGGCTGCAATTGGGGCCGACGATGCGGGCGCTTTATTCCAAGCTGCGGCGCAAGGAACCACCGCAGCATCACCGCATGATACTGGCGGCATTAAAGGCAGGGGATGAGCCGGGGCTGCGGTTGGCGGTCAGAACGGATGTAACGCAGGGGCTGCGCCATCTGGCCAGTTAGAAGGCGTTGATCAGGAGGAAGATTGCGGCCTTGGCCAGCGCCCAAACCACGCTCCAGACGATCACCAAGGAAAGCCCGCCCACCACGGCCCCGCCGATCACCCAGATACCGTCCCGTTCCAGAACGCCCAAGGCCATCATGCTGATGGCAATCGCGGGCAGCATGTTGGCAAAGGGGATCGGCAAGGCGAGGATGATCGCCAAGAGCAGGCAGAACGCGCCGATCACCTTCTCGCCCCGGTCGCCCGTGATGAACAACAGGCGCGGCACTAGCAGCTTTTCGGCCCGTGCCAGAAGTGGTGACACCCGGCGCACCAGACCGCTGTAATCCTCGCGCGTCATAGAGCGGTCGGCGATCATGCTTGGCAGCCACGGGAGTTTGCCCAACATCATCTGCGCACACAGGTATAAGAGCGGTAGGCCCAAAACAGCCGAGGTTCCCGGCAAAGCGGGCAAAGCATTGGGCAAAGAGAAGAACAGGATGAGCGCCGCCACCGCCCGCGCGTCCATCGCGCGCATCAGGTCGGTGATCGACACACGCTCGCGCCGATTGTCGACGGCGACATCATCCAGAATTTGGGAAACGCGCTTTTTTGCCTCAGGCGCAGACTCGTTAAGTTTACGGAATTTATGCCGATTCGGCCTGCCTCTGCCCATCTGGTCCGGTTCCCTTACTCGCCCCAACAAACTGTCGAGTTGGTGCAAGATAGGCAAGGTCTATGCCCGGATTGTGAACACAGGCGGACGGCTTCAGGGCAGCACTTCGAAGCGGTCCACATCCACCATGCCGTGATCGGTGATCTTCAGATGGGGGATCACTGGCAAGGCGAGGAAGGCGAGTTGCAGGAAAGGTTCCTCTAGCACAACGCCAAGCGAGGCTGCGGCAGCGCGCAGGGCGATCAAGCGTTCATGGACATGCTCAAAAGGTTCAAGGCTCATCAGACCGGCCACGGGAAGAGAGAGTTCGGCCAGCACCTTTCCCCCTTCGACCACGACAAAGCCGCCCTCGATCTGGCTCAGTCGGTTGGCGGCCAAGGCCATGTCGGCATAATCAGCGCCCACAACGGCGATGTTGTGATGGTCGTGGCAGACGGTGGAGGCAATCGCCCCGCGTTTCAGGCCAAAGCCGTGCACGAAACCCGTGGCGCGGTTGCCGTTTTTGCCGTGGCGTTCGATGACGGCGATGCGGATCAGGTCGCGCGTCAAGTCCGGGCGCTTGTCGCCATCGCTGGGCAGGATGTCATAGGTCAAGTGTTCGGTGATGATCTTTCCGGGCAGGATGCCGATGACGGGCGTATCGACACGGTTGCCGCCGCAGCGGAAGTGGTGAGGCTCTACTGTTGGTGCCTTGACCGAATGGCGCGCGACAGGAGGGATGGTTTGGCGCGCCGCAAAGGCGGCATCGGTCACCCGCACGCCCCCCGCAAAAACCATCGCGGCATGGCAGCCCTCAAGCGTATCAATCACCGCGATGTCGGCGCGTTTTCCCGGTGCGATCAGGCCGCGATCTTTCAGCCCGAATGCCTCGGCCGCCGAAAGACTCGCAGCGCGGTAGACGGCCAAAGCGGGACAACCAAGGGCAATGGCGGTGCGAATCATGTGATCCAGATGCCCATGCTCGGCGATATCCAAAGGGTTGCGATCATCGGTGCAGAGGCAGAGGTAAGGCGAATGTCGCTCGGTCAGGATCGGGGCCAGCGCGTGCAGGTCTTTTGACACAGAGCCTTCGCGGATCAAGACGCGCATGCCTTTGCGCAGCTTTTCCAAGGCTTCTTCGGCAGTGGTCGCCTCATGTTCGGTTCGGATACCGGCAGAGAGATAGCCATTCAAGTCCATCCCCCGAAGCAAAGGCGCATGGCCGTCTATATGCTTGCCCTGCCATGCCTGCAATTTGGCCATGCAGCCAGGGTCTTTGAACAGCACACCGGGAAAGTTCATGAACTCCGCCAGACCGATCACGCGGGGATGATCCATCAGAGGGATCAAATCTTCAGCCTCCAGCCGCGCGCCTGCGGTTTCCATATGGGTGGAGGGCACGCAAGAGGACAGTTGCACCCGGATGTCCATCAGCGTGCGGGCAGAAGCGTCAAGGAAGTAGCCAATCCCATCGAGCCCGCAGACATTGGCAATCTCATGCGGATCACAGATGCAGGTGGTGATACCGCGCGGGGTCACGCAGCGGTCAAACTCGAACGGCGTCACCAATGAGGATTCGATATGCAGATGTGTGTCGATGAAACCGGGGACGAGGATTTGTCCGGTAACGTCGATTTCCACCCGCCCGGAATAGGTGCCAAAGGTGCCGACGATGGTATCGCCGCAGATCGCCACATCGGTTTGAACCAAATCCCCCGTGATCAGGTCAAAGACCCGCCCGCCCTTCAGCACCAGATCGGCGGGGGTGATCCCGCGCCCTTGGTCGATGCGGTCTGCCAGTGGGGCCGAAGGTTTGGTCATACGTTCACCCATCATTAACGCGGCTATGGAACCCCAAGTGGCCTGCGCCGTCCAGCCTGCCTTGCATCGCAGCGGCGAGAGTGGTTGAACCATTTGGCAGAGTTGAGGGATTTTCATGCATCCGCTGCGCGGCATCGGCTTCAAATTGGCCTCGGTTCTGGTGTTCATCGTGATGTCCGCGATGATCAAGACCACAGCGCAGCATGTGCCAGCAGGTCAGGCCGTGTTTTTCCGATCGTTCTTTGCAATCCCGGTGATTCTGGTCTGGTTGATCTGGACACGGGAGTTTCCAGCGGGCCTGCGCACTGCCAACCCCTTAGGTCATGTCTGGCGCGGCTTTGCGGGCACCTGCGCGATGGGAATGGGCTTTGCGGGTCTGGGGTATCTGCCGCTGCCCGAAGTGACGGCGATTGGCTATGCTGCGCCCTTGCTGACCGTGATTTTCGCCGCGATGTTCCTGAACGAAGAGGTGCGACTGTTCCGCCTGACCGCCGTGGCCCTCGGGCTGGCGGGGGTGATGATCGTGCTGTCGCCACGCCTGACCGTGGTGAGCGGCGGTGCGGGGCACCAAGAGGCCTTCGGCGCGATGCTGGTGCTGGGCGGGGCGGTCTTTTCCGCGCTGGCGCAGGTCTTTGTGCGAAAACTGGTGGCGGGGGAAAAAACTGGGACCATTGTGTTCTATTTCTCAGTCACCTCAACGGTGCTGTCGCTGGTGACCCTGCCCTTTGGCTGGGTGATGCCGACAGCGCTTGAGGCGACCACGCTGGTGGCTGCGGGGCTTTTGGGCGGGGTAGGGCAGATTTTGCTGACCTCAAGCTATCGCTTTGCTGACGCGTCGGTGGTGGCGCCGTTTGATTATGCCTCAATGCTGTTTGCGCTGGGGTTCGGGTGGTTCTTCTTTGGCGAATTGCCGACGGTGACCATGCTGGCCGGGGCGGCGCTGGTGGTGACGGCGGGGCTGTTGATCATCTGGCGCGAACGGGCGCTGGGGTTAGAGCGCGCACGGCAACGCAAGGCGATGACGCCGCAGGGGTGATGTAGGGCTAAAGCGCAGCGGTTGGGGTTGGACCGTGGCCCAAAGCCACGGTCCGCGTGCAGCCCGCCCCCTCGGGCTGCGCGCCAGAGGCGCCCATCCCGGCGGTCTGCACACGGACCTAACAGCGACAAGCCTAAACTCTCCCCCGGAGAGTTTAGGCTTGTCTTGCAATGGCGACTCAAAAATCGCCGCCCTCACACATGCTGCGCGCCGTTCACCTCAAGCTCTGCACCGGAGATATAGCTCGACTGGTCCGAGCACAGGAACCAGATCGCATCGGCCACTTCGCGCGGTTGGCCCAGACGCTGCATCGGCAGTTTTTCCACGATCTTGTCGGTCCCCGGCGACAGGATGGATGTCTCGATCTCTCCCGGGGCAATCGCATTCACGCGCACGCCCAAGGGGCCGAAATCATGCGCCATTTCCCGCGTCAGTGCCGCCAGCGCGGCCTTTGACGTCGAATAGGCCGCCCCGGCAAAGGGGTGCACCCGCAGGCCGGCAATCGAGGTCACATTGACCACCGATCCCTTGGCCGCCGACAACTCATCCTTCAGCCCGCGCGCCAGCACAATCGAGGCGAAGAAATTGACGTGAAACACCTGCCCCCAAGTCCGCAGGTCGGTTTCCAGCGTGTTCAAGCGGCTTCCGCCCGGCCCCTTGGGGCTGGTCCCGGCGTTGTTGACCAAAGCATCCAGACGCCCATTGATCTTTTCCTTGATCGTGGCGATGGCGGCGATGGTCTTGTCGGGGCTGGCAAGGTCGATCTGGATGTGGTTCTCCTCGCCCCCCGGCCAAGGGCAGCGTGCATCGAAGGGTTGGCGCGAGCAAGTCAAGACGCGCCACCCTTCGGCCGAAAACCGCTTGACCGTAGCATGACCAATCCCGCGCGAGGCCCCGGTCAGGACGATGGTTTTTTGCTCAGACATCGCTGC
>JAIYDR010000136.1 GCA_027487395.1 Rhodobacter sp. | reverse complement strand
TGACAGCCTGACGGGCGGCGTCGGGGCGGATTCGCTCTATGGCGGTGCGGGGACGGATACGCTGGTGGGCGGCGATGGCAACGACCAATTCGCCTTCGGCGGCGCGGATCAGGCCATGGGCGGCGCGGGCGACGATGTCTTTACGCAGGACAGCACCGAAGCGGCGATCAACGCCACGATCGATGGTGGCGACGGCACCGACACGCTTGACCTGAGGTTTGAAATCACTGGACTGACTGTCACGCTGGGCACCAATTCGGAAGACGGCACGGTGGGCGGTCTGGACGCCGATGCCGGCGCAGACATCACTTTCACAGAGGTTGAGCATATCCTGACCGGCGACGGCGACGACACGGTCGACGGTGTCGCAGCCACTGGCCCGGTGAGCGTTGCTACCGGCGCAGGCAACGACAGCCTGACCAGCGGCAGCGGCAATGACAGCCTCTCCGGCGGCGATGGGTCAGACACCCTGACGGGCGGCGAGGGTGCTGACAGCTTGGACGGCGGGGCGGGGGATGATGACTTTGTCCTTGGGGCGGGGGACAGTGCCTCGGGCGGGGATGGCGATGACGCATTCCACTTTGACCGCACGCAGACCGGCACCGCCACGATTACCGTCACCGGCGGCGAGGCGGGCGAGGATCTGACCGATCCGACCAATGGCGGGGCGGGCGATGTGCTGGACCTGCGCGGTCTCTCGGGGATCGACATCGTCTGGAACACCGCCGATCCGACATGGAACGGACTGCGATCCGAGTCCGGGACGGCCAGCTATCTCAACAGCGCGGGCCAGACCGTCAGCGTCCAGTTCAGCCAGATTGAGCGCCTCCTGACCGATGGCGATGGCATCGTCACGGGCACGGCGGGCAATGACTCGCTTGTTCCGGGTGACGCCGATGCGCAGGGCGACCGGGTCGATGGTTGGGACGGGGCCAATGACACCATCCGCGCCGGGGCGGGCGACGACACGGTCACCGCCGGGGCGGGCCATGACAGCGTCGATGGCGGCACCGGCAACGATCTGCTGACCGGCGGCGCGGGGAATGACACGCTGGCGGGCGATGCGGGCGATGACACGCTTTTGGGCGGCGCGGGTGATCTGCTGTCGGGCGGGGATGGCGATGATGTGTTCCGCTTAGACCGCGCGCTGACGGGGACGGCCTCCCTCATCGTCATCGGCGGGCAGAATGCGGCGACGGGCCTTGGCGATGTGCTCAGCCTGCAGGGGCTGACCAGCTATTCTGCCGCCTGGACCGCTGGGAACAAGGCCAGCGGCAGCGGGACGCTGACTTACCTCAATGCCAGCGGTGAAATGGTCACGGTCAATTTTTCGGGCATCGAGCGGGTGATCTGCTTTGCCCGCGATACCCTGATCGCCACCCAGCGCGGCGAGGTCGCCATCCAGACCCTGCGCCTTGGCGACATGATCCTGACCGCCGACCGGGGCTATCAGCCGATGCGCTGGCTGGCCGCCCGACGGCTGAGTGCGGGCGATCTGGCCGAGGCTCCGAACCTGCGCCCGATCCGCATCCGCGCCGGGGCTTTGGGCTGTGGCCTGCCGCGCCGCGATCTGACCGTGTCACCGCAGCACCGCATCCTGATCCGCTCTAAGGTGGCGGAGCGGATGTTCGGCAGCCCCGAGGTGCTGATCGCGGCCAAACAGTTGCTGGAACTGAACGGGGTTGAAATCCTGGCAGCGGGCACAGGCGTCGAATACTGGCACCTGATGTGCGACCGGCATGAGGTGATCTTCGCCGAAGGTCTGGAATCCGAGACGCTGTTCACCGGACCCGAGGCCATGGCCGCCATCCCGCAAGAGTGCCGGGCCGAACTCGCGACGCTGTTTCCAGACCTAGGCAGGTCCGGACATTTGACCAGTGGCCCTTCGGCCCGCCTCTTGCCGCGCGGCAACGCCTGCCGCCAGCTCGTCCATCGCCACATCCTCAACCGCAAGCCGATGATTGCACCCGCCCCGCCGCAGCGCCTGCGGCAGCGCTTAGGTGTTTGATCCAAGGGTTTGATGGTGCGATCCTTTCTTTGGAATGGCGCATTTGCGCCCACGAAGTATCTCCGTCGCTGTATGCGGGTACCCCTTCGGTGGGGTGGACAGGATCGACATTCTTCGCAGTGGAGGGACCATTGCGCGACTGCGTCCCACATCTCGTGCAAAGTGCGTACTGGGATCACTTAGGGGATCAACGCAGCTTGATGGGGATATTTATTTTCATTTCAAATGCTTATATGAAATAAATGGCGGAGGAGATGCGACTGCCGTCCAACCTTCTCCACTCCGTACCCATTGTTCCACACATAACGCGGCCCGAGCGCCCCTGCCGCCGTCTTGGGCTAAGAACATCGGGCCGAAACTGTTCTACCAGAAACGCAGCGTCTTATGGCTGATCTCGATCCCGCGCTCGTGGAGCAGATCCTCGACATTGCGGAGCGAAAGCGGGAACCGGATGCACATCATCACCGCCAAGCGCTTGACCTCGGGGCTTGTCTTGAAGCATCTGAAAGGGGGAACGTTTGGTCATCCCGGCAGGCTAACTGTCCATCCGGGGCGCCTCAAGGGAAGTTCCTCTGACAACACCTTCATGCATGTTCCCCCCGCGCTTCCAGCAGGCGGTTCAGCCAATCCGGGTCCATTTCCGGAACCGAGGAGAGGAGCAGGTTGGTATATTCCTCTTTTGGCTCGGCGAAGAGCGCGGCCTTGGGTCCGCGTTCGACCACGGTGCCATGTTGCATCACCACCACCTCATCGGCGATGGATTTCACGGTAGCAAGGTCATGTGTGATGAACATGTAGGCGAGGTTCAGTTCGCTCTGCAGGCGTTCGAGCAGTTTCAGAACGCCCTCCTGCACGATCTGGTCCAAGGCGCTCGTCACCTCATCGCAGATGATCAGCTGCGGCTCGGCAGCCAGCGCGCGGGCGATGCCGATGCGTTGCTTCTGGCCCCCGGAAAGCTCGCTGGGCAGACGGTCGATGTATTTCGAAGGCTCAAGTTCGATCAGCGCCAGAAGGTCCCGGATGCGCGCCTC
>JAIYDR010000153.1 GCA_027487395.1 Rhodobacter sp. | reverse complement strand
TTGGCTGCCCGAACCGCCATGGCTTGCTTCCAGCGTCGGGGCTTCGTTACCCTGCGCCACCCAATAGGCCGTGAAGGCCTCGTTGAACTCACGATACAGTTCGCGCGTCGGGTCATAGCTGACGTTCAGCAGCGTTTCGGCCTGCGCGGCGTTGGGCGTGCCGCTAAGGCTCAGCGTGGCCAATGCGATGGCCGACAAGGCGCCTTTCAGCAGGCGGCCAATGGGCCAGCCGGTCAGGCGCGCAATCCCGGTCGAGATGGTCACGCGGCCATCGGCATGGTCGGCGATCTTGTCGCCCTGTGCGGTGATATGGCCTGCGACGGCGATGGTGGTCAACATGGATTTCTCCTGGCGGATGTCCCGGACAGTGCAGGGGCGGGATGAAAGGGGGCTAAAGGGCACAAGGCCGAGGATGGTTTGCGGATGGTGCGTGGTCATTTTCCGGCGCCTCCGATCCGATCAATGCGGGCTTCCCACAGGCTGCCGTCGCGGCCTTGCAGCAGGTCTGCGGCGGCCTCGTCGGGGTTGCGGGTGAACACGACAAGCGGGGTGCCGTTGACGCGATGCACCGATCCGGTGCGGCGGTCGATCAGGCGGACCGCACATGTCGGACGGGCCGAAATGGTGGGCATGGTCTGGGCGATTGCGCCGATGCTCCGTGCTGCGGTCATGGTCCGGTCTCCTGTCGTTTCGTCGTCCGGCCTTGTGCCGTTCGATGTCCTAAATAACGACAGGATCGGTCGTATATTTCAATAGAATATTCTCGGCTAGTTTTGTCGTGATTAGAGAGAAATATTCTACGCCCTCAGCGGGCTGCGCCGAGGGCGGGTGGAAAAAATATCTAAGGAACGGCAGGCGCTTACGCGCCGATGACCTGCTCGGTGACTGCCGAAGACTTCATCATGTCATCCAGCGTCAGTGAGTCGAGAATCAGGATGTAGGACCAAAACACCTCGGCAAAGACCTTGCGGATGCGGCAGGTGGCTTCGTCGGCGCAATCCTCGCAGCGCTGATAGGCGCGGCGCGACAGGCAGGGCAGGGGGGCGATGGGGCCGTCGATGGTACGCAAGAGTTCCGACAAAGACACTTCGGACGGGCGCTTGATCAGGCTGTAGCCACCCGACCGACCGCGAGTCGAAGCGATGACCCCGGCATTGCGCACCTCAAGCAGGATATGCTCCAGAAACCTCTTGGGCGTGGCCGAGCGCTTGGCGATCTCTTCGATCGTCAAGGCATCGGGCTTGGTCTTTTCCGCCTCATCGGCCAGGACCAGCAGCGCTTTCAGGGCATATTTCATCTTTTGCGAGATCATTTCAAAGACCTACGCCGCCAAACCGTGGGAATCAACGCCGCTGTTGTGCCAAATCGCACCGGTTGTGCAGAAAATCAGACGAAAAACCGTGCTGAATCGGGTCGACGAAAAATACACGATAAAAACGATAGACAAAAAGTTCTTTTTGCGCATCCTAAAGAGCGATTCCCCTTGCGACCTGCGTCGCAGGGGGAGAGGTGCTGGAGGGACCGATGGACGACCTTGACCTGATCGACCGTAAGATCGTGGCAGAGTTGATGCGCGATGCGACCCTGCCGGTGGCGCAGATCGCTGACCGTGTGGGCTTGTCCCAGACCCCGTGCTGGAAGCGTATCCAGCGGCTGGAAACCACGGGTGTGCTGACCGGGCGGGTGGCCTTGGCCGATCCCGGAAAGCTGGGCTTTGGCCTGACGGTCTTTGTGGGGATCGAGGCGACCGATCACACCGCCGAATGGCGAGAGGCCTTTGCCAAGGCGATTGCCGCGCTGCCCAACGTCATGGAGGCCCATCGCATGGCCGGAGAGATGGATTACCTGTTGCGCGTCGCCGTGCCCGACATGGCAGCGTTTGACCAGCTTTACAAACAACTGACCGATGCCGTGCCGATCAAGAACGTCACCTCGCATTTCGCGATGGAGCGGTTGAAGTTCACCAACGTCTACCGCGTCGATACGCGCAACCGTTGATCGTGACTTTCGGCGAACTTGCCTTTTCGGTGCAATCGGCGCTTGGCTCTAGGGGAGGCGCTGGACTTAGGCGTATTGGCCAGCATGGCCCTGCCACCGCGCGATTGGAGAAGACCCATGACCACAACAGCCGGATATTCCCGCACCCAGATCAGCCTGCATTGGTTGGTCGCCGCGCTGATCCTGTTCCAACTGATCTTCGGTGAAGAGATCGGTTCCGCCTTTGACGCCATGCTCGACTCGGGCGTCGCAAGCTATGGTCTTGCCACCATCACCCATATCGCTGCTGGTGTTGGCGTGTTGCTGTTCGGCCTCTGGCGGTTGGCTCTGCGCTTTACCCGCGGCGTGCCTGTCGCGCCCGCAGGGGAAAGCCTTGTTCAGGGGCTGCTGGCCAAGGCGACCCATGCGATCCTGTATGTGATGATGATCGTGGTGCCGGTGGTTGGCCTTTATGCGTGGTTCGGCGGCAGCGAAGATGCGGGCGATCTGCACAGCTTTGCCAAACCCGCCTTTATCATCCTTGTCGCCCTGCATGTGCTGGGCGCGCTTTACCACCAGTTCGTGCTGAAGGATGGCCTCTTGCGCCGCATGATGCGCGCGGGCGGCTAAGTCCTGCGATCAGGACGCGTCTTTTGCAGGCGCGTCCAAAAACACCCGGACCGTTTCTTCGAATTCGCGCGGCTTTTCGGCATGCAGCCAATGGCCCGCACCCGGAATCTTGGCAAAACGCGCCGTCTGGAACAGGGCACGGATCGTGTCGCGGTATTCGGGTTTGACGTAGTGGCTGTCCCCGCCGCTCAGGAACAGGGTCGGACCATTGAACGTGCCACTGGTGCCCGGCCAGCCCACGATGGCGGACATCGACGCCTCAAGCGCGTCAAGATTCAGCCGCCAACGGGGGCCGCCTTCGGGCTTAAGGTCCAGCGATTGCAAGAAAAAAGCACGCAGGCCCTCATCTTCGACCGTTTCGGAAAGTCTACGATCAGCCTCTCCCCGCGTGGTCACGCCCGTCAGGTCAAGGGCGCGCATGGCGTCAATATGGCGGGTCTGATCGTGGTCGTATGCCACTGGCGCGATATCGGCCACCACCAGACGGCGGATCAAATCCCCTTGGGTCAGGGCAAGCTGCATCGCCGCCTTGCCGCCCATCGAATGTCCCAGTAGGTCCACCCTCCCACCGATGTGGCGAATTACCTGCGCCAGATCTTCGGCCATCGCGGGATAGTCGTGCTGGTCTGACCACGGGCTTGACCCGTGGTTGCGCTGATCGACCGCTACCACATCGCGGCGGTCCGCCAGTCTGCGCGCGATCACGCCCCAGTTCCGGCCAGAGCCAAACAGCCCGTGGACAATCAAAAGCGGGGGCTTACCCGAAGGCGCGGCGGCGGGGTGATGCAACAGATTCAGCATTGTTTCCCTTTATCGCCCTCTGCGTTGCCAATCCAGCGATTGCGGGACCCGATCATTATGCCTTAATTTCGCCGAACTGATTAACGGGGCGGGATTATGGCGACCAGTGCGATTGCGATAAACCAAAAGGCTGGCCGAGTGGCAGAGTTGCTCGAAAAGCACTATGGCCTGCGCGGCCAGACTTTGGCCGAACGGGTGCAGCGCGGGCGGCGAAAATTGCCCACGGACCTGCGGCGCGCGGTGGAACGGCTGGCACAGGCCGAAGCGATGGTATGGCAGCCCAAACTGCTGTTGTCGCTCGATGATACGGCGCTGGATCGTGATTATCGCCTGATTGTCAAACGGCTCGAGGCGGCGAAGACTGGCAACACTCTGGGCGCGCAGATGCTGTCCTCGGTCGCCTCGACGGTGCTTTTGCTGGCGCTGCTGGGCATGGGCATCGCGGGCTGGGTGACGTTGAACTGAGATGCTATAATCCGCATAGAAAAAGGCGCGCCGGCTGGCGCGCCTTTCTTAACGCAAAACTTTGGTCACAGATCGGGATAGATCGGGAAGTTCAGGCACAGTGCCTCAACCTCGGCCTTCACCTTGGCCTCAACCGCGCCATTGCCCTCTTCGCCGTTCGCGGCCAAACCATCGACCACTTCGACAATCCAGCGCCCGATCTGGCGGAACTCAGCCTCAGTAAACCCGCGCGTTGTGCCTGCGGGCGTGCCAAGGCGAACACCCGAGGTGATGGTGGGCTTTTCCGTGTCAAACGGGATGCCGTTCTTGTTGCAGGTGATATGCGCACGGCCCAAGGCTTTCTCGGTCGCGTTGCCCTTCACGTTCTTTGGGCGCAAGTCCACCAGCATCAGGTGCGTGTCGGTGCCGCCCGTGACGATATCCAAGCCACCTTTCATCAGCTCATCCGCCAGCGCCTTCGCATTGGCGACGACCTGCTTTTGGTAGGTGACGAAACCGGGTTGCAGCGCCTCGCCGAAAGCCACAGCCTTGGCGGCGATCACATGCATCAGGGGGCCGCCTTGAATGCCCGGGAAGATTGCCGAGTTCAGCTTTTTCGCCAGCGCTTCGTCATTGGTCAGGATCATCCCGCCGCGCGGGCCACGCAGGGTCTT
>JAIYDR010000168.1 GCA_027487395.1 Rhodobacter sp. | reverse complement strand
GCGATGATCCGGAGACGCAATTCGTCCGTCTCAAAATACATCGGAATTCACTTGGCCGCTTTTGCCGGACGTGGGGCGGATGTGATCGACGCGATTCAGACCGATTGGGTACTGAAAAACAAAGGCAGCGCGGATCGCTTTTCCATGGGCGAATTGAACATGCCAGAGTTGCAGGTGAAGCTTCAGGCTTTGGGATATATCGCCGAGGATGCGCCATGGCAGCCTTTGGACGCCGAGTGGCGCGACGGCCAGATTGCCCGCCTGCGCGATGAATACCGTAAGGAGTATATCCCCTTGGCACGCGGTGGGGTTGTGCCAGAGGCGGCGGAGTAAGCGATGATCCTGATGCAACCCGATCTTGCAGCAAAGCCCGCGCCGATCAATGCGGACAGCTTCAAACCCGCGCTTTCGTCGGCGGAGTCCTCTGATCTGCCCAAACTGATGGACCCGGTGAAGCTAGAGACGCGGCGCGAGAGAACCACCCGTATCTTCCAGATCGGCTTCAACAAGTGCGGCACGCGCAGCCTCTATCGTTTTTTGCAACGTTCTGGCATCCAAGCCGCGCATTTCAACCGGGGGCTGCTCGCCTGGTCGATTCAGGATAACATCGCCCATGGCCGCAAACCGCTGCACGGGCGGATTGACCAATGGGTGGCCTATACCGATATCCAGCAAGTCACCCGCGAAACCGCGATTGAGGGCGTGCGCTACTTTCGGCAGTTGTATGACTACTATCCCAATTCCTATTTCATCCTGAACACCCGCGACAAGGCGGCCTGGATCAAGTCGCGCTTGGCCCATGGCGCAGGCTTTTACGCCCGCCGCTATGCCCGTGCGCTTGGCGTGGAGACCGAGGAAGAGGTGGTCGCGCAGTGGAGCGCGGATTGGGACCGCCACCACGCCGAGGTGCAAGAGTTCTTTGCCGACAAGCCGGGTCGTCTGCTGGTCTATGATATCAAGACCGCAAAACCGCAGGAGATGGTGGATTTCCTGTCCCCCGATTTCCTGACGCGGGTTGAGGATTTCCGCCATGAGGGCGACACGGCGAATGTCGATCCCGAACGCTATCGCGGCAACCGTCCAGTGAAACACACGGCAGAGGCTTCGGAAAAACCCCGCCGCAAGAAGAAGCGGTTGGAGCGCAAACGCGAAAGAGAGGCGAAGGCCAATCAGGCGTAAGGCGGTCAGGCGTCGGGCGGGGCTTTAATCGTCGGCCCACTCGGCGTCTTCAGCGCGGTCGGCGGCAGAGCCATAGATCGGCTGTAACCGTCCCAACAAGCGCCTCGCCCGGGCTATATTGGCACGGCTCGCAATCACTCGGCAGACGACCCACAGCCTGCGCTGGTTTTGCAATGCCTCGGTTCGTGAAAGAAACTCTTTCAGGAACACAACGTTACGCATCCTGCGCCGCCAAAGTCGATTAAACAGGTGCCGTGTGAGCGTGCCCTCACAGGCCTCGGTCAAGAGGCGGGGCAGGATCCCGATTGAGGCCAGAATATCCTCCAGCCGGTCCCCCGCATAGCGGGCGCGCAGATGGTTGACATGTGGCCCACGAAAAAGCGCGGCATGCACCAGATCGGCCTTGATCGCTGGATCGTAGATCATCCATAGCGCCGAAGCGCCATCGATCATGTCAGGCGCAAAGCCATAGCGCGAGGTGAAATCCATGCGCCGCAAATGGGCGTGGCGGTCGTCCCAGCCGGTGACGGTGGGATCAAGCGTGGCGCGCGGGCGCACCACGACCACAGCTGCCCCCGGCGCACAGACCGAGAAAGCGGCGGCAGCATGCGCCCCGCTGCCCGCACCGACAAACAGCACGCGGTCGAAATCCTCAAAGAACCCGTCATCCACCAAACGGTCAAAGTAGCGATAGAGCAGGTCATCGCGGAACCAGGTCTCACCCTCTGAGATCAGGCACAGATGCGACCAACGGCGGTCAGCGGCGATGGAATAGCCAAAGGATAACTGCTCCGGCCGCGCAAGGATCGTGCTGAGGGGTTCAAAGCTGACAAGCAGTATGGGGCCGTCATCATGGAACCATGCCCAGTGGCGGTCGCCAACAGGTTCAAAATGACCGACCTCGGCGCAGCGCACGTCCATTGACTTAAGCCAAGCCACAGTTTCGGGCAGACCCGAGGATTGCGGCGCATCTTCTGCAATTTTTTCTGAAGTGTCCGACATGTTCCTGCCTTGCCGCGCCATTCAGGCACGGTTTCACTCAATCACCATTCAAAATTCTATCCCGCGCCGCAAGGCCGCAAAACAGCTTTCCAGTTCCAGTTTCGCGCGGAAGGGCAGGGCGCTGCAAGGTAGTGATTTGGAAACAATCGCTTGTGTTTGTTTCGCGCGTTCCCGTGCCCGCTTACCCGCGGGAATGCACCCAGATCAACCGCGCCTCATCCGCCGTCAACACGCGCGAGGGCGGAACCAACAGCAACCGTCCGAAGAGGGCGCGCCAAGGTTCCTCTTCCATCATCTGCGCGAACCGCTTTTGCCGCCAGACAAACGCCGCGCGGTGCAGGCGGGCCAGCGTCTCATCGGCCAAAAGCGCTGCCCGCAGGGCGCGGCTGTCCAAAACCAGCGAGGACCGATCCTCGACCGCGCTGAAGTTACGCTCCACCCAATAGCCGGTGTCAAACCCCGCCGCATCGCGGTTGGCGCGGCCACGGTCGCATTTCAGAAGATATCCCTCCATCGTGCCGATAGCGTAATGGTTCAACTGTACCAAGCCGCAATTGTCTTGGCCCAAGGGCGAGAACAGCCGCGCCGGACCCTCTGGCATTGCGCGCCCGGATCCGTCATGCCAGCGTTGGCCCTGATGGCCGCCACGCGGGCGGTGGATGCCGGGTTTGGGAAAGAGCGCGGGGCGGAACAGTGTCTTGAACATCTGCGCCCGCCACGGCCAGTACAGCACCGCGGGCGCGGCACGCAGAAAGGTTTCCGTCACCGGCGCATCGGTTTGCTGCACGATGCCGCCATTGCCGAACATCCGCCATGTCAGGCTGACGGCGTCCGTCTCGGGCAGGGCGCCTAGCAAAGCCCCCACCGTATGGTCGCCCACATGCACGGCAAGAAACTCGTCAATGTCGATGGCTGCGGCCCAATCCGCCGCCTTGAACAGGGGGTGGCGCTCGGCCTTTTTCAACGCCTCAAAATGCGCGCCCTTTTCGTGCGGGCCGGGGTTGGGGACATGGGTCAACCACCCCATCGCTGCCAGACGGTCCAGGATGGCATCGGTGCCGTCGGAGCAATCGTTCGAGAACACGAGGAAATCGGTGAAACCCGCCGCGCGATGATGCGCCAGCCATTCGATCAGGAATGCCCCCTCATTGCGCACCGTCAGGATTGCCAGAACCCGCACCATATCCACCCTTTGCGACCTTGGCCTTGGGTTAGCACGCCCGCAGCCATGGTCAAACCGCCTTCCTGCACTTTGGTCGCATCCTTGCGCCCTGCGCTTGACCCCACCCCGGCACAGGGCCAAGCATGGTATCGGGATCAAGGGGGGCCGCGCATGACCACAATTCCGACCAGCATTGACGCGGTGGAAACGCTTTTGGCGGGGCAGGGCTATGTTGCCAGTCGCGCCCTGGCCACCGTGGTGTTCCTCTCCCTGCGCCTGAACCGCCCGCTGTTCCTTGAGGGTGAAGCCGGAGTCGGCAAGACCGAGATCGCCAAGACCCTTGCGGCAGCCCTTGGCCGCCGCCTGATCCGGCTGCAATGCTATGAAGGCTTGGATGCCTCTTCGGCCGTCTGCGAATGGAACTTTGCCGCCCAGATGATCGCCATTCGGACGGCGGAGGCTGGCGGTGGCGCAGACCGCGATGCGCTGAAGGCGGAACTCTTCACCGAGGAATACCTTATCGAACGCCCGCTCTTGCAGGCGATGCGCCCGCAACCCGGCGGTGCGCCTATCCTGCTGATCGACGAGTTGGACCGCACGGACGAACCCTTTGAGGCGTTTCTCCTTGAAGCGCTTTCGGACTTCCAAGTCACCATCCCCGAACTGGGCACCATCCGTGCGCCGGAACCGCCCATCGTGATCCTGACCTCGAACCGCACGCGCGAAGTGCATGATGCGCTCAAGCGCCGCTGCCTCTATCACTGGGTGGATTACCCCGACTTTGACCGCGAACATGCCATCCTGAAATCCCGCGCGCCCGAGGCACAAGACACCCTCAGCCGTGAGGTGGTGGCCTTCGTCCAACGCTTGCGCCGCGAGGACCTGTTCAAGCGCCCCGGTGTGGCCGAAACCATCGACTGGGCGAAATGCCTGCTGGCCTTGGATGTCATCGCCCTTTCGCCCGAGGTGATTGCCGACACGCTGGGGGCAATCTTGAAATATCAAGATGATATCCAGAAAATCCAAGGCTCTGAGGCCAAGAAACTGCTGGATGAGGTCCGTAAGGGGCTGACAGCGTGAAATCTGCTGTGCGACGAGAAAGACCGTCTTGTCAGGGGCAATCATGCGCGCCATGGTTGCGTGATGTAAAGAGTTGCCGTCCAGAAGGGCCAAGGCTTGGTCAGCGTCCCCATATCCGCAGATTTTCCCGAAACTGGACTCTATGTCCTCCCCGGTCCCCGGCGCATCCGCCGCTTTCAGGTGATCGGCGAGCGGTGTTCCGGAACGAATTACGTTGCCTCTTTGATCCGCGAAAACATTCCGTTGGAGCCTTCGGACATGTTGGGCTGGAAACATGGCCACCCCTCTCTGCTGGCCATCCCCGCCGATCTGGTGGTGGTGTTGGTGGTGCGGCGGGCCGAGGATTGGGTCCGTTCGTTGTTCGCGCGGCCTTGGCACACCACGCCCGCGATGCAAATGCTGGAGGCGTCGGATTTCCTGCGTGCGCGGTGGGAGACGGTGGTGGATCATCCACGCATCCTGGGGCCCGGCTTTACCGACGATTTGATCGGCCAGCCCTTGCAGGGCGACCGCGACCCGCTGACTGGCCTGCCCTACGACAATATCGCTGCGCTGCGCCGGGGCAAGTTGCGCTCGCATCTGTCCTACGCCAACCGCGGCTGCGCCTTTTGTCTGGTGCGGATGGAGCGGGTGGTGGCCGACCCGGTGCAGTTCGTCGACAGTTTCCGCGCGGGCTTTGGTCTGCGTCCGCGCAAGGTGCCATTTGTCCCGGTGGATCGTCGGCTGGGTCAGCGCTTCAAGGCACAGGTCAAGCGGCCCAAGGAACAGGCCATGCTCTCGCCGCAGGACATCGCCTTTCTGCAGGCATGGGCGGACCCGGACCTCGAGTCCGCCTTGGGCTACGACGATTGGGGCATCATGCGGCGGGCGCAGAAGCGCGGCGCGGCGCGGCTCAGGTTGTTGCATTCGGCGTGACCCGCCCGCATCAATCCGGGCGTGCCTATCTTCTCTGCTCGAATATCCGACGGGGGGGCGTTCATCGGCTTCGCCATCGGTCTGAGACCCGATGGACGACGGGGATGTGACCCCCCCCGCCGCTTGCCACGAACGGAACACCCAAAGTGCGATACCCCACACTCGACATCCCCGAAGACGGCAAATTGGCGCGCAACATCGCGCATTTTGCCCGTGCCCTGCGCCGTGCAGGCTTGCCCATCGGGCCGGGGCGGGTGATTGATGCGATCCGGGCGGTGGCCGTGGCGGGCTTCACCGAACGCGCGGATTTTTACTGGACGCTGCACGCCTGTTTCGTCAGCCGACCCGAGGAACGTGCCGTCTTTGCCCAGGTGTTCCGCCTGTATTGGCGCGATCCACAGTTTCTGGAAC
This sequence comes from Rhodobacter sp., assembly GCA_027487395.1. Classification (GTDB taxonomy): domain Bacteria; phylum Pseudomonadota; class Alphaproteobacteria; order Rhodobacterales; family Rhodobacteraceae; genus Paragemmobacter. The sequence continues at coordinate 750 of JAIYDR010000168.1, read as the reverse complement.
ACATGATGTCCCTGATGCTGCCTGCCCTGCGCGGCGTGCAAGAGGACCGGTTGGCCGATGCCGCTGAAAAACGCGCGGCCCAAGCGCTGCTGGACGGTCTGACAGATGACCTTCCGGCCCCGGATCGTGACGATCCCGCCGAGGGTGACCAGATCGAGATTGACGCGACCGCCACCATGTCTGCCGAGGAACGGCTGAGAACGCTGGACTTTGAACAGATGTCTGTGGCCGAGATCGCCGAGGCCAAGCGGATGCTGTCTCGCCTGTCGCTGCCCGTCAAACCGCTGATGACGCGCCGGATGGTCGCCGCAGGCTCTGGCACGAAGATCGACACCCGCCGCACGATGCGCGCTGCCCTGCGCCGGGGCGGCGAGATCACCGAACTTGCCAAGAAAACCCCGGCCATACGCTGGCCCAATCTGGTGGTGCTTTGCGATATCTCGGGCTCCATGAGCCAGTATTCCCGCATGGTTTTGCATTTCGTCCATGCCGTGGCCAATCGGCGCGGGCAGGGTTGGGCGCGGGTCCATGCCTTCACCTTTGGCACGCGGCTGACCAATATCACCCGCCACCTGCGCACCCGCGATGTCGATACCGCTTTGCGCGCCGCCGGGGCAGAGGCGCAGGATTGGTCTGGCGGGACAAGGATCGGCACCAGCCTGCACGCGTTTAACCGCGATTGGTCACGGCGGGTTTTGGGGCAGGGGGCGGTGGTGCTCTTGATCACCGACGGGCTGGACCGCGACGATG
>JAIYDR010000197.1 GCA_027487395.1 Rhodobacter sp. | reverse complement strand
AGTTGATGGGGCAGGTTTTGAACAAAACGCGCAGACGCTGTTCGCAAAAGGCGGGTTGCGCGTTGATGCGGAGCAGACCTTGGGCAGTGGTGGCATCGCATCAACCGAGCAAATTCTGTCGCTGAACTACGATGCCGAAGGGATACAGCGCCGTGGGGAAAGCCGGGTGCAGCAAAAGACAATGTCGGGTCTGGGATCCCTGACGCTGTCTGCGACCGCAGTTGAAGCAGGCGGTGTCACCGGCGGCTTCGCACCCCTGACGGTTGATGTGCCGACTAACGTCACCAGCGGAGTCGACGCCGAAGGAATCCGGCGTGACGTTGCCGCCAACACCCCCGATGCGGCGGCCTTGAAGGAGTCCATCACCGCCAATACGCCTTCGGCGGCGGCGCTGACCCAACAGATCATGTCCACTGCCCCAACAGCAGAGTCGATCCGGGCCAGCATCACCGCGCCCACACCACCCTCTGTGCCGTGACCTGCGACACCTGACACGGCCAACTTGACCACCCCTTGCTAAACTTTGGGATGATTTTCAACATCTGCCCATCCAAAAGTCTGGCAATTCATGCAATCTTCCGCGCAGACCATGCCTTAGACAGATGCCCGCATTCTTGCCAACAGGGCATGATCCATGGCCTGCAATGCAGCAATACCGTCGGTCGGCCGTTTTGATCGTGCGGGATACTTCCGACCTCGGCCCTGCCCCAAAAGCGGGGACGTGCCAAGGCCGGACCAAGAACCAGGACACAGGAGGTCCGAATTGTCCAAACAGCTTTTGATCTATGAGCGGGTGGTTCCCCTGTCTTCCGAGGCGCATCGTGACGTCTCGGTCAAGGCAATCGAATCCTTTGACTTCGCGCGCGACCTGAACTCGGTTCCGCTGCTTGCAGCGGAATTCACCAGTGCCGTTCCCGATCATCCGATCGTGTTCGCCGGACAGGGTGAGGCGATCTTTCCGGCCGTCCTATTGGGTCTGCAAGACAGCCAGAACCTCTGCGTCGATGCCGCGGGCACCTGGACGGGCGGCTATGTGCCGGCCTTCCTGCGTCGCTATCCGTTTGTGTTCTCGCAAGACGGCGGCAACTTCACGCTCTGCGTCGATGAAACCTATCCGGGCCTGAACCGCGATGGCCGGGGCGAGCGTCTGTTCGACACCGATGGCAACCGCACACAGTATCTGCAAACCATGCTGACCTTTGTGCAGCAGTATCAGGCGCAGTTCGAACGCACCCGTCTGTTCTGCCAGCGTCTGGTGGCCTTGGACCTGCTTGAACCGGCACAGGCGCGGTTCACCACCGCCGATGGCCGTGCGGGCACATTGAATGGTTTCACCACCATCAACCGTGAGCGTCTGAAAGCGATCCCGGAAGCGGCGCTGAAAGAGATGTTCGCCACGGATGAGCTGGAGCTGTGCTTCGTGCATCTGCATTCGCTGCAGAACATCACGCGTCTGGCGGACAAGTCCCCTGCCGCTGCGGCGCCTGTTGCCGAAGACGCGTCAGCCGCGTCCAAATCCAAGGCCAAGGCGGCTCCCGCCCCGGCCGAGGTCGAGTGATCGGAACCCAAAGTATCGGCTGGGCAGAGGTTCTGCCCAGCCACATCCCCGGCGTGCAGGTTCTGGATCGTTTGCTGGCCAAGGGCTGGCCGGGACCAAGCCCAGCCGGGTTTTTTCCCATGTCCGATGCTGGCCTGATGGCCGAAGCCGCACTGTTCTTGCCGCATCTGATGGGTGGAGACGCAGGGGCGGTGGCCGGGCGGGCTTTTCTGACCACTGAAATGGCCGAAGATGGCGATGGCCTTACCGCGCGGCTGGCCTTTCTGCGATCCGCGATCCGCGATGTGGCGCTGCACGGTGATCTGATCCTGTCTGATCCCGAAGCCTTCATGGACCGCGCCGAAACCTTCACCCTGTTCGACTATTCCCAAGCGCGCGACACCTCTGCCGCCGCGTTGGCAGCAACGAAGCCTTGGGTGGATTATGTGTCGACCCTGACGCGGGCCGAAGCGGCGGCCTTGGTGCCGCTGATCGACATCCCGGCAGGGGCCCTGGTGCTGGAACCCGGTGGCAATTCCGGGGCTTTTGCCCGGGCGTTGATCCCGGTGATCCGCCCCGCACGGCATGTGGTGTTTGACCTGCCTGCCGTCTGTGCCTTGGGCAAGGCGCGTGGCGATGCGCCGGGATTGAGCTTTGCCCCTGGCGATATGCGGCGCGATGATTGGCGCGGCGTGGCGGGTGGCGCTCCCGATGTGGTGCTGTTCAAATCCGTCCTGCATGATTGGCCGCTGGAGGATGCCGCCGACCTGCTGGCGCGGGCGCGCGCGGCGCTCGCCCCCACGGGGCGGATCATCATTGCTGAACGCGCCCGCTTTATGGGCATGACCTCTGGCACAGCGATGGACTACGCCAATCTGGTGTTTGCCCCGTTCTACCGCGATCCGCAGACCTATATCGACATGTTCGCAGGTATGGGCCTGTCCATCACGGTCGCAGAAACCCGCATTGACTGCGGGTGGTTCGTCTTGACGGCGAGGGCGGCATGAGACGTCATCCCGTCATCGCGATCAGCGGCGTGCCGGGGGCGGGGAAATCCCGCGCCTCTGCCGTTCTGGCGCGGCGTTTGGGTGCGGTGCATCTGCCCTTTGACGACTTTGAGACGCTGACCCAGCTGGACCCCGAAACGGTGCAGCATTGGCTGGCCAGCGGTGCGCCGGTGGCGGCGATGTATGACCCCGATCTTGACCGCGTGCTGGATGACCTGTCGCAGCAAGGCCCGGTGGTGTTTGAAACCCCGATGGGCCGGATGCCCCCTGCGCATGACGCGCTGATCACCTGTGCCCTCTGGCTTGAGGTGGCGCGTGACATCGCGCTGTGTCGCAAACTGGGCGCGGCTCTCGCGGCGGATCATTGGTCCGGGGCCGAAGAGATGGCCGGATGGATCGGCGGTTTCCTGCATGGCTATCAGACATTGGTGCGCCCTTGCCTCGATCTGCAAGCGGCCCAGGTCCGGGCACGGGCGGATCATGTGATTGACGGGATGCTGCACCCAGTTGCGGTGGACAGCGAAGTGGCGCGGATCGTGCAAACCACCGTCGGACAAATGACGGTTGGGCAAATGACGGTCGGGCAAGGATTTACGGCGGAGAGATGACGGTGAAGATCACAACAACATCGGCAATCCAGGCGCTTTGCCTTGGCATGATTGCGCTGGCCCAACCCGCGCTGGCCTGCACCGCCGACCAGATGGCGCGGACCGAGGATGGTTTCTTCCGCAAAGTGGTGGCCGGGTCTGACCGCATCGCGGCGATGGCCGAGGCCGGCGGAACAGAGACGGTCTTCACGCTGGAACTGATGAAACCCTATTACGTCATCTGCGAAGACGGCGATGCGCTGCGCGTCACCGACCTTGCCGCCCTGTCGGTGGCCGAGGCTGAGACCGGCCTGACCGGCTTTGTCCGCAAGGATCAGATTTACGAATGGCCAACGGCAGAGGGGCTGTCCTTTTCCGATCTCGCCTTTCTTGGCGAACGGCCCGAGATTGCGGCCTGGGACAATCGCGATGCCCTGCTGAAATTCATGGAAACCGGGGATGATAAGACCAACCCCCCAACCTTCCGCGAAAACATCGATGCCACCCTGCGCCGGGAAAAGGGCGCGCGGCCCTATCCGGTGCTGGCGTCCGATGAGGGAAAGTTGTTGGGACGCGCGGAACGGCGCTATTTCGATGTGCTGTTGCCTGCGGCGATCCGCTCCACCGATGCGGTGGTTCTCAAGGATGGTGCGGTGGATGCAGCGGCGCGGGCGTTGACCTCTGCCACCATCGTCATCGCCTTTGATGCGACGGGGTCGATGGAGGGGTTCGCGAAGGCCGTTGCCATCAGTCTCGCCGATGCCATCGACACTTTGCCCCCTGAAATCATCGAAGCGCTGCGGATTGGGTTCGTGTTTTACCGTGATGCAGGCGATCCAATCCCGCTGGAGGCCGTGCCCGCCGTGCCATTGGCCGAAGCCTCGGCCGCGCTGGAAAAGGCCGCTGTGTCGATGTCGGGCGGTGGTGATGACGCCGAACCCGTACTGGACGCCGTGCAATATGCGGCGCAGCTTTACGATTGGCCCGCCGATGCGGGCAAAAGGATCGTCGTGGCCGTGCTGAACGCTGATGCCAAACCCGCCACGACCAGTGCGTTAGACGAACGCATTCCCGCAGGCATCGACGCCATTGGCGTCGCCCGCGGGCTGTTTGAAGAAGGCGTGCCGGTCATTTCCGTGCAGGCCGGGCCAAAGGCGGGGCAAATGCTGACGCAGGTGCTGTCGGCGCTGGCCGTTGAGACCTCTGGCGAGTTTGTGCCGTGGAATGAAGGCGTGGATTCCACCGCCGTCGCCGGGGCCCTGTCCACCGTCTTGCAAGAACGTACCACCAAGGAAATCGACGCAGGCCGCGAAGTTGTGGGCAAAATCTATGACTTCGAAGGCGCCGCTGCCATCCCGCTGGAGGTGATCGACGGCGAAAAGCTGGAACGCCTGCGTGAGGCCGGGATCGCCTTTAACATCGCCAAGGGTGAGGATGGCATCCTCGTACAGCCCGGTTTCATGATCGAAACTCCCGATTTGATGGAACCGCATGTCCAGATCAGCAAGGATACGTTGCTGGAGTTGATCAACCTGATGTCGGTTTTGTCCGTCACCGGGGTGGATTCGGAATCGCTGCATCGGTCGGTCGCGCAATCGCTGGCGGCCATCGCGGGCGAAGAGGTGGACCCTGCGGAAACCATTGCGGAAACGTTGCAACGTCAGTTGGGGGTCAAGTTCAAGTCAGGGCTGCTGGAGTTCAACCTTGAATACCTCGACGCGCTGACCCCCGGCGAACGCGCCAGCTTTGCCAAGCGGTTGCAAGATGGGGCGGCTGGCTTGGATGCGTTCCTGAACGCGCGTTTGGCCGAATTTGACTCGGGCGAGGCCGTCTGGATGCCGGTCACGGCCCTGCCATAAGCGGATCGGGGACCGAAACGGTGGAAAACCTGATCGACCTTCGCGGCCTTGGTCGCCGCTTTGCCGGACCGCAAGGCGCGGTTGCGGTCTTGGATGGCATCGACCTGACGATCCCGCGCGGCACCTTTACTGTGATCCGGGGGCAAAGCGGGGCGGGCAAGACCACGCTTTTGCGGATCCTTGGGTTGCTGGACGCGGGCCATGACGGCAGCTTTCGCATGGCGGGGACCGATGTCGCGGCGCTGGCCGATGCCGACCGCGATGAATGGCGGATGGCCGGGATTGGCTTTGTTTT
>JAIYDR010000267.1 GCA_027487395.1 Rhodobacter sp. | reverse complement strand
TGCCGCCGCCCATCGCGGTGGCGTAGATTTGTGAGACAAACACGTCATCGGCACGGTAACCGGGGGCTTCAAAGGCCAAGGCGAAATGGACTTGCTCCAGATCCTTGACCTCACGCTTTTCTCCGCTGGAAAATGTCGCGGGATGCAGGCGCGATGCCCCGACCGGCTTTAGCCCGCCAAAGATTGCCTCGGCCTGTTTGACGATGGCGTCATGGTCCACACCACCGGATGCTGACAGGATCATCTGATCCGGACCGTAGTGTTCGCCGACAAAGGCGCGCAGATCGTCGCGGTTGAACGAGGACACCCGTTCTTCGGGACCAAGGATGGTGCGGCCAAAGGGTTGGTCGGGGTAGCTGACCTCTTGCAACCAGTCAAAGATGATGTCGTCGGGCGTATCCAGCGCCTGCCCGATTTCCTGCAAGATGACATGGCGTTCGGTCTCGATATCGCTGTCGTTGAACACCGGGTTCAGCACGATGTCAGAGATCACATCCAGCGCCAGCCCCACATCGGGCGACAGGATACGGGCGTAATAGGCCGTCATTTCGCGGCTGGTATAGGCGTTGATGTAACCGCCCACATCCTCGATCTCTTCGGCGATCCGCAACGCACTGCGGCGCTGAGTGCCCTTGAAGGCCATATGTTCCAGAAAATGCGCGATGCCGTTCTGTTCGGCGCGCTCATGCCGCCCGCCTGCCATGACCCAGATCCCCGCCGAAGCGGACAACAGCCCCGGCATGGATTCGGTCACGATGCGAAAGCCGTTGGGCAGCGTGGTGATGCGTAGGGTCAACGTCCGGTCCTTTCCCGCACGATGGATTGCAGCGCGGCCAGATCATTGGCAACGCGCGTGACACGCTCTGGCCGGTCGAACAGATCGGCCATCCGCAACGGCAGTGCCGGGCGCTGGCCCATCGCCTGTTCCACAGCGTCAGGGAACTTGGCCGGATGCGCGGTGGCCAGCGTGATCATCGGGGTGGGACCAAGGTTTTCTTCGGCCACCTTCACCCCCACGGCGGAATGCGGGCAGAGCACCTCACCCGTCGTGGCAAAGCTATGGCGAATGGTGTTAATGGTTTCATCCTCAGCGCAGCGGCCCGAGGCGAAGGTGCTGCGCAGCATCTGCAAGGCACCTTGGCTGATGGCAAAGCCACCCGCCTTAAGCTCTGCCATCAACTGCGCCACCGCAGCCCCGTCACGACCATAGGCATCGAACAAGGCGCGTTCGAAGTTTGAGGACACCTGAATATCCATCGACGGGCTGATCGAGGGCTTCACCCCATCGGTCGTATAGGCCCCGGATTTCAGCGCGCGGTCGAGGATGTCATTCTGATTGGTGGCGATCACCAGTTTCTCAATCGGCAGACCCATCTGACGCGCGATGTAACCGGCAAAGATGTCACCGAAGTTTCCGGTCGGCACCGTAAAGCTGACCGCCCGATGCGGCGCACCCAAGGACACGGCGGAGGAGAAGTAATAGACCACCTGCGCCAGCACCCGCGCCCAGTTGATGGAGTTCACCCCGGCCAGACGCACGCCATCGCGGAAGGCGAAGTCGTTGAACATGTCCTTCACGCGGGCTTGGCAATCGTCAAAGTCGCCATCCATCGCCAGCGCATGGACGTTCGACTCGGACGGCGTGGTCATCTGGCGGCGCTGCACGTCCGACACGCGGCCATGCGGATACAGGATGAACAGGTCCACATTGGCCAGGCCCCGGAACGCCTCCATCGCCGCAGACCCGGTATCGCCAGAGGTCGCGCCGACAATCGTGATCCGCTCCCCCGTCTTGGCCAAGGCCGCCTGCATCATCTGCCCGATCAGCTGCATGGCGAAGTCTTTGAAGGCCAGCGTCGGACCGTGGAACAGCTCCAACAGGAAATGGTTCGGCCCCATCTGGACCAAGGGCGCGCGGGCGGCGTGGCCAAACCCCGCATAGGCCGCCGCAATCAGGCCGCGGAATTCGTCATCGCCAAAGGTGTCGCCCAGAAACGGACGCATCACGCGAAAGGCGATCTCTTCATAGCTTTGGCCCGCCAGCGCGGCGATCTCGGCCTTGACCATCACCGGCACCGATTGCGGCACATAAAGCCCGCCATCGCGGGCCAGACCCGTCATCATCGCCTCGCCGAACGTCAGCACCGGCGCTGCGCCGCGCGTCGAGATGTAGTGCATGGGTCGCTCCCCCTTCAAACCGTCCGCTGCCTGATACGCCAGAGAAGATAGGCTGTCATCCCCAGCCACACCGCCGCGAGCGAAAACCATTGCACCGCATAGCCCCAATGGTCGTTGGGAATACCCGAAGTGTCCACGGGCATCGCCTCAATTTCGTCGCCTGTCGACGCGCGGGCGACAATGAAGGTGGGTTCCGTGTCCAGCGCCTGCGCCATGGCCGTCACATCGCGCGCATACCAGAGGCCGGTTTTCAGGTCCGGCGGCGGGGTAAAGCTGTCGGTCTCCTGCGGCCAGTGCAGATTGCCCGTGATGGTGGCATCGGTCACGGTCAGGGCGCGGTTCTTATCGGCGTCGCGCAGAAAGCCCCGGTCCACCAGCACGCGGCGGCCATCGTCAGTCTGGAAGGTCGCAATGATCCGCACGCCCGCGCCGATTTCCTTGCGGCTGACGAGCACGCTGAGGGTTTTGCCGGTAAAGCGGCCGCTGCCGGGGACCGGCAAATAGCGATGATCCGCATACGTCGGGTCGGGCGCAGGCGGCAAGGGCACCGGGTCGGCGGCGATGCGGGCGGTGATATCGGCAAGGATGCCCTCTTTCCACTGCATGCGCTGCACCTGCCAGACCCCGAGCGAGATCAGGATGCCCGCCCCGAAGAGGCCGAACAGCAGCGGAATAATCATGCGGCGCATCATATCAGGCGATCCCGGAAAAGGCAGAAGGCGCGGGGGTGTCCCGCGCCCTCCCGACAAGGTCAGGGGTCTGGGCTTTACTGGCCCCAGACGTAGACGGCGAAGAACAGGAACAGCCAGACCACGTCCACGAAGTGCCAGTACCAAGCGGCGGCTTCAAAACCGATATGGCGTTCCGGGGTGAAATCGCCACGCATCGCGCGGATCAGACAGACGATCAGGAAGATCGTGCCGATCAAAACGTGAAAGCCGTGAAAGCCGGTGGCCATGAAGAAGTTTGCGTAGAACACGTCGCCACCGAAGGTCCAGCCTTCGTGCACCAGATGCGCATATTCGTAGATTTGCAGCGCGGTGAAGGCGATGCCAAGGATGATGCCAAGCGCCAGACCGTTGATCAGGTCCTTGCGGTTGTTCTCATGCACCAAGGCATGGTGCGCCCAGGTCACGGCAGCACCCGAGCAAAGCAGGATCAGCGTGTTCATCAGCGGCAGGTGCCACGCGTCGACCGGAACGATATCGGGCCGGACATAGGCAGTGCCGAAATAGTCTTCCATCGGGAAGATGGCATGTTTGAAGAAGGACCAGAACCACGCCGCGAAGAACATGACCTCAGACATGATGAACATGATGAAGCCGTAGCGCAGACCAATCGCCACCACCGGCGTATGGTCGCCGACGCGGCTTTCCTTCACGACATCGGCCCACCAGCCGAACATGACGTAAAGCACGCCGGTCAGACCGATCAGCATCATCCAAGGCCCGCTGCCATGCATGAAGAGCACGCCACCGAAGAGCATGATGAACGCAGAGACGGCTGCCATGAAGGGCCAGACCGATGGCGGCAGGATGTGGTAATCGTGGTTTTTCGCGTGTGCCATTCCAGGTTCCCTCGCGTTTTTTGTCAGTTTACCGCCTCGAGTGCAGGTGCGGCAAGCGCCGCCTGCGTCTCAGGCAGGGGAGTTTCGTAAAAGGTGTAGGACAGGGTGATTTCCTGAACGAACTTGCCTTCGGGATCCTTCAGCATCTCCGGATCGACGAAAAAGCTGACCGGCATCTGCACCCGTTCGCCGGGTTTCAGGATCTGTTCGGTAAAGCAGAAGCAGGCGATCTTTTGGAAATAGCCGCCCGCCGCATCGGGGGTGACGTTATAGCTGGCGGTCCCGGCCACGGTGCGGCTCGAAGGGTTATATGCCTCATAGAAGGCCAGAACGTTTTCACCAACGCGCACGGTCATTTCGCGCTGCACGGGATGGAATTGCCACGGCATTCCGCGTTCGGTCGAGGCGTCAAAGCGCACCTTGACCGTTTGTTCGAGGATCGTATCCGGCGCAGTCTCAGCCACACCCGTCGTGCCACCAAAGCCCGTCACGCGGCAGAACCAATCGTAAAACGGCACAGCGGCAAAGGACAGCGAGGCCATCGTTGCCACAACACCCACCAGATAAAGCGCGGTCCGATTCTGACCCTTCACGGTGTACCCTCTTTGGTTGCGGTTGCGCCTTGTGTCGCGGGGTCCAGCATGCCACCGCCTTCGGTCACCTTGACCACCGTCATCGCGAACACAACGAGGATGAACGCGCCCAGTGTCAAACCCACGCCGAGATTGCGGCCAAACCGGCGGGTGTGAATTTCATGTTCCGGGCGCAGGGCCATTTCACCAGCCCCCTAAGCCAAAGGGGCGCAACGCAGCCTCAGCCAAGAACGCGCCGAAGAGCAGGAACAGGTAATAGAGCGAGAAGCGGAACACCGATTTTTCAACGGCGTAACTGTCGGCCTCGGCCATCACCTCATCCCGCTTCCAGATGCGCCATGCGCCGCGCAGGAAGAGCGCGTTCAGCACCACGGCGACCGTCATGTAAATCGGCCCGCCAATGCTGGTGAACCCTGCCGCCAGCGCCACAGGGGCCAGAAGGATGGTGTAAACCAGCACGTGCTTCCGGGTGGATTTCCGACCATGCGTCACGGTCAGCATCGGCACGCCCGCGTTGGAATAGTCGTCCTTCATGAACAGCGCCAAAGCCCAGAAATGCGGCGGTGTCCACATGAAGATCAGCGCGAACATCAACAGGCTTTCCACCGACACGCCGCCCGTCGCGCAGGCCCAGCCGATCATGGGCGGGAAAGCCCCTGCCGCGCCACCGATCACGATGTTCTGCGGGGTCGACCGTTTCAGCCACATCGAGTAGATCACGACATAGAAAAAGATGGTGAACGCAAGCAGTGCAGCGGCCAGCCAATTCGCCGCCAGCCCCAGCATGAGCACGGAAAGACCCGACAGGCCCATGCCCAGGCCCAATGCCTCACCCGACTGGACACGACCAGACGGCACAGGACGGTTCTTGGTGCGGCGCATCACGGCATCGATATCGGCATCCCACCACATGTTAAGGGCACCAGATGCACCCCCACCCAAGGCGATGAACAGGATCGACACAAAGGCCAGCACCGGGTGCACCGATACCGGCGCCACGAGGATGCCGACCAGCGCGGTAAAGACCACCAGCGACATCACGCGCTGCTTCAGAAGCTGCACATAATCCCCAAAGCCCGCTTCCTGCGGCCCTTCAAAGGCGCGGATATCCGTCATCTGTTACGTCCGATCTTCGTCTGGGCAGAAACTCGCCCGCAGTGTGGGAGAGCGGCCCCGCTGCTGGGGCTGCCCCGACCTTACGCGATCCGTGCGGGATCAGTTGCTTGCGGCGACCTGCACCGGGGCCGCAGCGTCCAAGTCTGCCTGCGACAGAACCACATCGCCAGTCTTGGCCTTTTCCAGCCAGGCGGCATAGGCGGCTTCGGACACGACCTTGACGGTGATCGGCATATAGGCGTGCAACTGTCCACAGAGTTCCGAGCACTGACCGAAATAGATGCCCTCACGCTCGGGCGTGAACCAAAGCTGCGAAAGACGACCCGGCACAGCATCCTGCATCACGCCGAAAGCCGGGATTTTCCACGAGTGGATCACGTCAGCGCCGGTGACTTGCATGACGATGGTCTTGCCCAAGGGCACAACCACGGCGGTATCTGTCGCCAGAAGAAATTGCTCTTTGCTGTAGCCAGCATCAACCAGCTGCTTTTCCACTTCGGGCGTCAACATGTTATTACCGCCGGTGGCCGGCGAGCCGATCATGTAGCTGTCAAAGGACACGCCATCATCAACGTATTCATAGCTCCAGTACCACTGGTTGCCGGTGACCTTAATGGTGACGTCGCCTTCCGGGATGGTCTGTTGCTTGAACAGGACCGGCAAGGAGAATGACCCGATGACGATCAAGATCAGGATGGGCACGATGGTCCAGACGATCTCGACCGGGGTGTAATGGCTAAACCGCGCCGGGGTCGGGTTGGCGCGCTGGTTGTATCGGACGACCACATAGATCAGCAGGCCCGTCACGAAGATGGTGATGACCGTGATGATATAGAGGATCATGTGATCCAGACCGAAGAGATCGCGCGCCAATTCGGTGCCTTCGGGCTGGAACCCGATCCCCTTGGCAATCGGCTGGCCAACGATTTCAAGCCCCTGCGCAAAGGCCGCCCCGGAAAACACCGAGGCCGCGATGCCGGCTGCCATACCGTTCAGAGTGGTCAGAAGACGCATGTTCCATTCCCGTTCGAGTGCGCGGCTTCGCCGCTGCCTTGTCGCGGACCGTCCCTTTGGCGCAAGGCGCACAAGCGGACAGAATCCCGTTGTTTCCACGTCGCTTGAAACCATATTAGGAGAAGCGCGACAAGCAAAACCGTTGCGGCAAAAACGCGCCGTTTGACGCAGATCAAGGACAGACCCCATGACGAATTCGGCGACAGACACGGCGCAGGACGCCCCCTTCCGCCCCTTTGAAACCCTTTTGGATGAAGGGGTTGCGCTGTCAGTGCTGCGCGCAGCCACGGCGGGGGCAGATGATGGGGAACTCTTTCTGGAACGCCGCCGGTCCGAGGCGATCGTGCTGGACGATGGCCGCATCCGCACCGCCAGCTATGATGCCTCCGAAGGCTTTGGACTGCGCGCCGTGCGCGGAGAGGTCGCGGGCTACGCCCATTCGACCGAGATTTCCGAACGCGCCCTGCGCCGCGCGGCAGAAACTGCGCGCTTGGCAGTGGGCGATG
>JAIYDR010000116.1 GCA_027487395.1 Rhodobacter sp. | reverse complement strand
GACCTTGGGCGAAAGCGTGGGCCAAACCGTCGGATATCGTATCCGGGGTGAGGCAAAGGTCTCGCATCGTACGCGGATCGAGGTGGTCACCGAAGGCATCCTGACCCGGATGATCCAATCTGACCCGGATTTGCCGGGTGTGGGGTGCCTGATTTTTGACGAATTCCACGAACGTAGCCTGAATGCCGATCTGGGCCTTGCACTGGCTTTGGAAATCCGCGGCGCGCTGCGCGATGACCTTATGCTGGTGGTGATGTCGGCCACGCTGGACGCCGACCCTGTTGCGCGCCTGATGGGCGATGCGCCGATGGTCACCTCTGAAGGGCGTGCTTTCCCGGTCGAGACCCGTTGGCTGCCACGCCCGCCGGATGCCTCGTTGCGGTTTGAGGCCGCCTTGGCCGGCCTAGTGGTGCAGGCAGCGGAGGAAACGGCAACGGGTGGCATCCTCGTGTTTCTGCCAGGCGAGGGCGAGATTCGGCGGGCAGAGGCGCTTTTGACCCCCCGCTTGGGGCCGGGCTTCAGCATCCGCCCCCTTTTTGGTGCGATGGACTTCGCCGCCCAACGCGCCGCTCTGGCCCCCGCGCCAGGGCGCAAAGTGGTGCTGGCAACGTCGATCGCCGAAACCTCGCTGACGCTGCCCGATGTCAGGGTGGTGGTGGATGGCGGTCGGGTGCGGCGGGCGCGGTTTGACGCAGGATCGGGTATGTCGCGACTGGTCACCGAACGGGTGACGCGGGCCGAGGCCGAGCAGCGCCGAGGCAGGGCAGGGCGGGTGGCAGCGGGAATTTGCTACCGGATGTGGACTAAGGGCGAAGAGGGTGGCCTTGCCGCCTTTCCCCCGGCCGAGATCGAGGCGGCAGACCTAACCGGCCTTGCTCTGGAACTGGCGCTCTGGGGCGGGTCGGACCTGCCCTTCCTGACCTCTCCGCATCCCGGCGTGCTGGCCGAGGCGCGGTCGCTGCTGGCCGATCTGGGCGGATTGGACGGGCAGGGGCGCATCACTGACCATGGCCGCAGGCTGGCGGCTTTGCCCCTGCATCCGCGCCTTGGGCATATGCTGGCGGTGGCCGGGCCGAAGGCGGCACCCTTGGCGGCGCTTTTGGCCGAACGCGACCCGTTGCGCGGCGCGGGGCCGGACCTGTCCTTGCGGCTGAAAGCCATCGACCGTCCGGGGCCGGACGCCCACCGCCCCACCATCGACCGCATCCGGGACGAGGCGAAACGTCTGGTCCGTGCCTTGCCACCGGCGCAATACCCGGACCTCTCTACGGCGCAGATGGCGGCACTCGCCTACCCCGACCGCATCGGCCTGCGCCGAAAGGGCGAGGCGCCACGGTGGGTGCTGTCGGGTGGCAAGGGCGCGGCAATGGCCCAAGGCACCGCCCTGTCGGGGGCACGGCTGATTGTGGCCACTGATCTGGATGGCGACCCCCGTGACGCGCAGGTGCGCCAGGGGTTGGCGATCACCGAAGGCGAAATCCGCGAAATCCTTGCCGACCGCATCCGCTGGGTGGATCTGTGCGAATGGTCCCGCCGCGAGGGCAGGGTGCTGGCCCGCCGTCAGGAACGGCTGGGGGCAGTCGTGCTGGACGACCGGATCTGGACCGATGCCCCGGCCGACTCCACCGCCCGCGCGGCGCTGGAGGGCATCCGCCAGATTGGCTTGCCCTTCACGCCCGCCGCCCGCCGCCTGCGCGCACGGATCGAACTCGCGCGGGCCGGGGGGGCGGATTGGCCGGACTGTTCCGATGAGGGGCTGATGGCATCGTTGGAGGCGTGGCTTCTGCCCCATCTGGGCAAGGCACGCAGCGAAGCCGATCTGCGCGCGCTCGATATCCACAACGCGCTGATGGCGCGGCTCGATTGGGACCAGACCGCGACGCTGGACCGCTTGACGCCGTCGCATTTCGAAACCCCGCTTGGGCGGCGCATCCCGATCGACTATGACGGCGAGGCCCCGTCGATTGAGGTTCGCCTGCAAGAGATGTTTGGCGTGACCACCCATCCCACCGTGGGCAAGGCGCGGCTTCCGTTGCGGATCACGCTGCTGTCGCCCGGCCAACGCCCGGTACAGGTGACGATGGACCTGCCGCGATTCTGGGCCACCTCTTATGCCGATGTGCGCAAGGACATGCGCGGTCAATATCCCCGCCACCCTTGGCCCGAAGACCCGACCGAGGCAGAGCCCACCTTGCGCGCCAAACCGCGCGGCACCTGACCCTTCCCCGTTGCCGGAAACATCCCTTGGGAATCGCCCGACTGCGGGCCATGGGGGCTGGCCCCCGACACGGGTTCCAGTGAAGAAGGTTTGGCGGGCTGGCCTGATTTTTCGCAGAAAAATCGCGGCTCCCACGGTGTGTGCCTCTTCCATCGCGCTTGACCTTCCCCGGCTTTACGCTTAAACGCCCCAAATCGAATTCGGACGTCCGGGGCAGACTCGGACCATGTCCTGTATCATTTGAAGGATCACGACCATGTCGCGCGTCTGCGAACTGACGGGCAAGGGCCCGATGACCGGCAACACGGTGAGCCACGCGAACAACAAGTCGCGTCGCCGCTTTTTGCCGAACCTGAACGAAGTGACGATGATCTCGGACGTGCTGGGCCAGTCGTTCAAGCTGCGCGTCTCGGCCGCCGCGTTGCGCACTGTGGACCATCGCGGTGGTCTGGACGCCTTCTTGGCCAAGGCCAAGGATGATGAACTGTCCATCGCAGCCCTGAAGATCAAGAAAGACGTTGCCAAAGCCCAGGCCTCGGTCTGATCTTTGCCTGAAGTGATGTTTGCGATGCCCCGTCCTGCAAAGGGCGGGGTTTTTGCGTATTGCGTTGGCGTGACAAGCTGCCCCCTTGGCGGGACGCCGAACTGCGTCTAACAGGATGCCATGCGCGTCTTGATCTCGATCTTCCTAAGCCTTTTGGTGGCGGTGACCTCGGTCATTTTCGTCACGGCACGGGTGCAAGCGGCCGGGTCCATCCAGATGGTGATCTGTGCCCAAGGCGGGCCACGACTGGTCACGCTCGACGCGGCTGGCACTCCGGTTGAGACGGCGCATCATTGCCCAGACTGTCTGGCGGCAATGCCGCCTCTGCCGTCGGCGGTCGCTGTGCTTAGGCGTCTGGATGGTGAGATAACGGTCACCCTCCTGCCCGGAAAGTCACAGACCGCGCCCGAGGCGACCACCCGTAAGGCGCTGGCGCGTGGCCCGCCGCTGTTTGTCTGATCCGTCTTCCATTTCAGACCTTCAGACAGACCAAAGGACCCTTCCATGTTGACACGCCTGTTCCCCGCCGCTGCTGCGGCGCTTGTT
>JAIYDR010000415.1 GCA_027487395.1 Rhodobacter sp. | reverse complement strand
CCGCGTGTTCAACCCCGATTACGAACGCGCCGTCTTGCCGCCGGAACTGTACGTTCCGTCTAAGTACTGACCTCGCAACAAGAAAAGGCCCACCCCGGTAGCGGGATGGGCCTGCGTTCCTTAGACCGTTGCGGCGGTGATCACATCCGCGCGGCGACGGCTTCCCAGTTGACCAGCTTTTCGAGGAAGTTGGACAGGTAGGCCGGGCGCTTGTTGCGGAAGTCGATGTAGTAGGAATGCTCCCACACATCGCAGCCCAGAAGGGCGGTTTGGCCAAAGCACAGCGGGTTGACGCCGTTTTCGGTCTTGGTGATCTTCAAGGCACCCGAGGCGTCCTTGACCAGCCACGCCCAGCCCGAACCGAACTGACCCGCGCCAGCAGCAGCGAAGTCTTCCTTGAACTTAGCGACAGAGCCGAAGGATTCCACCAGTGCGGCCTCAAGCACGCCGGGGATCGCTTTGTTTTCGCCCGGGCCCATCACTTCCCAGAACAGGTTGTGGTTCCAGTGCTGGCTGGCATTGTTGAAAATGCCATTCTGCGCCACGGCCCCGGCCTGATAGGTGCCGACGACGATCTCATCCAGCGACTTCGATTCCCATTCGGTCCCGGCGATCAGCTTGTTGCCGTTGTCCACATAGGCCTTGTGGTGCAGGTCGTGGTGAAACTCCAGCGTCTCTTTGGACATGCCAAGCGATGCCAGCGCGTCATGCGCATAGGGAAGGTCGGGAAGGGTGAAAGCCATCTTGCGGTTCCTCTCTGGTGTTCTGGTCAGCAGGGGCGGGACCGCCCGGTGCTGTGCGGGGTATGGGGCAGATAAGTGGGTTTAGCGGGCAAAGGTCAAGGGCGGATGACAGGGTTGACCGCAGGGAAAAGGGGCCTTGCGGCCCCCTCATGCTGCGTCAACGCCCAAAGGATCAGGCCAGTTCCGACCCCGGCATTGCGGAATGGGTCAAGAGGCCCATGACATACCCCGCGACTGAGCGGAAGCAGACCAGCGTATAGCCATCGCCTTCGGCCCAGAAGGCCGCTGCCACTTGTGCGGCGCGGGTGCGGCGCAATTCGCCGGGCTCCAGCTTGGCCAGATCGGCGGGGGACAGCTTTTGCAGCACCTGCGCGGCCTTGGCCCCCTCAACGCGGAACACGGCGCGGGCGTCGGACACATCCACCGCCAGATGGTGCTGGCCTTTCAGCGCCGTGCCAATGGCGGTCAGGGCGGCGGCAACCTCGGGGTAGGGCAGGACGATCAGATATTCGTCCGGGCTCATCCAGCCCACCGCCCGCGCGCCGTTCTGCACGATGCGGCGCTGTTCGGGCAGGGCCAGACCCACTGCCGCTTGCACAGCGTTGGACAGACCCGCCACATCGGGTTTGGCCCGCAAGGAGATCATGCCCAAAGGCCCGATTTCACGGACGTTCGCAAAGCCCTGATAGCTGGCCCCGTTCAGGGCGCTGACCGGATCAGCCATTCACTCTCTCCCCGTCTTTGTCATAGAACACCGGATCGACGACCCGCGCCTTGATGGTCCCGGTCCCGGCCAGATTGGTGAATTCCACCACCTCGCCCTTGCGATCCAAGCCCCCCTTGATCAACCCCATCGCAATCCCGCGCTTCAGCGTGGGCGAGAAGTAGGTGGAGGTGACGCGCCCTTGCGTATTGCGCTGGGTGTTGCCGTTCACGCCGGGGGCCGGGATATAGGCCCCATCCGGGACGACCGATCCATCCAGCGTTTCAAACCCCGCCAGTTTCCAGCGGTCGGGCGAGGCAAGATAGGTGCGTTCCTGCCCGCGCTTGCCCAGATAATCCGCCTTCTTCTTGCTGATCGCCCATCCCAGATTCAAATCCTGCGGAATGATCGTGCCATCGGTTTCATCCCCGATCATGATAAAGCCCTTTTCGGCCCGCATGATATGCAGCGCTTCGGTCCCGTAAGGCATCGCGCCGAACTCTGCGCCCGCCGCATGCAGCATTTCCCAGAACGCGAGACCGACTGAGGCCGGAACCGCGATTTCATAGGACAACTCACCCGAAAAAGAGATGCGATAGACGCGGGCGTTGAACCCGCCCAAGGTGCCATCGGCCCAAGCCATGAAGGGCAGGGTCTCTTTGGACACATCCATGCCGCCCAGCTTTTCCAACAGCTTGCGCGCATTGGGGCCGACAACGGCGACTTGGGCATATTGCTCGGTGACATTGGCGGCATAGACCTGCCAATCCCACCATTCGCATTGCAGCCAATCTTCCATCCACGCATGGATGCGATCCGCCCCGCCCGAGGTGGTGTGGCACAGCCAGGTATCCTCGTCGATGCGCGCAACCACGCCGTCATCCGACAGGAAGCCCTGTTCGTTGCACATCAGCCCGTAACGGCACTTGCCGATGGGCAGGGTGCTCATGACGCCTGTGTAAAGCATGTCGAGGAACTTGCCCGCATCCGGCCCCTTGACGATGATCTTGCCAAGGGTAGAGGCATCCAAGAGCCCAAGCGCCGAGCGGGTGTTCAGCACCTCACGATGCACGGCCTGTTCATGCGTTTCCCCTGTGCGCGGGAAGCAATAGGGACGCCGCCAGAGACCGACGGGTTCCAGATAGGCCCCCTTCGCCTCATGCCAGCCATGCATCGGGGTGCGGCGCAGGGGTTGGAAGATCTCGCCCCGCGATTCCCCGGCCAAAGCGCCAAGGGTGACGGGCGTGTAGGGCGGGCGGAAGGTGGTGGTGCCGACCTGCGGGATATCCGCGTTCAGCGATCCAGCAAGGACGGCCAGACCGTTGATGTTGCTGAGTTTCCCCTGATCCGTCGCCATGCCCAGCGTGGTGTAGCGCTTGGTGTGTTCGACGGATTCATAGCCTTCCCGCGCGGCAAGCTGGACGTCAGACACCTTCACATCGTTCTGATAATCCAGCCACATCTTGGACTTCAGCGCTTGGGTTGCCCCTTGCGGCATGATCCAGACGGCATCCATCGGGGCCTCGGCCACCGGGGCGGCCTGCGGAACAGGAGCCTCCGCCGCCGTGCCACCAAGGGCGGCCACAGCCACACGCGCCTGCGCATCGGCATCGGCCAGCACAGCGGCGGCGGTCATCGCGCCATTGGCTATGCCAGCAGCATAGACCAGCGCCGCGCCGTCATGGTTCAGCGGCGGGCGGGTGGCGTCGGGCCGGAAATGCGCCTGCGTCGTGTCCCAGATCAGCTTGCCGCCGCAATGGCTAAAGAGATGCACCACAGGCGACCAGCCGCCGGACATGGCGATGGCGTCACAGGCGATCTCGTCCAAGACCGCGCCTTCGCCCGCTTGCAGGCACATGGCGACCCCGGTCACGCGCTTGCCGCCCTTGACCTTGGCCACCGCGCGGCCTGCCTCGATCCGGATGCCCAAGGCGCGGGCTTTCGCAGGCAGATCTCCCGTCACAGAAGCGCGGGCGTCGATGATCGCCGGAACCTCAAGCCCGGCTTCCTTCAGTGCAATCGCGGTGCGGTAGGCGTCGTCGTTGTTGGTGACGATCACGGTGCGGTCGCCGGGGCTAACGGCATAGTTCACGACATAGTCGCGCAAGGCCCCGGCCAGCATCACACCGGGAATATCGTTGCCCGCAAAGGACAGCGGCCGTTCGATGGCCCCCGTCGCGGTCAGGATCTTGCCCGCGCGAATGCGCCACAGGCGGTGCTTTGGCCGTCCGTCGCCGGGGGTGTGATCGGCCACGCGCTCATCGGCCAGCACATAGCCGTGGTCATAGACCCCTGCCGCCGTGGCGCGCAGTTTCAGCGTGACATGCGGCATCGTGGCCAGCAGCGCCACCGCGTCTTCGACAAAGGCCTGCGCCGGTTTGCCGTCGATCACATCGCCATCCACCGGGGCACGCCCGCCCCAATGCGGGGCCTGTTCCAACAGGATCACCCGCAGACCGGCCCGACCCGCAACCAAGGCCGCTTGCAGGCCCGCAATGCCGCCGCCGACGACCAGTAGGTCGCAATAGGCATAGGCCTGTTCATAGCGATCCGCATCGCGGTCTTTCGGCGCTTTGCCGAGGCCTGCGGACTGGCGGATGATCGGTTCAAAGAAATGCTTCCATGCGGCGCGGGGCTGAATGAAGGTCTTGTAATAAAACCCCGCCGGCAGGAAGCGCGCGGCGTAGTTGTTCACCACACCGATGTCATACTCAAGGCTGGGCCAATGGTTCTGGCTTGTGGCCTCCAGCCCGTTGAACAACTCCGTCGTCGTCGCGCGTTGGTTCGGCTCAAACCGCCCGCCCGAGCCGAGGTTGACCAAGGCGTTGGGTTCCTCAACCCCCGACCCCACCACACCACGCGGGCGGTGGTATTTGAACGACCGACCGACCAGCATCTGGTCATTGGCCAGCAATGCCGCCGCAAGGGTATCGCCCTTGAAGCCCTGCAAACGCTTGCCGTTGAAGGTGAATTCCTGTGCGGTGCTGCGGTCGATCAGGCGACCGCCCTTGGAAAGACGGGTGCTCATTTGAAGCCCTTCCAGTCCGGCCGCTTGGCCTTGATCTTTGCCACGAGCTCCGCCGGGGGTTCCGAGGACTGCGCGGGATATGTTCCGAAAACCTCAAGCGTGGCGGTGCAGCGGGCGGCAAGGAACCACTTGCCGCAGCCATAGCTGTGCCGCCAGCGTTCAAAATGCACGCCCTTGGGGTTCTTGCGGGCGAACATATAGGCCTCAAAGTCGTCATCGGACGAGCCGGGGCCGAAGCGTTTCAGATGCGCCTCATAGCCGGGGGAAAGCTCCGTCTCCTCGGCCTTCACGCCGCAATAGGGGCATTCAAGAATGAGCATAGCTGCGCTCCGTTTCCGCGGTCAGGCCGCAAAAGTTTTCGAAAACTTTTGCAAATTCCTTCGAAGGAATTTGCGGTGATGTCTGGCGTTGCGTCATCAATGCGCCACCCCTGCCGCCACCGACTCGTCGATGAACTGGCCCTCGCGGAAGCGCCACATGTTGAAATCGGCGGCCAGTGGTCCCGGTTCACCCTTGGCCATCAACTCGGCCATGGCCCAGCCCGAACCGGGGATCGCCTTGAAACCGCCCGTGCCCCAGCCGCAGTTGATGAAGCAATTCCCGAGCGGGGTTTTTGAGATGATGGGCGAACGGTCCCCCGTCATATCCACGATCCCGCCCCATTGCCGCAGCATCTTCAGGCGGCTGATCATCGGGAAGGTTTCGACCAAAGCGCGCAGGGTTTCCTCGATATGGTGGAAGCTGCCGCGCTGGGTGAAGTTGTTGAAGCCGTCGGTGCCGCCGCCGATCACCATCTCGCCCTTGTCGGATTGCGACATGTAGCCGTGCACCGTATTGGCCATCACGACCACGTCCATGCAGGGCTTGATGGGTTCGGACACGAGGGCTTGCAGCGCCACCGCTTCCACCGGCAGACGGAAGCCCGCCATGTCGGCGACCTGGCCCGAATGGCCCGCGACGACGATGCCGAGTTTCTTGCAGCCGATGAAGCCCTTGGTGGTCTCGACGCCCGTCACTTGGCCGTTTTCGGACCGAACGCCCTTCACCTCGCACTGCTGGATGACGTCCATGCCCTTCGCCGAGCAGGCCCGCGCATAGCCCCAAGCGACCGCGTCATGCCGCGCCGTGCCGCCGCGCGCTTGGTACAGCGCCCCGAGGACCGGATAGCGCGGCCCGTCGATATTGATGATCGGCACCAATTCCTTGACGCGGTTGGGCTCGATCCATTCGGTGGCCACGCCTTGCAGGTTGTT
>JAIYDR010000410.1 GCA_027487395.1 Rhodobacter sp. | reverse complement strand
TATTACCTTGGCGAAGCGCCAGAGGTGCAGGGGTACTGGATCGCGGCGGGGTATAACTCGATCGGGATTGTGTCCTCGGGTGGGGCCGGGATGGCCTTGGCGCATTGGATCACCGAAGGCGAAGCGCCGTTTGACCTGTGGGAGGTGGATATCCGCCGCGCCCAGCCCTTCCAGAAGAACCGCAAATATCTGAAAGAGCGTGTGACAGAGACGCTGGGCCTGCTCTATGCCGACCACTTCCCCTACCGCCAAGTGGCAACCGCGCGGGGGGTGCGACGCTCACCCATCCACGAGCACCTGAAAGCCCGCGGCGCGGTCTTTGGCGAGGTGGCAGGCTGGGAACGCGCCAATTGGTTCGCCAATCCGGGGCAGGAACGCGAGTATCGCTATTCTTGGAAGCGGCAGAACTGGTTTGACAACCAGAAGGCCGAACATCTGGCGGTGCGCAACGGCGTCGGCCTGTTCGACATGACCTCCTTCGGCAAGATCAGGATCGAGGGGCGCGATGCCTGCAAATTCCTGAACCGCATCTGCTCGGCCGAGATGGATGTCGCGGCGGGGCGGATCGTCTATACCATGTTCCTGAATGATCGTGCGGGAATTGAGGCGGATTTGACCGTCACCCGCCTGTCGGAGACCGCCTATCTGGCCGTGGTGCCGGGGGCGACCTTGCAGCGCAATCTGGCATGGATGCGCGCGCATCTGGGCGAGGATTTCGCCGTCATCACCGACACTACTGCCGCCGAGTCGGTGCTCTGCGTCATGGGCCCCACAGCCCGCGATCTGATGGCGCGGGTCAGCCCGAACGATTTCTCGAACGCCGCGCATCCCTTTGGGCAGGCGCGGGAGGTTGAGGTGGGCATGGGCCTCGCCCGTGCGCATCGGGTCACCTATGTGGGCGAGTTGGGGTGGGAGCTTTACGTCAGTGCCGACCAGACCGCCCATGTCTTTGAGGCACTGGAAGAAGCAGGGGCGGATTTGGGGCTGAAGCTTTGCGGTCTGCACACGCTGGACAGCTGCCGGATCGAGAAGGCCTATCGCCATTGGGGCCATGACATCACCGACGAGGATCATGTGCTGGAAGCGGGTCTGGGATTTACCGTGTCCTCGAAGAAACCCGCCTTCATCGGCCGCGATGCGGTGATGCGCAAACGCGAGGCGGGGCTGTCGCGGCGCATGCTGCAATTCCGGCTGGAAAGCCCGGAGCCGCTGTTGTTCCACAACGAAGCCGTGGTGCGCGATGGCCGCATCGTCGGGCCGGTGACCAGCGGCAACTATGGGCACTTCCTTGGGGGGGCCGTGGGCCTTGGCTATGTGCCCTGCGCGGGCGAGACGGAGGCCGAGGTTTTGGCCAGCCGCTATGAGATCGAGATTGCCGGGGTGCGGCATGCGGCGGTGGCAAGCCTTGCCCCGATGCATGATCCGAAATCGGAGCGGGTGCGGGGCTGAGACGGCGCTTTGGCGGAACGGCTGGGGGGCGTTGCGCCCCCCAGATCCCCCGCAGGATATTTGAGAAAAGAAGAAGGTGGCAGGGATGAGCGACGTGATCGAGACGGATGGCATCGGCGAGGCGTGTGAACCCGCGCGGGCGCGGCGGTCGGGCGGCCGGGCGAACCGGGTGGCGCTGCGGGCGGCCCCCTTGGCCGAAAACCTGCGCCCCGTGCGGGCAGGGATGGCGGGCGGGCAGTATCGCCCCTTGACCGATGCCGGGATGGCCAAGATCCACGAAAGTGCGTTGGAAGCGCTGGAGGTGATCGGTCTGAGCCAAGCCCCGCCCTCCGGCGTCGCGATCATGACGGCGGCGGGGGCGATCCAAGGCGATGACGGACGCCTGCGTTTTCCGCGCGCCTTGGTCGAGGATATGCTCGCCGTCGCCGCACGCGACATCACCCTGCATGGGCGCGAGGCCAAGCACGACCTGCACCTGACCGGCACCAATGTGCATTTCGGCACGGCGGGTGCGGCGGTGCATATCGTCGATCCCATCACGCTGGACTACCGCGAGAGCACGGCGCAAGACCTGTATGACGCCGCGCGTCTGGTGGATAACCTCGACAACATCCACTTCTACCAGCGCACCATGGTTTGCCGTGATGTGGTGGACAACCGCGACATGGACCTGAACACGCTGTATGGCTGCCTTGCGGGCACCACCAAGCATGTGGGCACCAGCATCAGCGATCCCTCCCACGTCGATGCGATCTTTGACATGATCCACATGGTGGCGGGTGGCGAAGAGAAGTGGCTGGAGCGCCCCTTCGTCAGCAATTCCAACTGCTTCGTCGTGCCGCCGATGAAATTCGCCGAGGAATCCTGCATCACGAT
The DNA here is from genome assembly GCA_027487395.1 of Rhodobacter sp. Taxonomy (GTDB): domain Bacteria; phylum Pseudomonadota; class Alphaproteobacteria; order Rhodobacterales; family Rhodobacteraceae; genus Paragemmobacter. The sequence continues at coordinate 3,229 of JAIYDR010000410.1, read as the reverse complement.
GGAGGCCTGCATCCGCCGTGGCATGCCGATGCTGCTGCTCAGCGCCGGGCAGGCGGGGGCGACCAGTCCGGCACCGATTGCGCTGACCATCGTGCAGGCGATGGCCGAGTGCCTTGCCGGTGTGGTCTATGCCAATGCAATCAAGAAGGGCGCGCCTTGTATCTTTGGCACCTGGCCATTCGTGTCCGACCTGCGCACCGGCGCGATGAGCGGCGGATCGGCGGAACAGGCGCTGCTGACCGCAGGCTGCGCGCAGATGCACCAGTTCTACAACCTGCCGGGCGGGGCCGCTTCGGGCATCTCCGACAGCAAACTGCCCGACATGCAGGCCGGATGGGAGCAGGGCATCACCAATGCGCTGGCGGGTCTGTCGGGGCTGAACATGTGCTATGAGGCGGTGGGGATGCACGCCTCGCTGCTCGGCTTCTGTCTGGAATCCCTGGTGCTGGGCGATGACCTCCTGGGCCAAGCCATGCGTCTGGTGCGCGGGATTGATGTCACACCCGACTCGACCTCCATCGAGGCGATGAAGCAGGTCTGTCTGGGCGGGCCGGGGCATTACCTTGGTTCGGACCAAACGCTAAGCCTGATGCAGACAGAATACATCTACCCCAAGGTCGGCAACCGCATGAGCCCCAAGGAATGGAATGAGGCGGGCAAACCGCTGCTGCTCGACACAGCGATTGCGCGCAAGAACGCGATCCTGTCCAAGGCGGGCTGCCGCGTGGATGCCGACATCGACGCCGCGATCCGGGCGAAATACAACATCCACTTCCGCTGACGGAAGGGCCTTCGAGGGAGGGAGAAAGCATGAACTACGGATATGTCGGCCTTGGCAATCTGGGGGGGCACCTTGCGGCCAGCCTGATCCGCGCGGGCCATCAGGTCACGGTCTATGACCGTGATGCGGGCTTGGCCGACCGCCATGCGGCGATGGGGGCACGCGTGGTGGGGAGTGCCGCCGAGGTTGCAGCGGCCTCGGATCACGTCTTCACCTGCCTGCCATCGCCTGCGGTGTCAGAAGTGGTGCTGGCCACCATGATGGAGGCGTTTCGTCCGGGTGCCACCTGGATCGAAAACTCTACCCTTGGCCGCGATGATGTGCTGCGTCTGGCGGGACTGGCACGCTCGGGCGGGGTGCGGATGCTGGAAGCGCCGGTAACAGGGGGCGTCCATCTGGCGGCACGCGGCGAGATCACCGTGCTGGTGGGCGGCGATCAGGACCTCTACGACCTGCACCTGCCCGCCTTGCAAGCCATCGGCAACCGCATCTTCCACATGGGCCCCCTGGGCACGGCGGCGATCATCAAAGTCATCACCAATATGCTGGCCTTCATCCATCTGGTCGCGGATGGCGAGGCGCTGATGCTGGCCAAGAAGGGCGGCCTGGACCTGAAAACCGCGTGGGAGGCGATTGCGGCCTCCTCCGGCAGCAGTTTCGTGCATGAAACCGAAGGGCAGTTGATCCTGAACGGCAGCTACGACATCGCCTTCAGCATGGACCTTGCGCTGAAAGACCTTGGGTTTGCGATGAACTTCGGGCGCGAATTCGGCGTGCCCTTGGACCTTGCGGGTCTGACCAACCAAACCTTCGTCAAGGGCCGCGCGGTCTATGGCGGGCAGGCGCAATCGACGCAGATCGTCAAGCTTCTGGAAGACGCCCTCGGCACCGACCTGCGCGCCGAAGGGTTCCCCGCCCGTCTGGAGTGACCTCGCTTCCCCGTTGCTGAAGTATCCTCAGGGGGGTGAAGCCCGGGACGGGCGAGGGGGGCGCGAGCGCCCCCCTTTTTTTGTCCGGCTTTGCTCGGCCGCTTTGGCCGGGGAGAGCGGGGCTCGCCCTCTTCAGCGCCAAAGATAACGCATCAACCTTTGCCCCCTTTCTCGCGGGGGGTGTCTGGCAGGGTGAGGGGGCGTTGTGGCCCTTGACCTCGTCCGGCTGGCGCGAAACTCTGGTGGCGACAGGAGCCTTTCATGACCAAGACCCCAGACGACCGCCGCTTTGCCGAACTCCTCCATCACCGGGCCGCGCGTCTGGCGCAGGGCGATCCGATCACCCCGCCTTTGGTATCCTCGGCCACCTATCATCTGCCGCGCGTCGATCAGGGCGGGTTTATGTATGGCCGCATGTCGATGCCGACATGGGAGGAGGTGGAGGCGCAACTGGCCATCCTGGAAGGCGCGCCCTGTCTGTCGTTCCCTTCGGGGATGGCGGCGATTTCCGCCGCACTGATGGCCTGTGTTGCCCCGGGACGGCGGGTGGTGCTGCCCTCGGACGGCTATTACACGACGCGGCTCTTTGCCGATGCTTTTCTGGCCCCGTTTGGCGTGACGGCGGCCTATGTGCCGACGCTGGCGATGGGTCAGGCCGATTTCACCGACGCAGGTGTGGTGTTCCTGGAAACCCCCTCCAATCCGGGGCTTGAGGTTTGTGACATCGCCGCCATCGCCACCCGCGCCCATGCGGCGGGGGCAAAGGTGATCGTGGACAACACCACCCTGACGGCAGTGCTGCAGCAGCCCTTGGACCTTGGGGCGGATGTGGTGGTGGCCGCCGATACCAAAGCGCCCGGGGGGCATTCGGATGTGCTCTTTGGCCATGTCGCCACCCGGGATGCGGCGATCATGGCGCGGGTGAAGGATTGGCGCAAACTCTCTGGCGCGGTGCCGGGGGCGTTTGAGGCCTGGCTCGTGCATCGCGGGATTGAGACGCTGGAGGTGCGGCTGTCGCGCATGTGCGCCAGCGCGCAGGTGATCGCCGAACGCTTGGCCGTGCATCCAAAGGTGCAGGCGCTGCGTTATCCCGGCCTGCCGGGGGATGCGTCGCATGCCCTTATGGCGCGGCAGGCGCGGGGCTTTGGGTTTCTGATCGGCGCGACTTTGGCGGATGCAGATACCGCCGAGCGGTTTTTGGAACGCTGCCCGTTCCTTGCCCGCGCCACCTCTTTCGGGGCGACCCACAGCGCAGGCGAACGCCGCGCGCGTTGGGGGGATGCCGTGGCCCCCGGATTTTTGCGCCTGTCGATCGGGGTGGAACCGGTTGAGGCGTTGTGGGCGGGCATGGCAGAGGCTTTGGCAGAGGTGTAAGGGTCTGCTGGAAACGGTGATCCGGCAGAGCAAGGCGCAAAAGGCGCCATACACGCTTTTGCGCTTTGCCCCGCGCTTGGGCGCGGCGCAAAGAAGAAGGGGGCTTCGCAGCCCCCGTCACCGCGATGGCGGTGACTCCCCCGGC
>JAIYDR010000268.1 GCA_027487395.1 Rhodobacter sp. | reverse complement strand
TTCGACTTTGCCTACGGTCTGGCGGATCAGTTCTATGTCCTCAAACGCGGGGCGGTGGCCTTGCAGGGCACCAAGGCGGAGCTGTCGAAAGATAGCCTGCGTGCGACCGTGTCCGTCTGACCTTGCGTCAAGACAGAACATGGCTTTACACCGCGCCGAGTTATGATACGATCTCGTTCACGAATTGGGGCCGGAGAGGTCACAAAAGACGGAAAACCCCTGACTTGCGGTGGGGCGACGGGTCAAGGGGCGTTGCCCCTTTGATGGTTCTGTGGCAGGAATGGCGAAGATAGAAACTAGACTGATGAGTTCAGCCATGAGCGACTTCTCCACCCGCCGCGTGATGATGGTGGATACGCAGGTCCGTCCCTCAGATGTGACCAAATTCCCGATCATTGAGGCGATGCTTGCGGTCCCGCGTGAGGTTTATGTGCCTGCCGCGAAACGCGAAGCCGCCTACATAGGCGAAAACCTTGATCTGGCACCGGGTCGGGTGATGCTTGAAGCACGCACCTTGGCTAAGATGCTGGATGCGCTGGATATTCAACCCTCGGAAACCGTGCTCGATCTGGGCTGTGGCTATGGCTACTCCACTGCCGTGATTGCCTCCATTGCCCATGCCGTGGTTGCGGTCGAAGAGGATGCCACCTTGGCCGGTGAGGCACAGCGCATTCTGGCCGCCGAAGGCGTCGACTCCGCTGTTGTCGCCATGGGACCCTTGGCTGCGGGCCAGGCCATAGCGGGCCCATTTGATGTGATCACCCTTCAGGGCGGGGTGGAGGTCGTTCCCGAGGCACTGTTGGCCCAGCTTAAGGAAGGTGGGCGCATCGGCGCGATCTTCATGGACGGCGCGCTTGGCACGGCTATGGTGGGTTACAGGATCGACGGCAAGATGACCTGGCGGTTCGCCTTCAACGCGACGGCCCCGGTTCTGCCGGGCTTTGCCAAGCTGCGCGCCTTCGCGCTATAGGATCCGTGCGGCGGGTGGGTTACTCTCGCACCGGATAGACTTGCAATCGGTCTTCGGACCGGACCTTTTTGAAAGAGGCATGCGCCATGCGGGCATTCGTCACGACAGTCACGCTTGTGGTTTTCGGCCTTGTCGCCGCACCTGTCGCCCGGGCTGAGAGTTTGGCCGATGCCCTCGTCGCGGCCTACAAAACCTCAAATATCCTTGATCAGAATGAAGCGCTCTTGCGCGCGCAGGATGAGGGTGTGGCCCAAGCGGTGGCGGCGCTGCGTCCGGTTGTGGAGTTTGTGGCGCAGCATCAGTACACCTCAGCTGAGTCGCCCCTCTTGGCGGCGGGCATCTTTACCGGCCGGGCGAGCAGTGAGACCATCAACACCACCTTTCAACTTGCCGCGCAGATGACGATCTATGATTTCGGACGCAGCAAGCTGGGGATTGAGATTGCCAAGGAAACCGTGCTTGCCACGCGGGAAGCGTTGAAGGGGCTGGAACAGCAAATCTTGCTGGCGGCGGTCGATGCTTTTGTGAATGTGCGCCTGAAGCAAGAGATCGTGGCGCTTCGCAACAACAACGTGCGGGTGATTGGCCAAGAACTGCAGGCTGCCAAAGACCGCTTTGACGTGGGCGAAGTCACGCGCACCGATGTGGCGATCGCCGAAGCCAGCTTTGCCGCCGCGCAATCCGGTCTTGCCGCCGCAACAGGTGAACTGAACGTCGCGCGCGAACGCTACAAGGCGGTGACGGGTGCTTATCCGGGCAACCTTGCCGCGCTGCCGCCGCTGCCTGCCACCGCGAAGTCCTTGGCCGATGCACAAGCCATCGCCCTGCGCAGCCATCCCGAACTGGCACAGCGCAAGCGCGAAGTGACCGTGGCCGATCTGAGTGTTGCCGCAGCGCAAGCCAATTTCCGACCCAAGATCGCCGGAACCGCTGCGTTGAACACCACCCCGGATGGGGATGAGAAGCGCGTCGACTCGGCCTCGTTGGGCCTGAGCTTCCGTCAGACCATCTATGCGGGCGGGGCAATCTCTTCTGCCTATCGTCAGGCCGTGGCACGGCGCGATGCGTCGCGGTCCAGCCTTGCGCAATCGGCCGTATCGGTCAGCGAAGCTGTTGGAAACGCTTGGTCGAATGTCGATGTGGCCAATGCTTCGATCTCGGCCGGAGACTTGCAAATCCAAGCGGCCGAAACCGCTTTTGAAGGCGTGCGTGAAGAGGCGATGCTGGGTGCGCGCACCACGCTGGACGTGCTGGACGCTGAACAGAACCTGCTGGACGCCCGCGCCACCCGCGCCACGGCAGTCGCGCAGCGCTATGTCGGTGTCTATAACCTGCTGTCTGCGATGGGGCTGCTGTCGGTTGAGCATCTTGAACTGGGTGTGCCGACTTATGACCCTTCGGTCTATTACAACGCCGTCAAGAATGCCCCGGTGACCAGCGCACAGGGCAAGGCGATGGACCGTATCCTTGGTAAGGTCGGCGGCAGCAACTGACCGCAGCATTCAGAGATCGGCTGCACGTCGCCGGCTAAGTTTCTGAAGTTTGGCTTTTGTGCAGCCTTGCTTGTTTCGCGGCGGATGTGCGGCTAGCATATCGCTCAATCCGTCTTTGTTCGCCGAATGGGAAAGAGTATCCGCCGCGATGTCAGAACCAATGAGTTCCGTTGAAATCGAGGATGTGTTGTCCTCTATCCGCCGTCTGGTTTCCGAAGACATGCGCCCGGCTGCGTCCCCGCCCGTGCGTCCGGCACCAGAGGCTGCGGCACCCGTGCAGCCGCAATCCGCCGCGCAATTGGCCGCCTCCAAGCTGATCCTGACCCCCGCGCTGCGTGTGGTTTCGGACGATGTTCCGGTCGCAGCACGTTCGGCTGAACCAGTGCCAGCCCCTTCAGCAGAGCATTGGGACGACGGTGAGGTCGCCGCCTTCGTCAACGTCGAAGATGACGCGGTCTTTGATGATGGCGCCCATGCGCAGCCTGCTGCGGAAGTCGTGAGCCTGACCCCGCCCGTGCCTCCGTCTCGTTTAGACCCTGAGGGCGAGAGACTGGGGGACCACGCGCGCGACGTCGCGGCTGAACCCAGACCCGCCGCTGCGCCAGAGCTTGCCGCGCCAGTCGTTGAAGCTTCGGAAGTGGTCCCTGTCGCCGACGCGCTGGCGTGGGGGACCCCGCCCGATGGTCCTTTGCCGGAATGGGAAGATGCGCAGCCCGAGAGCGTCCCTTTCGCTGAGGACGCGGTGCAGCAAGCGGCGCATGATCCGGCGTTGGACGCCCTTTGGGCCGATGCCGCCGAGGCAGAGGTGCTGCGCCAACTGGCCGAAGAGGCAGGCCCGGTGCAAGCGGAACCGCCCAGCGAAGACGATATGATCTATGAGGAAAACCTGCTCCGCGATTTGGTGCGCGACATCATCCGCGAGGAATTGCAGGGAGAGCTTGGTGAGCGCATCACACGCAATGTGCGAAAACTGGTGCGCGCCGAAATCGCCCGCGCTATGGCGCTGCGCGATTTTGACTGACTTAGGCAGGCGATCGCGCCGCAGAACCCCAGTATCCGCGAAAAGAAAAACGCGCCCTTTCGGACGCGCTTGTCATTGCACTGGTCGCTGTGATCAGGCGGCTTCGGCTTGATCGGCCTCAATGGCGTGGCGGCGTTCTGATTCCTCGCGAGACAAGGCAACCGAGGTGCGTATGCCCTTGGCGACGAAATCCATCAGACCCTTCACGACCCGTTCGTTCGGGTCAATCCCGGCACATGACAGAACTTCGCGGCCATCGCGCGAGCGGGCCCAGCGGGCAATCTGTTCTGGTCCGTTGCCATATTTCTTGTCGTCGGCAATAGCGTCATCAAGCGCGGCCAGAACGACGGCAGCAAACAACTTGCGCGCGCGCTGCCCTTGTTCGTAATTGAATGCAGTGCTGTCAACGAAATCGGCCATCTCGTCGGTCCTTTTCAACGGGTCTTGTCTTTTTTGGCGTTCGGCGAATATGGCGATTAAATGACGATTCGGTGTTGCAGGTTTAACAAGCTTGTCATGCGTCTAGTGCATAGCTTGATCGAACGCTTACCGTATTTTGTCACCTTGTGCCGCACGGACTGACGACATATAGGGGTTTTGCTCAATAAAGCAACCCTTTTGAAAGGTTTTGACATGGCCAAGATCAACGGAAACGAGATCAAGCCCGGTATGGTGATCGAACATGATGGCGGCCTTTGGGCAGCGGTCAAGGCCAACCATGTCAAACCCGGCAAGGGTGGTGCCTTCGCGCAGGTGGAACTGAAAAACCTGCGGGATGGGCGCAAGCTGAACGAACGCTTCCGGTCCGAGGATAAGGTCGAAGAGGTGCGTCTGGAAAACAAGGACCAGCAGTTCTTGTACGAGACCGATGGCCGCTTGGTGTTCATGGATGCCGAAACCTATGAGCAGATTGAACTCGACGCCGAGCTCTTGGGCGACCGCCGTCCTTTCTTGCAGGACGGCATGACTGCGACGGTGCGCTATTACGGCGAAGAGGCGCTGGCGGTCACTCTGCCGCAAAAGGTGCGCTGCCGGATCGTCGAGACGGAGCCGGTGGTGAAAGGTCAGACCGCTGCCAACAGCTTCAAGCCTGCGATCTTGGATAACGGCGTGCGGATCATGATCCCGCCCTTCATTGGTCCGGACGAAGAAATTATCGTTCATACAGAATTGATGGAGTATTCTGAGCGGGTTTGAGGGCTATCAGACACCGCTCCATACGTTTTCATCGGGCGGAAAGGGAAAGGCAGTGCCTTTCCCCGCCCGATGTGATGTTCACTGAGTAATTGGAAGGTGCCTTAGACTTCCACCCTCACCGCAGCCTCGCCCGCGCGCATCTCCCCCTCGGCGCGGTCCAGCCGCAGATGGGCGATGGCCCGCCCACCGCTTTGGGTGAACAGCGTCCCGGCGGGCTTGCCGTCTGCGGTCACGATCTCGGTCCCCACCGGGGCCGCGCCGTCGATCAAGACCGGTACCAGACCTTTGCGCAGTTCCGTCTTGTGCTTCATCCGTGCGGTCACCTCTTGGCCGACATAGCAGCCCTTGCGGAAATCGACGCCATTCAGACGCTCAAACCCCGCCTCAAGCAAATAGGTCTCGGGCGTCAACTCGATCCCGCTTTCGGGGATGACATGCGCCACCCGGATCGCGTCCCAGTCGATCATCTGATCATCCCCCGCCGCGCCATAGAGCCGCCAGCCAAGGGCGGGATGGCGCGGGTCGGGCAGGGCGCCTTCGGGCGCATCGCCTAAGCCGCGCTGCACCACCAGCGAAGTGGGCGCAATCTGCACATCCGCGCGCAGGCGATACATCGTCAGCCGTTTCAGCGTGGCCGCCGCCAAGCTGTCCTTGATGTCCACGATCAGCCCGCCTTGCGGCAAACGCCCGATCAGGAAATCCGCCAAATACTTGCCCTGCGGCGTCAAGAGGGCTGCCCATACCAGCCCCGGTCCTTTCCCAAGGCGCAGCACATCATTGGACACCAGCCCTTGCAGAAAGGACAGGGCTTCAGCCCCCGTTACCGACCACACCACCCGATCCGCCGCTGTCTCGCCCATCATGCCCGCCTCCTGATTGCACAAGATATGGCGTGGCGGCTGGGCAAGGGGAAGGGGGACCAATCCCGATGCAGGCGTTGACCTTGCCGGATGGCGGACCTACCACTTGACCCCCAACTCCTGCGGAGCCTGCCATGAGCCTTGCCAACGGTCGTCCCTATCTGGCTATTCCCGGCCCCTCTACTATGCCGGACCGCGTGCTGCGCGCCATGCATCAGGGGGCACCGAACATCTATGACGGCCCCTTGGTCGATATGGTTGCGGGCCTTTGGCCCGATCTGCGCGCTGTGGCCGGGACCACCCAGAACGTCGCCATGTATATCGCCAATGGGCATGGTGTTTGGGAGGCGGCGAACAGCAACCTGTTCAGCATCGGCGATCACGCCTTAGTGTTGGCCACCGGGCGCTTTGGGCTGTCTTGGGCCGACAGCGTGCGCGCGCGGGGGGTGATGGTCGAGGTGCTTGATTTCGGCAAATCCTCACCCGTCGATCTGAACCGCGTGGAAAAGGCGCTGCGAGCGGATACAGCCCACAAGATCAAGGCCGTGCTGACCACGCAGGTCGATACAGCCTCGTCCGTTCGGACCGATATCGCGGCGCTCAGGGCTTGCCTTGATGCGGTGGGGCATCCGGCGCTTCTGGCGGTGGATTGCATCGCCTCGCTGGGCTGCGACGAGTTCCGTATGGATGATTGGGGCGTCGATGTCATGGTGGCGGCGAGCCAAAAGGGGCTGATGGTGCCGCCGGGGATCGGCTTTGTCTGGTTTTCCGAAAAGGCCCGTGCACGTTGCAAAGGCAATGACCTGAACACGCCCTATTGGGACTGGACCCCGCGGGCCGATGCGACCGAGTTCTGGCATTACTGGAACGGCACTGCGCCGACGCATCACCTGTTTGGCCTGCGGGAAAGCCTGACCATGCTGCTCTATGAGGAAGGTCTGCCGCAGGTCTGGCGGCGGCATGATGTGCTGGCCCATGCCGTCTGGGCGGCTTTTGACGTTTGGTCGCAGGGCAATGCTGAGATCGGTTTGAACGTGGCCAATCCCGTGGACCGGGGCCGGTCGGTGACGGCAGCGCGGTTCGGTGCACCGCAGGCCACCCGCCTGCGGGAATGGACCGAGCATCGCGCCGGGGTGACGCTGGGCATCGGGCTTGGCATGGCGGCGGCGGATGATCCGGCCTATCACGGCTTTCTGCGGGTGGCGCATATGGGCCATGTGAATGCCCATATGACCCTTGGTGCGCTGGCGGTGATGGAGGCGGGGTTGCAGGCCCTTGATATCCCGCACAAAGCGGGCGGAATCGTCGCCGCCGCACGCGTGGTGGCAGAGGCCGAACGCGGCTGAACGCTGCAGCGCCTTCAACCGCCGTTCTTGGCCAGCCAGTCCTGCATCCACGCGATCTCGCCTTCCTGTGCGGCGATGATGGCTTCGGCCAATTTGCGGACCTCGGGGTCTGTGCCGTGGTCCAAGACGACTTTCGCCATATCGATCGCGCCTTGGTGGTGGGCGATCATGCCGCGAATGAAATCGACATCGGCGTTCCCGGTAAACGCGATCTCCATCGCGGCGTGCATCTTCCTATTGGCCTCTGTGAAGGCCAAGGTCGAGGCGTTCTCCATCCCGGACATGTCATGGCTGGAATGGTCCATCGTTTCCGCTGCGCCAGGCAAAGCGAAGGTCAGGACCAAAAGGGTTGGGGCGACCACGAGGCGGGCAAAACGATTTCTGGGCATGGGACTCTCCGTTCATCTGGGCATTGACGGTGCGGGCTTCCCCTTGCTGGAAGGCAAGTCACTGCCGCGTGAAGCGGCGTTGTGCGGCGAAACCGGACGAATGGGCTTAGCTTGCATGAAAAACGGGCAAATCCGGCCCTTTCGCACCCATGATGTGCTATTGCGCCCGTTGCCTCTGCCCACGGTATGCCTATCATGCCCGTATGATTACCCTTAGCCTGTCGGTTCCATGTCTCGCCATACCCAGAATCGCCCCGTGATCGGCATCATCGGCAACACCGCCTTGCTGAACGAAAGCTATGCGGTTCATGCGGGTGGGACGATGAATTCTGAGGCGATTTCCGATGTTGCCGGGTGTCTGCCACTGATCATCCCCTCGGACCCGCGTTTTGTCCGGGTGGAGGAGTTGTTGGACCTGTGCGACGGCTTTTTGCTGACCGGTGGCCGTCCCAATGTCCACCCGAGCGAATATGGCGAGGAAGAGACCCCCGCCCATGGCTGCTTTGACCGCTGCCGCGATGCCATCACCCTGCCGCTGATCCGCGCCTGTGTGGAGCGTGGCCAGCCCTTTCTTGGCATTTGCCGGGGGTTCCAAGAGGTGAACGTGGCGATGGGGGGAACGCTGTATCCCGAAATCCGCGATTTGCCGGGGCGGATGAACCATCGCATGCCGCCCGATGGCACGATCGAGGAGAAGTTCGCCCTGCGCCACATGGTGCGCTTTGAACCGGGCGGCGTGTTTCATCGCCTGATGGGGGCCGAAGAAGTGATGACCAACACGCTGCACGGACAAGGCATCGCCCGCCCTGGTCAGCGCATCGTGATCGAAGGCTGGGCCCCGGATGGCACGCCTGAGGCGATTTTTGTCAAGGATGCGCCGGGCTTTACCCTGTCGGTGCAATGGCATCCGGAATGGAATGCGGCGGGGGATCCGGTCTCGCGTCCGCTGTTCACCGCCTTTGGGGCGGCGGCCGTGGATTACGCTGCCGCACGGCGCGGGGTCGCGGTGGCGCGGCGGGCCTAACCGCGCGGGGCGCTGAAGCCGTCAAAGACCGCGTCCAGCGCGGCATGGGCGGCGGCGCGTTGGGTCTGGTCGATATCATCTGTTTCCATCAACCATAGCACCTGTGCCATCACAGCGCCGTTCAGACCATGCGCGATGGCATCAGGATGCAAGTCGCGCACCCGACCTTCCGCGAGCAAGGCGCGCAGGTCGGCCACCATTTCGGCATAGCCAGAGGCCAAAAGAATCTCCATCGCGCGGGAGCCAAGGACGGCGGGCGCGTCGCGAAACAGGATACGGCACCGGTCTGGCCGCAAGGCAAGGTCCAGATAGGCGTGAAAGCAGGCGCGCAAGGCAGCCCAGCGGTCAGGTTCTGCGTCATAGATCAAGTCGAGTTCGGCCATGATCTCAGCATCCACCGCGCGCAGGACGGCCTCAAACAAGCCAGCCTTGTTGATGAAATGGTGGTGCAAGGCCCCGCGCGTCACGCCAGCCTCTGCTGCCAAGGTATCAAGCGACACTTGGGCAAAGCCAAGGGTAGCAAAGGCCTGCCGCGCCGTGGCGATCAGTCGGGCCGAGGTTTGCTCGGCCGCCAATGCACGCGGAAGGGTGCGCGGAAGGGGGGGCGCTTCGGTTGACATCGGGTCAGCATCCGGGCTAAAGATTTCACATACGAACCGTATGTGAAATAGGTAAGGTGGGCAAGTGTCACAGCAGGCAGGGATCATCGCGATCTGGCGGCAAGTGCCGGGCATCGTCGGCCTTGCCCTGCCCATCGTCATCGGGCTTGCGGCCTCGACCCTGATCGGGGTGACGGATTCGCTGATGCTGGCCCCTTTGGGTGCCGTGCCCTTGGCGGCCGTTGGGTTGACCAATGCCGTGGCCGTCATCTTTATCGCCGCGATCTATGGTCTGCTCTCTGCGCTGTCGGTGCGGATCGGCCATGCCCATGGCGCGCGCCATCATCGCCAGATTCCCGCCTTGCTGCGCAGCGGCCTTGTCTTGGGGGCGCTGGTGGGGGTGGGCGGGGCGCTGGCGATGGGGGCGATCTGGCCCTTGTTGCCGCTCCTCGGTCAACCGGCTGAGGTCTTGGCTGCCATGCCCGCCTATTGGGCCATGATTGCGCTGTTCCTGATCCCCTTTTCCCTGCTGACGGTGTTCAAATCCGCATTCGAGGCGGTGGGGCGTCCTTGGTTGGGCACCGCCTTTGCCTTTCTGGCGGTTCTGGTCAACGTGCCGCTGAACTATGCGCTGATCTGGGGGATTGGCCCCTTGCCGATGTTGGGGCTGACTGGGGCGGGGATTGCGTCTTTCTTGGCCGAGGCTTTGGCCTTTCTGGCGGCGGTTGCCTGGTGGCGATGGGCGCCATCGCAACGCCGCCTGCGCCTGCGCCGGAAGGTGGATCTGGCCGAAATGCGCAGCACCGCGATGGAGGGCGCGCCCTTGGGGGCGATGTATGTGGTGGAAACCGCCGCAATCGGGGTGGCGACCTTGATGATCGGTGCCTTTGGCGCGATTGCCTTGGCGGGCAATCAGGTGGCGCAATCGGTGGGGGGCTTGCTCTATATGCTGCCCTTGGGTGTGGCGGGGGCCGTGGCGATCCGGGTCGCGCAGGAACGCGGGGCCGATAACATCGCCGCCCTGCGCCCCATCGCCTATGCCGCGCTGTTGGTGGCGATGGTCTGGCTGGTCGGTGCCTTTCTGGTGCTGGCGTTCAAGGGAGAGGCGATTGCCCGACTGATCACCGATGATCCTGAGGTTGTGGTGGTCGCAACGGCGATCTTTCTGGCCTTTGCCCCGATGCAGATCAGCGACGGGGTGCAATCGGCCATGTTGGGGGCCTTGCGCGGCCTGTCTGACACCGCTTGGCCCGCCGCTGTATCAGCCATCGCCTATTGGCTGGTGGCGCTGCCCTTGGGCTATGGCTTGGCGCATTGGGGCGGGCTTGGGCCTGCGGGCATCTGGGCCGGGTTCATTCTGGCGCTTGCCGGGGCGGGGGCGGCGCTGGTCTGGCGGTTCCAACGGCAAACGCGCGCTTTGGCGGCCCCTCCCTCCGGCTAGAGAGGGGCTGGCCGCCAAAGCCTTTGGGCTGACTTTAGCCGTTGGTGCTGGTCGCTGTCGCAGGCGCGGCAGGCGTTTGCACAGCTGGTGCCAGCGCGGCGGGGGTTTGCAAGGTCGGCGGCACACCCTGCAACAGCGGGTTAAAGCTCGGCATTGCAGCGGGCACCACCACCGGCGCAGGCGCGGCCTTCTTTGGCTTGGGCGCAGGCGGCGGCAGGACGAGGCGCGTGGGATAGCTGCCGTCCGCATTCAGGACGACCACCTTTTCCCCGCCTTGCACCCGGTTATAGAGGTCGATCACATCCTGATTGATCATGCGGATGCAGCCGGAACTCGCATTGCGGCCGATGGATTTCCACTCTGGCGTGCCGTGAATGCGATAGCCGTAATCCACGCCATTGGTCGTCAAGTATATCGCCCGCGCGCCAAGCGGATTGGTCAGGCCGCCGGGTTGGCCCTTTTCCCATTTCGCCAGTTTCGGATCCCGTTCGATCATCTCGGGCGGCGGAGTCCAGGTCGGCCAAGGTTTCTTTTCCGTCACTTGGGCCACGCCGGACCATTCAAACCCTGCCCGCCCGACCGCGATGCCATAGCGAATCGCGGCATTCGGGCCGGTGACATAATGCAGTGTCTTTTCCGCCGGGTTGATGATGATCGTCCCCGGCACCTCAGCGGTGGGGAAATACACCTCTTGGCGGCGGAACTGGGTGGGGATTTCCTCTTCGGGCAGGGCCGGAAGCGCAAACCCCGAATCCATGGTCGAGATATAGGCCCCTGTCACGGGTTTTGGCTCTGGCGCTTTGGCCAGACCGGCATCAATCAAGGATTGATCGGGCACACAGGCCGAAAGCATTGCCATCACAACAAAGGCAAGGCTTGATTGAGTTAGGAAGCGTACTGAAATCATCGGTATTGAAATCCTCATGCTTCGAGAGGGTCGGTCCATCAGACGGGACCGCAGAGATATCCGTTAATCTACCCTGCACCCGAAAGAGTGGGAAAGTCCATAGATCGGAAACAATTGCGCAAATCGTCCCCATGTGTTGACGATTAAGTGACTTTCGCACGCGTTTGATACTCGAGCCGGTCCCAAAGCCGCTTTGCCATTACCTCGGCCAGAACATCCACGGCCTTGGCCACATCGCTTTCGCCGATAAACAAAGGAGTGAAGCCAAAACGCAGAATGTCAGGCGCGCGGAAATCGCCAATGACGCCGCGTGCGATCAGCGCCTGCATGATGGCATAGCCCTGCGGGTGGCGGAAACTGACCTGACTGCCGCGCCGGTCATGCTCGCGCGGGGTGGCAAGGGCCAGGTCGGGGCACGCTGCCTCAACCCCCTTGATGAATTGGTCGGTCAGGGTGAGAGACGCCGCGCGCAGATCGGCGAGGTCCACGCTGTCCCAAACATCCAATGCCGCCTCAAGGGCCGCCAGTTGCAGCACAGGCGGAGTACCGACGCGCATACGCTCGATCCCGCGACCGGGGCGATAGTCCAGATCAAAGGCAAAGGGGGATTCGTGGCCCAGCCAGCCCGACAGCGCCGGACGCGCGGTTTCGGCATGGCGGGGGGCCACATAGATGAAGGCCGGACCGCCGGGGCCTGAGTTGAGGTACTTATAGGTGCAGCCCACCGCAAAATCCGCGCCCACTTTGGCAAGATGCACAGGCAAAGCCCCCGCCGAATGCGCCAAATCCCAGATCGTCAGAGCGCCCTGATCGTGCGCCCGCGCCGTGATCGCCGCCATGTCGTGGCGGCGGCCAGTACGATAGTCGATCTCAGTGATCAGGGTGACGGCCACGGTCTCGTCAATGGCGTCCAAAACCGCCTCAGGCTCTACCACGCGCAACGCGTAGTCTGCGCCCAACGTGCGGCACAGCCCTTCGGCCATATAAAGGTCGGACGGGAAGTTGCCGGAATCAGACAAGATCACCTTGCGCGTCGGAGTCATCGCTAGGGCCGAGGCGAGCGCCTGATAGACCTTGATTGACAGCGTATCGCCCATGACCACGGTTCCGGCTTCCGCCCCGATCAGGCGCGCGATGCGGTCACCGACGCGGGCGGGTTGGTCCATCCATCCGGCCTTGTTCCAGCCGGTGATCAGCATCTGGCCCCATTCCGCCGTCACCGTCTGCGCCACGCGCGCGGCGGCGGCTTTCGGCAATGGTCCCAAAGAGTTGCCGTCCAGATAGATCATGCCCTCCGGCAAGACAAAGGCATCGCGGGTGGCGGTGAAATCGGTGGTCATGCGGCAAACTCCCCAGTTCCGCCGGACCTTGCCGCAGCGACAGCGCGGTTGCAACCGGACAAGGTGAGATGTCCGGATGACCTCGCTTCGTTTGATCAAATTCGCAATAGCTGGAAAGGGTGGCAAAGAGTCTTTGAAATTTTATTTCGTGGTGCTAAGTGCCATTCCGACATCTGATTGCCGCAGGGCAGCGACAGTTCGGGAGAGACAGTGTGAAGATCGGGGCACCGAGAGAAGTATTTGAGGGTGAGAACCGGGTGGCGATGACCCCGGATTCTGCGACCCAACTGGCCAAATTGGGCCACACTTGTGTGATAGAAAGCGGGGCGGGGTCCAAAGCGGGCTTTTCTGATGCCGCCTATGCTGCCGCAGGGGTGACGGTTCTGCCGGATGCCAAGGCCGTGTTTGACGCTGCCGATGTGGTGGTCAAGGTGCGCGGACCTGAGGCGTCTGAGGCGGCGCTGCTGAAGTCCGGCCAGACGCTGATTTCCTTCTTCTGGCCTGCCCAGAACGCGGACCTGTTGAAGCAGGTGGCCGATGCCGGGGCGACTGTCGTCGCCATGGACATGGTGCCCCGGATTTCCCGCGCGCAGAAGATGGACGCGCTGTCCTCGATGGCCAATATCGCGGGCTATCGCGCGGTGATTGAGGCCGGGAACAACTTTGGCCGCTTCTTCACCGGTCAGGTGACAGCGGCGGGCAAGGTGCCCCCGGCCAAGGTGCTGATCGT
>JAIYDR010000256.1 GCA_027487395.1 Rhodobacter sp. | reverse complement strand
GGGCGGCCAACACCAGACTCCGCGCCTTTGGCATAGCAACGGGATCCGGAGACGAGCCGCCCATCGGCTATGGCTTTCGTTCCTCCGACTTGTTAACTAATATTAATCAATGAAATTCTCTGGATGGTGGCGTGACTGCGGCATGCAGGCGATGCCGCGGCGATTCGTTAGAAAGGGTACGGCTATGGCAAAGCTTTCAGTCGCTCAGGCACTGCTTCGGGCGAATGGGCATATGCGAAAGGGTGAGCTGGATGACGCGCGCGCGCTTTATGCCTCCATCCTCGCCACCTATCCGATGAATGAACGCGCGCAGCAGGGGCTTGCCAAGCTGAACGCGGTGCGGGCTCAAAACACCCCTCAAGATGCCCCACCGCAGGCTCAACTTGACGCCCTGATCGTCGCCTATAGCCAACAGCGCTTTACGGCGATGGTAGAGCATGCGGAACGGCTGGTATCTGCCTATCCTGCCGCCTTCGTTGTTTGGAACCTTCTTGCCGCCGGTCGAAAAGCGCTCGGTCAGTTTGCCGAAGCCGAGAAAGGGTTTCGCAGGGCGGCTGAATTGAACCCGTCCTATGCCGATGCCTACATCAATCTTGGCGTCACCTTACAGGATCAAGGCAAGACCGATGAGGCCATTTCTGCCTATCGTCATGCGCTGTCGATAAACGGAACCTATGCAGAAGCCCATAACAACATGGGCAATGCGCTGAAAGATCAGGGTAAGCTTGCTGAAGCGGTTGCTGCCTATGCGTGTGCGCTTGAATTCAAACCTGTCTATGCAGAAGCGCACAATAACTTGGGCGTCGCGCAGCATATGATGGGCGCCCTTGATACCGCCATTTCCTCTTTTCGTCGGGCGTTGGAAATCAATCCAAGCTACTTTGAAGCCTATAACAACATGGGCGTCATGCTGCAGGAGCAGGGCAAGCTGAACGATGCGCTCTTCAGTTTTGAGCGTGCGCTGGCGATCAGGCCAAGTTACGCCGAGGCGCATAACAACACGGGCAATACACTTAAAGAACTGAACCGACTACCGGATGCGATAGCGGCCTATCAGCGTGCGGTGGATGTCCGACCTGACTATGCCGAAGCACACAATAACATGGGCATTGCGTTAAAGGATCAGGGTCAACCCGAAGCCGCACTCACGGCTTTTCAGCGCGCATTGCAGATCAAGCCGACATATGCCGAAGCCCATTGCAACATGGGCGTTACGCTACAGGAGCAGGGGAATTCAGATGCAGCAATCTTGGCCTATCAAAAGGCGATTGCCAGTAATGCATCCTATGCTCAGGCACATTTCAATCTGGGCACAATTCTAAAGGAACAGGGCTTTTTTGATGATGCGCTTGCCTCCTATCGACTCGCACTCGAGATCAAGCCTGACTATGCAGAGGCCTTGAACAACATCGGAGATGTGCTGAAAGAACAAGGTGAGCGTGAAGCCGCAATTGAGGCGTTTGAACGCGCGATAGAGGTTAATCCCACCTATGCCGAAGCCTACAACAATCTTGGTGTGACACTACAAGAATTGGGCGAATTTGACGCGGCAATCGCCGCCCTTCGCTGCGCTGTGGATTTCAAACCCACCTATGCCGAAGCCTATAACAACATGGGTGTCACTCTACAAGAACAGGGCAACCTTGACGAAGCAATTACAGCTTACCGCCAGGCAATTGCGCTAAAGCCAGATTATGCCGAAGCCTATTGCAACGCCGGTTCGGCGCTTTCGACTTTCGGCGACAGTGCTGATGCCATCGAACTTCTATCAAAAGCCATTGAAGCTGACCCCTCAAGCGCGAAATATCGGCTGTACAAGTTGTGCATGACCCTGCCGATTGTCTGGGACCCCAAAACAGACACGGATCCTCTCGCGGCGTTTGATAAGGAATTGTCATCGCTCGCCGATTGGGCTGCAACCGATGGTACGAAAGAGATGTTATCGGAAGGTGCGGGTGGAAATCAACCGTTCCACCTGGCTTATCATCCAGAGAACATGGCCGAACGGCTTCGCCACTACGGAGATTTGATCTGCGAAGAGCATCCAGAGGATAAACTTCCCCCTTCTGATTCACCGAGCAAGAAAAAGCCTGTGATCGGAGTGGTGAGTTCGCACCTCAGATATCACTCTGTTTTCAACGTCATCACCAAGGGGCTGCTTGATAACATAGATACGGCCAAGTTTTCCGTGATTGTTTATGATATCCGCAAGCGGCAAACTTCCGCTGAGTTTTCGGCATCTTCCAGCCAGATGAAGGTAAGGCACTTCTTTGGCCCGGGACGAAAGAAAGAGATAAAGACTCAGATACAGAAAGACGAGGTGGATTTCCTGTTGTATCCAGAGATTGGCATGGATCCTGCGACAACCTGGCTCGCGGCGCAACGCTTGGCAAAAGTGCAGGCCGTCTCGTGGGGTCACCCGATCACAAGCGGGCTCAAGACCATCGACTATTTCATCTCTGGTGATCTGCTGGAAAGCGCGGAGGCAGAACAGCATTATACAGAGAAACTGGTCAGGCTGCCGGGAACGGGATGCTATACAGAGTTCTCTGACCGCACCAAGAAACCTTGCAGGTTTGATCTTGGAACCTTGCCGGCAACAGCGCCGCGTCTCATTATTCCGCAGAATCCCTTCAAGTTTCACCCCGAGAACGATGATTTGATCATCGAAATCGCAAGGCGATGCGAGGATGCTGTGTTTCTGGTGCCCGCAAGTGAAAAATTTCCCAAAAGTTTTGAGAGGATCATCCAGCGGATCGAGGCACGGGCAGAAGCGACCGGACTTTCAATGTCGCTGGGACATCGGCTTGTGGTCTTTCCCTGGCTTCCGGCCGCGGAGTTTCTGGACCTCTTGGAGAATGTGCATGTCTTTTTGGATTTGCCCACATTCTCGGGTTACACGACCGCATGGCAGGCCATGTACTGCGGATTGCCAATTGTGACACTGGAAGGCGAATTCATGCGCCAAAGGCTGGCCGCTGGGTTGCTGCGACAGGCAGGAATTCCACAGACCATTGCCGCTTCAGCAAAAGACTACGTTGATATTGCGGTTGATCTCGCCGAACGCTCACGCAACAAGGGGGCCTACGGCGCTTACAGAAGCGAAATTCGTGCAAATGCGCCCTTGGCGGATCGAAACATTCAATCTGTGAGAGCCTTTGAGAGTTTTGTTCAAAATGTACTGGAAGATCAATCTGTAAGCGCCGTGTCGCTTTAGTTAGTCAGGCCCGGGTTGTGGCGATTTTGTGTCTGTGGATCATTGATGTGCAATTTCCCCGATGCTTGGTCGACCGCGATCACCGGAAAGCTTTGCCGGGCATGGCGTTGGCGCCGAAACTGGCCCGGGTCATGTGGTCCTTGCACCGCGAAAGACCTGCCGGGATGCAATGACGCGATCTGGGCAAAACAGCGAAAGGGATAAAGCCCGATAAAGTGATCTGGCGTGGGTCAAGTGATCGACCTTGTTACAGCCCGCACAAACCAAGCGACGCCCTGACCGGGGCGTTGGCTGGTGGCCCCAGAGGCGCTCTTTCCCGGCTACAACGCTGCGCGCGTTGCCGAATTGGCCCAACCGCGTTCCGGCGTTTGGCATTGGTCCCTGTCCGCCCGCGCGCCTGATCCTGCGCTGCTGCAGATCCAGATGGCCGATTACCGCGCGCAAAAGGTGACCTGATGCCGAAGGACTGGTCACATCCCGTGCCCCGCATGACGCGCCATAACATGGTCTGCGGGCGCGAGGTGGCAGGGCTGGACCCCGGTCGATTTCGTCTGCCGAAGGCGTGACAGAGGCTGGCACCGCGCTTTGGTCGGTCCGAATCGTCTTCGGCATCGTCTTTGGTCGCAGTGGCCCCTGTTCGCCCCTGCGAGGCGCAGCGCAGCATGCCGCGCGGTGTGGGAGAAAAGAACTTTGGAAAAGCGGCAGCTTTCAACGTGCATCCCCGCCGCGCGTTACCAAAGCGTCATATAACTATCGCATAAGGGACACTCTGCTCAGCTAGGACATTGTTAACAATGGATCCGTGCTTGTGTGCTGCCCGATAGGAGGTTTCGATGACGACCTATAAGCTCTGTCTTTCCGCCGTAGCCGCGCTTGCGTGCTCTACCGGTGTTTCATTTGCACGCGATAACCTGCAGATTGCGGGGTCCTCCACGGTGTTGCCCTACGCAACCATCGTGGCGGAGTTGTTTGCCGAGAATTCGGGCTTTGCCGCGCCGGTGGTTGAGGGTGGTGGTTCGGGTGCCGGACGCAAGAAAATGTGCGAAGGCCTTGGCGAAGGCACCATCGATATCGCCAACTCTTCGTCGCGCATCTCGAAGTCGGACATCGAGCTTTGCACCACGAATGGCGTCACCGAGATCATGGAAATCCGCATCGGCTATGACGGGATTGTCTTTGCCTCGAAGAAAGACGGCGCTGATTTCGCGCTGACGCCGTCGGATGTCTATCTCGCGCTTGCAGCGCAGGTGGTCAAGGATGGCGCCGTGGTGGACAATACCGCCAAGCAATGGTCCGAAGTGAATGCCGCCTTGCCGCCGCAAGACATTCTGGCGTTCGTTCCGGGCACCAAGCATGGCACGCGCGAAGTCTTTGATACCAAGGTCATCGTCGCTGGCTGCGAAGAGACCGGTGCCTTCGAGGCCTTTGCCGCCGCCAATGGCGGGGATGAAGACAAGGCCGAAGAACTCTGCATGACCTTGCGCAGCGATGGCGCGTCGGTCGATATCGACGGCGACTATACCGAGACTTTGGCGCGCCTTGATGCCAACCCGATGGCGGTCGGCGTGTTCGGCCTGTCCTTCTACCAAAACAACATGGACAAGCTGAAAGTCGCCACGATGTCTGGCGTCGTGCCCAGCGTGGAGAGCATCTCGACCGGCGAATATCCGGTGTCGCGTCCGCTGTATTTCTACGTCAAAAAGCAGCACATCGGCGTGATCCCCGGCCTGAAGGAATATGTCGAATTCTTCGTATCGGATGATGTTGCAGGCCCCGATGGCCCGCTGGCCGCCTATGGTCTGGTTTCCGACCCCGAACTCGCCGCCACCCAAGCCGCCGTCGCCGCCGAAACGGTGATGGCCCCCTTGGAATAAACATACCCCAACCGGGGGGCGGGTCATCGCCCCCCGGTCGCCCATTCTAAATGATCCACGAATTCTCATTCGCCTTTTCTTGTTCGGTACCTGTTCCCGTTCTGTAACCCCTCCTTGCCTTTCCGGCGCGTCTGGCTTTTTCGTCTGGCCTCATCGTCGCCCTCTGCCAAACCAAAGCCGCCGGATCCTTGGGCCACGAACCCTAGAACTGGCACCGCAAAAGGACCGATCTGATGGCCAACACGCACATCGCCTCTGCCTTTGACCGCGATCTTGAGGCCGTTCAGGCCCATGTGATGCGGATGGCCGGACTGGTGGAGCAGGCACTCCTGCATGCCGCTGAAGCGCTGGAAACGGGCGATGAGGACATGGCCGCCCGCGTCCGCGACGGCGACCGCGCGATTGACGATCTGGAAGCCACGATCCAGACCGAATGCGCCCGCCTTCTGGCCCTGCGCGCACCTACGGCATCGGACCTGCGGGTTGTGCTGTCGGTCATGCGCATCGCCGCCGCCCTTGAGCGCGCAGGCGACTACGCCAAGAATCTGGCCAAGCGCACGCTGATCCTGACCAATATGGCCCCCTTGGGTGGCACCGCTGGCTCCATCGGCCGTATGGCACGCACCGTGGTCCAGCGCCTGCGTGAGGCACTGGACGCCTATATCGCCCGCGACATCGTTGTGGCGCATGATATCCGCGACCGTGACCGCGATGTGGATCAGATGTACAATTCGTTGTTCCGCGAACTTCTGACTCACATGCTGGAAGACCCGCGCAACATCACCGCAGCGATGCATCTGCATTTCATCGCCAAGAACATCGAGCGCGTCGGCGACCATGCCACCGCAATTGCCGAGCAGGTGATCTACCTTGCCACCGGCGACTTGCCGAACGAAGATCGACCTAAGGCCGACCTAACCACGGGCACGGCCGGAGTCTGAAATGGCCGAACGCATCATGACCCAAGCGCCCCGTGTCCTGTTGGTCGAGGATGAATATGCCCAGCGCGAGGTTCTGGCCTATAACCTTGAAGCTGAAGGCTTTGACGTAATCCAAGCCGACAATGGCGAGGACGCCCTCTTGCTGGTCGATGAAGATCAGCCCGACATGATCATTCTGGATTGGATGATGCCGAAAGTGTCGGGGATCGAGGTGTGCCGCCGCCTGAAGATGCGCCCCGAAACCCGCGCCATTCCGGTCATCATGCTTTCGGCCCGCGCCGAAGAGGTGGACCGCGTAAGGGGCCTGGAAACCGGGGCCGATGATTATGTGATCAAGCCTTATTCCATGGTTGAGTTGATGGCCCGCGCCCGTGCCCAGATGCGCCGTGTACGGCCCTCGACGGTCGGCGTTACGCTGGAGTTTGGCGATATCCGCCTCGACCCTGAGGCCCACCGCGTCTATCGTGGCGAGAAGGTGCTGAAACTCGGCCCCACCGAGTTCCGCCTGCTGTCGGCCTTCATGGAAAAGCCCGGCCGCGTCTGGTCGCGCGAACAACTGCTCGACCGCGTCTGGGGCCGTGACATCTATGTCGATACCCGCACCGTCGACGTCCACGTCGGACGCCTGCGCAAAACCCTCTGCGCCTTCGGGCACGAAGACCCAATTCGAACTGTCCGCGGTTCAGGTTACGCTTTGGGGTGACACTGGGGCACGGCGAACAACCGGTCCTTGGAGCTGCTCCAAGGGCCTTTTTTTGTCTGCCCACCGGATTTTGGTCGCTGTTACGGATCTGTCAAACTCACGTCGTAGTGACGTGATATTTGTCGCGTAGACGAAGCGGACAATCTTTCACCTCGGAGTCGCCATGAAATCCGTTCTGACCGCTGCTGTCTTCGCTTTCGCCGCCCTTGCTGCGCCCGTCGCACAGGCGCAAGACCCGATCCGTTTCGCCGTGACCGACATTGACGGTCTGGAAGCGGTGCAAAAGGAAATGGGCCCGTTCAAGGACGCCTTCGAGGCGGCCTCAGGCTTGAAGGTTGAGTTTTTCCCCGTCTCCGGCCGCACCGTCGCCGTTGAGGCGATGGCCGCTGAGCAGGTCGATTTCGTCCTGACCGGCCCGGCGGAATACGTTGTGTTCAACGCCCGCATGGATGCCCAGCCCGTGGTCACCTGGAACCGTCCGGACTATTATTCCAACGTGGTCGTGCTGGATTCTTCGCCGATCACCTCGGTTGACCAGTTGAAGGGCCAGAAAATCTCGTTCGGCGAGATC
The DNA here is from genome assembly GCA_027487395.1 of Rhodobacter sp. Classification (GTDB taxonomy): domain Bacteria; phylum Pseudomonadota; class Alphaproteobacteria; order Rhodobacterales; family Rhodobacteraceae; genus Paragemmobacter. Next base: position 21,714 of record JAIYDR010000256.1, on the reverse strand, counting down.
GGCTCCACCTCGCAGCACCTGTCGCCCGCAACCCTGCTCGCAGAAGCTGGTCTGGTCTATGCCAGCGATTACGAACCCGTGTTCCTGAAGCGCAACGTCGCAATGGAAGCGCTGATCACCGGCGAGATTGCGGCCATCGGCCTGAACGCCACCCATATCGCCCAGATCACCGAAAAGTTCCCCGACAACAAGCTGCGCATCCTCGTCAAGGGTGGTGAGCTGCCGAATGACGTGTTGCTTGCTTCGGCAAAGGTGCCCGCCGATGTGGTGGAAAAAGTGCGCGCAACCTTTACCGAACACGGCGCAGACCTGCTGGCCGCTGTCACCGCGTCGGAAGAGAATGAAAAATACATCGGCGGCAGCTTCACCGCGACCGTTTCCGATGCTGACTACGATGGCGTCCGCAAAATGTTTGAAAACGTTGGCGTGACCGAGTTCAGCAAGTTCATCGGAGAGTGATCCCTGGATGAACGCGCCTTTGCGATCTGACCCAGCGACAACCGGCCCTGTGCAAACAGGGCCGGCTTTGCGCGTTTCCGGGCTGGTAAAGGCCTATGGGGACAACGCTGTCTTGCGCGGTGTGGAGTTTGAGGCGCTGGCAGGTGTGGCAACAGCGCTGATCGGTGCCAATGGGTCGGGCAAATCGACGACCTTGAAATGCCTGATCCGTCTGGTGGAACCTGATGCTGGTCGGATCGAAGTCTTTGATCGCGATGTGATGACCCTTGGCCCGCGCGATTTGCGGCGGTTCCGGTCGCAGGTCGGGATGGTCTGGCAGAAACACAACCTCGTACCGCGCGTTTCGGCCTTGTCCAACGTGCTCCACGGCGCGCAGGGCCGCAGGCAAGGCCCGGCCGCCTGGTTCCAGGCCACCGCCCCTGCCGCCCTGCGAGCCGAGGCAATGACCTGTCTGGCCCGCGTTGGGCTGGCTGACAAGGCGCTGCAACGGGTGGACAGCCTGTCGGGCGGCCAACAGCAAAGAGTGGCCATTGCGCGCACCCTGATGCAACGCGCGCGCTTGATTCTGGCCGATGAGCCAGACGCCAGCCTCGACCCGCAATCGGGCGAAGAGGTCATGCGCCTGCTGGCCGATTTGGCGCGCAAGGATGGCCTGACGGTGGTTTTCATCTCCCATCGCATGGAACACACCTTGGCTTTCTCGGACCGCATTCTTGGCCTACAAAAAGGACGGCTGGTGATGGACAAAGCATCGACGGCCACAGATGCCGCCGAACTCCGCCGTTTTTTTGAGGAGTAGGGTCATGATCACTTCCCCCGTGACCCCGCCCCAGCAAACACCGTCGCGCGACCATCCGTTGCCCCCGCGGTTCCGGCATCGCAGTGTTGTGGAATATCTCGGGCTGTTGATCATTGCCGCGCTTGTGCTGTCGAGCATCGCCGCCACAGCGCCGGAATTGGATGCGCTGGGGCGTGGGCTGACCCGGCTTGTCGCACCCGACGGAATGCTGGCGCAGATGTTCCCTCCCGATTTTAGCCGTGTCGACCGGATTGCGCTAAAACTTCTGGAAACGCTGCAAATGGCGGTGGCCGGCGCAGCGTTAGGGCTGGTGCTGTCGGTGCCGCTGGCCGTTCTGGCCACCGACCGGCTGTCGCCACACCCGGCATTGCGCATTGCCGCGCGCGGTTTGATTGCCCTTTTTCGCACCATTCCTGATCTGGTTTGGGCGATCTTCTTTATCATCATGGTAGGTCTCGGCCCCGCCGCCGGGGTGCTGGCGATCATGATCGATAAAATCGGCTTTGCTGGCCGTTTCTTTGCCGAAGCGATGGAGGAAGCTGACCCCGGCCCGCAAGATGCCCTGCGTGCCATCGGTGCCAGCCGCTTTGGCATCCTGTTCTCTGCCGTCTTTCCCGCCTGCATGCCATCCTTTACCGCTACATCGCTGTTTGCGCTTGAAAAGGCAGTGCGCGGTTCTGCGGCGCTGGGGCTGGTCGGGGCCGGTGGGATCGGCGTTGATCTGAAGGTTGCCTTTGATCTGTTCAACTACGACGAGGCGCTGACCATCGTGCTGATGCTGTTTGCACTGGTGATGATCGTCGAACAAGGGTCCGGCTGGATCCGCTCGAAACTGATCTGACAAGGGCTGCCATGGGAAAACCTGATCGACACAACCCCTTTTCTGCCTCGGTTCCCTTCGTCATCGAAGGCGCGCGCGTGGTGCTTGAAGACCGGGTTGAAGTGCTCTCCGTTCGCTGCGCCGATGGCCGGATCACTGGGCTCGATGTGGCCCGTGATGGCGCGCAGCGAATCGATGGGCGCGGGCGTGTGCTCGCCCCGGCCTTTGTCGACGTGCATGGCGATGCGTTTGAACGCCAGATCATGCCACGCACCGGCGTGACGGTGCCGATCGATGCCGCCTTGCTGGAGACCGACCGCCAGCTTGCCGCCAATGGCATCGCAACTGCGTATCACGCGCTGACCTTGGGATGGGAGCCCGGCCTGCGCTCGGTCGACACCGGCTGGCAGGTGGTGCAGGGGCTGGATCGTCTGGCGCATCGGTTGACCGTCGAGAACCGGTTACAACTGAGATGGGAAACCTTTTGTCCCGAGGCGCTGCCGCTGATCGCCAGCGCGCTGGATGCACCGCTGACCCCGTCGGTTGCTTTCAACGATCACACATCCTCGGCCTTGCTGCATCCGTCCATCGCCGTACAGGACCGTCCCTTTGATCTGGTGCCCGACTATCCAGTGACCGATACCACCTCGGACCGTTTCCGCACCAAAATGGACAGCCGCGCGAAACGGTCGGGTCTGTCACAGTCTGATTACGCCGCGCTTATTCTGTCGGTCTGGAGCCGGCGCGAGCGGGTCGCGGATGATATTGCGGCAGTGGCCTTCTTAGCGCGCGACCGGGCGGCGCCGATGCTCAGCCATGACGACAGCCAGACCGAAACGCGCGATTTCTTCCGCCACCATGGCGCCAGCGTTGCCGAATTCCCGATGCACGATCGGGTGTTCCAGTCCGCGCGTGACGCCGGGGATTGGATTGTTTTGGGCGCGCCCAATGCCATGCGCGGCGGCAGCCATCTGGGATCGCCCGGCGCGGCTGAGATGATTCAGCGCGGGCTTTGCGATATCCTTGCCTCGGATTACTACTACCCGGCCATGCTGGGGGCCGTGGTCCGCCTGCTGGCCGATGGCGCGGCCCCGCTTCCCGCGCTTTGGAAGACCGTATCGGCCAATCCTGCCGATGCGATGCGACTGTCGGATCGTGGGCGCATTGCGCCGGGACACCGCGCCGATCTTTTGCTGCTTGACTGGCCCGAACAGGGCATCCCGGCCCCGCTTCGCACGTGGGTGGCTGGACGCGGGGGTTATTCCGCGCTGGCCGACACGCCCTTTGACCTCATGCCTGCCTGAGTGGATCTATGACCGATACCTTCGCCCCAGATGATGCTGCCCCGGATTTCACCTATTCCCATCCCGGCATGAGCCGTTTCCGCCGCGGTCTGATCCGCGCGGTTGAGCTTGCCTCGGGTCAGCCGATGCTGCGTGGGCTTTACGCCGATTGGTCCAGCTCTGCGCGCGAGGAAGAGGATGTGTTTCATGCCGCTTTGAACGTGTTGGGGATTACACCCCAGTTGGAATGGCAAATCCCTTCGGTCGAGGTGCCAAAGTCGGGGGGCCTTTTGTTGGTCGCCAACCATCCCTTCGGCATCGTTGATGGTCTGGCGCTGGGGCATCTGGGGCTGCGTCTGCGTGGCAACGTGCAGATTCTGACCCATAGCGTGCTGTGCCAACCCGCAGAGATCGCGCCGCATCTTTTGCCCATCGATTTCAGCGGCACGTCTCAGGCCCGGCGCACCTCGGCCCAAAGCCGCCGCGCCGCGATTGATCTGCTTGAGGATGGCAAAGTCGTCGCAATCTTCCCGGCGGGTGGCATTTCTACCGCCAACAAGCCGGTGCGCGGACGGGCGCATGATGCGGAATGGCACGGCTTTCTCAGCCGACTTGCCATGATCCAGAACGTGACGACGCTGCCGGTCTATTTCCAAGGCCAGAACTCGCGCCTGTTCCAGATTGCCAGCCACATGTCTTATCCGCTGCGCGTTGCGCTGATCTTCAACGAAACCCGGCGTCTGATGAACAAGCGACTGGGCATTTCGCTGGGCGCGCCGATCTCTGCCGCAGACCTGGCCGCTTTGCCCCGCGAGTCTGTCGTGCCCTACCTGCGCGAAAAGACCATGGCGCTTGGTGGCGCAAAGGACGATGTTTTCGTCTGGCCCAAGCATGTGAATTGGTAATCGTACCGTTTGGCGGGCAGACAGCGACACTAAGGCTGCACAACGCCGCCGCCGATGAAACCGGCGGCGGCGTTGACCGCTAAAGGCCAAAAGGGTGCGGTGCCACTTGCCCAGTGTTCCGGTATCTCATTGGTTTCGACAGGTTCGCCCTTCTTTGTCCGTGGGGCAGCCCTTGTGCCTCCTGCTGCCCAGAAACTGACAGATTCGCCCAGAATGATTCGCAGGTTGATTTTTTTCTCGCCTTCTAACCTTCCCCCGGCACCTTTCCGGCGATCCGTGGCACGGCATGCCTTAGATTTTTCATTTACTTGTTACATTACTTTTACAATAGTCATGTTTCTGTATTATTTATGACATTTATGACATTTTAATTACGAAGAATGTGGTATTTTTACAGCGCTGCTCACGCGACGGTTATTTCAGTCATTTGCGCCCCGCTCGGCTCTGCTATTTGCATACAAGCTGACCGCATCGCTGCCGGTCGCGAAGCCACAAGGTATCGCTGAAATGAAAAAAATCCTCCTTCTCTCCACCGTGCTGTCGCTGGCCGCTGGCGCTGCACTGGCCGATGTCGCGCTGTCTGGTGACGGCCGCATGGGCCTTTCGTCGACTGACGCCGGCAAGACCACCTCTTTCGACAGCCGCGCCCGCGTGCGCTTTGCATTGTCAGCCGAAGCTGACAGCGGCCTGAAGTTCGGTGGCCAGTTCCGCGCCTCTGACGCAACCAACGCTGCTGCGGGCACCCGCGGCACGGTGTTCATCGAACACGCCGACTATGGCCGCCTGACCATGGGCGATATCGACGGCGCCGTTCAAGCCGCCGTTGTTCAGTTTGTCTCGATCGGCCACAACGATACGGGCAAGATGTACGAATTCCAGTTCCTGACCGGCGGTGACCAGAACTCCAACGGTATCGAAGCGCTCTACGCCTACACCAACCCGAACATGGGCAACGGTGTGTTCGGCGCATTCCTGTCTAAAGGTAACCCCGGCGCGGCCAGCGGTAACAACACTGGTTCCTCCGCCGGCCAGATCGGCGATGACTACGCGGTCGGCGTCTCCTACACGACCGAATTCTGGCGCATCGCCGCCGGTTACGAAGACAATGGCGTGCGTTCGCAGTCGGTTGTCAGCGGCAGCTATGGCAACGGCCAGGCCGAAGTCAAAGTCGCCTACGGTATGCGCGACGACGACAAGGAACAGTATGTCGTCTACGGGACCTACATCATCGGCACCAACACCCTGACTGGCTTCTATCGCCAAGACTACTCGGGCAATGGCTACCAAGGCTTTGGTGTGACCCATGATCTGGGCAGCGGTCTGTCGCTCGCAGCGGGCTACGCTGAAAAAGACACCGGCAAGGCCAACCTGTCCATCGGCGCAAACATGTCCTTCTGATCGGGGGGCGCTGCCCCTCGATTTCGCGCGGGCGGAGTACTGCCCGCGCTTCTTTCCCTCTCTTTCATGATGGAGTTCTTCATGTCCTTCCTTCGCTTTGCGGCCCCCGCCGCTGCTGCGCTGGCGCTGTTCGCCGGTTCCGCTTATGCCCGTGACCAAGTCCAAGTCACCGGTTCGTCGACCGTTCTGCCCTATTCCACCATTGCTGCCGAACTCTTCGGCGAAAACGCTGGCTTCCCGACCCCCGTGGTCGAAGGCGGCGGTTCTTCGGCCGGCATCAAGAAGTTCTGCGAAGGCGTTGGTGAAAACACTGCCGACATCGCCAACTCCTCGCGCCCGATCAAGGCGTCGGAACTGGCTCGTTGCAAAGAAAACGGCGTGACCGACGTCGCCGAAGTCCGCATCGGCTATGACGGCATCGTGTTCGCCTCTGACATCAACGGCCCGGCATTCGAACTCACCGGCGCGCAGGTCTACAATGCCTTGGCCGCCGAAGTTGTGATCAACGGCCAACTGGTTCCGAACCCGTTCAGCAAGTGGTCGGACGTCGATCCTGCGCTGCCGGATCAGGAAATCCTGGCCTTTATTCCGGGCGCCAAGCACGGCACCCGCGAAGTGTTCGACGTCAAGGTTGTCGAAGACGGCTGCAAAACCTTCAAGGCTGACCGCGTCGTTGCGCGCAGCGTGAATGGTGACAAGGCCAAGACCACTGCAGGCTGCATCACCATGCGCACCGATGGCCGCGTTGTCGAAATCGACGGCGACTATACCGAAACGCTGGCCCGTCTGGCTGCCAACAAGAACGGCGTGGGCGTGTTTGGTCTGGCTTTCTACGAGAACAACCGTGACAAGCTGCGCGTCGCCACCTTCAAAGGTGTTGAGCCGTCGCGTGAAACCGTGGCTTCGGGCAAGTACAAAGTCTCGCGCCCGCTGTTCATGTACGTCAAGATGCAGCACGTCGGCACCATCCCGGGCCTGAAAGAGTTCGTCCAGTTCTTCGTCTCGGACGAAGTCGCTGGCGCTGGTGGCCCGCTGGAAGCCTACGGTCTGGTTCCCGATCCGGAACTGGCCAAGACCCAGAAGAACGTCGAATCCGACAAGACCATGTAATCGTCGGTTCATCGAACTGACGAATGGCCCGCGCAGCAGCGCGGGCCATTTTCATTTGGGGGCGGTGGGCGATGGTAACAGGGGTCGGTTCTGGCAAAATCGCACCAAATTCCCGGTGCCGGTGACACTCTGCCCCACGGGCGGCGATCACGATCCCTGCGCCAATGACCGACGGGTTGGAAGGTGGCTTGGGTGGCCGCGCTGATCGGGTAGAGATCAGCGCTTGCCCTTGCCAAGCGGGCGCGCATTGGGAACAGTCAGCGCATGGCATTCACCCTGCGTCAGTTGCAATTCTTCGTCGCCGCCGCCGAGGCGGGCAGCGTCACGGGGGCGGCCCGGGCGCTGTCGATCTCTCAGTCGAGCGTGACAGAGGCGATCCGCGCGCTGGAGGATGATCTGGGCGTCAGCGTCTTTGAACGTCAGGCCAAAGGGTTGGTAATCACCCATCGCGGCTCGGTGTTTTTGCGCCATGCGCGGCAAATCTTGGCCGATGTCGCCACAGCACGCACCGCGTTTCGGGATGATCCCGAACAGGTGCGTGGGCGGTTGACATTGGGGGTGACCTCGTTGGTGGCAGGCTATGTGCTGTCGGACATCCTGCAACGCTTCCGCCGCGCATTCCCGCTGATCGAATTGAACGTGATCGAGGATTCGGGCGAATATCTGCAACATCTGCTGATCGGCGGCGAATTGGATGTGGCGGTCTTGCTGACCTCCTCCGTTCGGGACCGAATGGCGCTGCACGTGGAGACGTTACTGGTCTCGCCCTATCGCCTTTGGTTGCCCCTGGGCCATCCGCTGGCTTTGCAGGAATCCATAGGGCTTGAAGACCTGGCAGGCCGTCCGATGATCCAGTTGATGGTGGATGAGATCGAGGAATCGATGCGTCGGCTGACTGCCGCCCTGCCGGTCAAACCCGAGATTGCCTTTCGCACCCGCAGTGTAGAGGCAGTGCGCAGTCTGGTGGCCACCGGGGCGGGTCTGGCTGTGCTGCCGGGACTGGTGTACCGACCATGGTCGCTGGAAGGCGATCGGATCGAGATCCGGGATGTGTCGGGCGATTTGCCCTCAGTTCAGGTCGGTCTGGCATGGCGGCGGGGGGCACCCTTGACAGGGCCTGCGCTGAACTTTGTCCGCTCGGCGCAGACAGGGTTGTCGGATCGGTGATCCAATTGCCGCGCGCAAGGGCACGCGACACGGGACGCCTTGTCCGCGGCAAGGCCGCAGTCAAGGCCAGATGGGGGGCCAGCCTCCCAAACCCCCGGGAAATCTAAAGAGAGAGAATGAGGGGGCTGCGCCAAGGGCAGAGCCATCGGAAAAACCGATATGACCCTTTCTGATTTTGTGTTTGCGAAAGCGGGACGCGGGCCGCAGCATCTTTCACAGACCGGAAAACCGGCGGCGCCCAAGGCGGCGCATTCATCATCAGGGAGTTTGACCATGACCCGACGCATTGCCCGCGCCGCGCGCCTTTCACTTGCCGCTGCCGCCAGCCTGACCACCGCGCTTTCCCCTGCACTTGCCCAGATGACCGCCGTTGGTCCGGGTGAGGGCGAGTTGTCCATCGTTGCATGGGCTGGATATGTTGAACGCGGTGAGACGGACAAGAATTTTGACTGGGTGACCAAGTTCGAGGCTGCCTCGGGCTGTAAGGTGACGGTCAAGACCGCCAACACCTCGGATGAGATGGTGGCGCTGATGAATGAGGGCGGGTTTGACCTTGTCACGGCCTCGGGCGATGCCTCGCTGCGCTTGATCGCGGGCGACCGGGTGCAAGAGATCAACAAGGACCTGATCCCGTCCTGGGGCACCATTGATCCGCGCCTGCAGGATGCGCCCTGGCATAAGGTGGACGGCAAGCATTACGGCGTGCCCTATATGTGGGGGCCGAACGTGTTGATGTACAACACCGAAACCTTCAAGGAAGCGCCGACGTCTTGGAACGTGGTGTTTGAGAAGATGGACCTGCCCGACGGTAAGTCGAACGAGGGCCGGGTGCAGGCCTATGATGGGCCGATCCATATTGCCGATGCCGCGCAATATCTGATGTTCCACAAGCCTGAATTGGGCATCAAGGATGTCTATGAGTTGAATGAGGATCAGTACAAGGCAGCGCTGGACCTGCTCCGTGTGCAGCGCACGCTGACCAGCCGCTATTGGCATGACGCCTTTATCCAGATCGATGACTTCAAGAACGAAGGCGTCGTCGCCTCTGGCTCTTGGCCGTTCCAGGTGAACCTCTTGAAGGCGGACAACCAGCCGATCGCCTCGACCATTCCGCAAGAGGGCGCCACGGGCTGGGCCGACACCACCATGCTGCACAAGGACAGTGCGCATCCGAATTGCGCCTATATGTGGTTCGAACATCAACTCGCCTCGAACCTGCAATCGGATCTGTCGGTCTGGTTTGGTGCAAACCCATCTGTTCCTGCCGCTTGCACGGACGGGCGGGGGATGCAGACCGCCGAGGGCTGTACCGCCAACGGCTTGGATGATTTCGACAAGATCCGCTTCTGGCGCACGCCCACTGCGAATTGCTCGCAGGGGGAAGGGGCTTGTGTGCCCTATTACCGCTGGGTCAGCGATTATATCGGTGTGATCGGCGGGCGGTAACGCCTTCGATTTTCACTGCGACCCCGCAGCCCAGCACGCGGCTGCGGGGTTGGATTTGCCAGCGGGACGTATCCCGCCGGCTATGTTTTTGATTTTGCACGGATCGCCATGACCTCAGCCGTCGAATTCCAGTCCGTTTCGCGCCATTTCGGCAGCACCCGCGCGGTGGATGAGGTGGATCTGGCGATCGCTGAGGGCGCGTTTTTTGCCATGTTGGGGCCGTCTGGGTCAGGAAAGACCACCTGCTTGCGGCTGATTTCCGGCTTTGAGAAACCCACGGGCGGGGTGATCCGCATCTTTGGGCAGGATGTCAGCGTTGTGCCGCCCAATCGGCGCAACGTGAACACGGTGTTTCAGGACTACGCTTTGTTCCCGCATATGACCGTGCGCGACAACGTGGCTTATGGGCTGATGGTCAAAGGCGTGGATCGGCGGGTTCGGCTGGAGCGGGCGGAAGAGATGCTCGACTTGGTCAAATTGCCGGGGTTCGGCGACCGCAGGCCGGGGCAGTTGTCGGGTGGACAGCGCCAGCGGGTGGCCTTGGCGCGGGCTTTGGTCAATGAGCCGCGCGTGCTTTTGCTGGATGAACCGCTTGGCGCCTTGGACCTGAAGCTGCGCGAGGCGATGCAGGATGAGTTGAAGGCGCTGCAAAAGCGGCTGGGGATCACCTTCGTCTTTGTGACCCATGACCAGCACGAAGCCTTGAGCATGGCCGACTCTTTGGCTGTATTCAACGAGGGTCGGATCGCCCAGATCGGCACGCCGGAAGATATCTATGCCCGCCCGCAGACACGGTTTGTTGCGGATTTTGTCGGCTCGTCCAATGTCTTGCCGCCAGAAGTAACGCGCGCCTTTGGCGGACCTGCGGCTTGGGCGAGCTTGCGGCCCGAGGCGTTGCGGGTCGTGGCGGCGGATGGGGTGGCATTGTCAGGGACGGTGACCGCGCTGCGCTATCTGGGCGCCGGGTCGCGTGTGACGGTGGCGCTGGCGGGGGCCGAGGTGGCGGCACTGGTGCCAACGGGGCAGGCAGTGCCGGAGGTGGGGGCAATGGTCGGCTTGGCCTTTGACCCGGCGGCGCTGCATGTGATGGGGGGCGCTGGATGAGGGCGCTTCGGGTTGGGGCCAGAGGGCCGACGCGGACTGCGAGGGCAGCGTAACATGCCACATTCTCCCGCCATCCTCCCCGAACGCGGCCTTGCCGACCGACTGACTGCCACCTTTTGGCGGCACCCGCGCCTGCTGCTGGCTGTGCTGCTGACCCCGCCGCTGCTCTGGCTCGGCGTGGTCTATCTGGGGTCGCTCGCGGCGCTTTTGCTGCAATCCTTCTTCTCGATTGATGAATTCTCGGGCGTGGTGAAGCAGGAATTCACACTGAAAACCTATGCCGAACTCTTTCGCGCGCAGAACCTCGATATCATCCTGCGCACACTGTTGATGGCGGCGCTGGTGACCGTGGCATCCGCCATCATCGCTTTTCCCATTGCCTACTATGCCGCGCGTTTTGCGCGAGGGCGGTGGAAGGCGGTGTTTTATCTGGGCGTGATGCTGCCCCTCTGGTCGTCCTATCTGGTCAAGGTCTATGCGTGGAAGCTGATCCTTGCGCGCGAGGGCATTGTGACGTGGGTCGCCGATCACATCGGGGCAGGCCCGCTGATGGCCCGCGCGCTTGAGGAGCAATGGTTTGGCGGATCGTCGCTGTCCACCTCTCCGGTTGGGACCTTCATCGTCTTTGTCTATATCTGGATGCCCTACATGATCTTGCCGATGCAGGCGGCGTTGGAGCGGGTGCCGGGCTCGATGCTGGAGGCCTCCGCCGATCTGGGCGCAAGCCGGGCGCAAACCTTTCGGACGGTGATCTTTCCCTTGGCGCTGCCGGGGATCGTGGCGGGGTCGATTTTCACATTTTCGCTGACCTTGGGCGATTACATCGTCCCACAGATCATCGGCAATTCGGCACGGTTCATCGGGCTTGCAGTCTATCAGTTTCAGGGCACCGCCGGGAACCTGCCACTTGCCGCAGCCTTCGCCGTGGTGCCCATAGTGATCATGCTGATCTATCTGGCGATTGCCAAACGGATGGGGGCGTTTGATGCCCTCTGAGCGTGCGTCAACCGGGTTGAAGATCGCGGCGGGGCTGGGGCTTGCCTTCCTGCACCTGCCGATCGTGCTGATTTTCCTTTACGCCTTCACGACCGAGGAAAAGAGCTATGCCTTCCCGCCCCCCGGTCTGACGCTGCAATGGTTTGGCGTGGCCTGGAATCGCGCCGATATCTGGCCACCTTTATGGCTGTCGGTGCAAGTGGCGGGGTTAGCGACGCTGATTGCGATGATCCTTGGCACGCTGGTGGCCGCTGCAATGGCGCAAAGCCGGTTCTTTGGACGCGACCAGATCAGCCTGTTGATCCTGTTGCCCATTGCCCTGCCGGGGGTGATCACCGGAATGGCGCTGCGATCCGCCTTTTCGGTGATGGATATCCCGTTTTCGGTCTGGACCATCATTCTGGGTCACGCGACCTTTTGCATCGTCATCGTCTATAATAACGCCGTCGCGCGTTTTCGTCGTCTGCATGGCGGGATCCTTGAAGCCTCGGCCGATCTGGGGGCCAACGGGCTTCAGACGTTTCGGCATGTGCTGCTGCCCAACCTTGGCTCTGCCCTGCTGGCCGGAGGGATGCTGGCTTTCGCCCTGAGCTTTGATGAGGTGATCGTGACAACCTTCACCGCAGGCCAACAGACCACTTTGCCCATCTGGATGCTGTCCGAATTGGTGCGCCCGCGCCAGCGGCCGGTGACCAATGTGGTGGCCATCGTGGTCTTTGCCGTGACCTTTCTGCCAATCCTTGCCGCCTATTACCTGACCCGCGATGGCGACCACACCGCCGGCGCAGGCAAATGAGGAAGAGACCATGACCCCGTTCGACACCGCACTTTTGATCGGCAACGACTTCCAACAAGGACAGGATGTGCCCGAACCGATCCTGAACCCGCGCACTGGCGAGGTGATCCTGAATGTGGCCGAAGCCTCAACCGCGCAGGTGGATGCCGCCGTCGCCGCCGCGCGTCGGGCCTTTGCCGGATGGAGTCGAACCACCCCCGGCGAGCGCTCCGCCGCTTTGCTGCGCATCGCGGATCGGATCGAGGCCGAGGCCGAGACGCTGGCCGCGTTGGAGGCGTTGAACTGCGGCAAGCCGATCAATGCGGCGCGCAATGATGAAATTCCGGCGATTGTCGATTGCTACCGGTTCTTTGCAGGTGCCGTGCGAACCCAGCACGGGCAGGTGGCGGGTGAATATCTGGCCGGGCACACCAGCATGATCCGCCGCGATGCCGTAGGAGTGATCGCATCCATCGCACCATGGAATTATCCCTTGATGATGATGGCTTGGAAACTGGGGCCCGCGCTTGGTGGTGGCAATACGGTGGTGTTCAAACCCAGCGAACAGACCCCGCTGTCTGCCTTGCGCTTTGCCCGGATCTTGGCCGAGGAACTGCCCGAAGGCGTGGTGAACATCGTCACTGGCCGTGGCCAGACGGTGGGAAGCTATCTGATCAACCATCCCGGCGTGGATATGATTTCCCTGACCGGGGATGTGGCAACAGGGAAAAAGATGCTGGATGCCGCCGCCAAGACGGTCAAACGCACCCATCTGGAACTGGGCGGCAAGGCCCCGGTGATCGTGTTTGACGATGCCGATGTGTCCGAAGTGGTCGATGGTCTGCGCGCCTTCGGCTACTACAACGCGGGCCAGGATTGCACTGCGGCATGCCGCATCTATGCCGGAAAAAAGGTCTATGATCGCTTGGTGGCGGACTTGTCCGGGGCAGTCTCGACCATCGCTTTGGGCAATGAGGATGATACCACCAATGAGATCGGGCCGTTGATTTCCCTGCGTCAGCGCGACCGGGTCGCCAGCTTCGTCAACCGCGCGCGGGAATTGCCGCATGTCGAGGTGACGACCGGGGGCGCAGTGATGGATCAGGGGTTCTACTACCGCCCCACCGTGATTGCGGGCGCGCGGCAAGAGGATGAGATTGTGCGGCGTGAGGTGTTCGGCCCCGTGGTTTCGATCACGCCGTTCTCTGATGTGGATCAAGCGGTGGATTGGGCCAATGACAGTGACTATGGCCTTGCATCATCCGTCTGGACGCGGGACGTGGGCCGCGCAATGGGGACAGCGGCACGGTTGCGCTATGGCTGCACATGGGTGAACACGCATTTCATGCTGGTCAACGAAATGCCGCATGGCGGATTGAAGCAGTCCGGCTATGGCAAGGATATGTCGAGCTATGCGCTGGAGGATTACACCGTGGTCCGGCATGTGATGATCAAGCATTGATCGCTGGGGCTGCCCCCTCACCCTTTCCCCCGCGGGGAGAGGTCGCGCCGTTCTGAGCGGTGACGGCGACGGCGTCCTGTTTGCAGGTGACGGGCCCATGTCCTGCCGTTGACGCAAGGGCCGCTCTGGCGTAGCGCTGACGGCACGCATCGACCAAGAGGACCGGACGGGGATGGAGACGACCAGTTTGCCACCGGTGGAAACCGCGCCCGACGCCCTGTCGCAGGCGGTGAACCTGATCCATCTGGGCGGGCCTGCGATGTGGGCCATCGTGGCGCTGTCGGTCGCGTCGTTGACGTTGATCCTTTGGAAGGTGATGCGTTTGGCCACCATGGGCGCGTGGTCGGGGGGCGGTCACACGGCCCGCGCTTTGGCGTTGTGGAAGCAGGGAAAAACCGCCGAGGCCTTGGCAATTCTCGACCGCCGCCATTCGCTGCGCGCGATCCTGACCCGGACCGCGATGCGCGCCGCGCTGGAGCCGGGATTGGACCGCGAGGGGGCCGAGGCCGAAACTGCCCGTGTCGCGCGGGGCCTTTTGGCGCAGGCGGGCTGGGGGCTGCGCGGGCTGGAACTGGCGGCGACCACTGGGCCGCTGCTTGGGCTGTTGGGGACGGTCACCGGGATGATCGAATCCTTTCAGGCGTTGCAGGCCGCCGGGGTGCGCGCCGATACGGCCACTTTGGCCGGCGGCATCTGGGAGGCGCTGTTGACCACCGCCGCAGGCATGGCCGTGGCGATTCCGGCACAGATTGCGCTGGTCTGGTTTGAAAGCGTCGTCGACCGTCTGCGCCACGATATGGAGGATGCGGCAACACAGGTGCTGTATGCCCCCCACCTTGCCCCCCTCACGGCCAGCGCACTGCGGCAAGCGGCGGAGTGAGATGGGCGTCCGCTCTGATGCCGCGCTGGCACTAATCCTTGCGCTGGGCCTGCATGGCGCGGCCTTGGCGGTGATGGGAGACAAAACGGGCACAGGGGCAACCGCCTCCGGCGATGGCGGGACGGAGTTGGTCACCATCGCGCCCGTCGCAGGTGAGGTGGCGGCACTGATTGCGGCATGGGAAGCCCCGCCGGTCGTGATGCCCGACGCGCCCGAACCGTGGACCGCGACAGCGCCGGAGATGCCAACACCTGTTCTCACGCTTGAACCTGTCGCATCGGCACCAGAGGCCGCCGCCCCCCAGGCCCCACCGGCACCTATCCCGCTTCCAACCATGCAAGCGCCGAGCATGGCAGAGGCCGCGCCACCGCCGCCAGCGCCACCGTCAGAACCAAAGGTGCAGGTCAATCCCGATTTGCATCCCAAGCCCCGCCCCGTGCCAGAATCCGCCCCGAAACCCACGCCCAAACCGCAGCCAAAGCGCGAACCAAAACCCGCGCTTGTGCCCGCTGCCAAAGCCGCCGGGCTTGGCGGTGGCGGCGCTGTGGGACAGGCCGGGCAGGCCGAGGCTGGCACCACCGACAGCGCAGGTGCTGCTGACGCGCTGGCGGCGTGGGGGGCCGATATCCGGGCACGGATCGAACGGAAAAAGACCTATCCTCGGGGCGCGGATGGCGCGACAGGCGTGGTGACTTTGGTGATCACTTTCACGCCGCAGGGCGGGTTGGTCGGCGTGTCTGTCGCTGCCAGTTCTGGCAATCCGGTGCTGGACGCGGCGGCGGTGCAGGCTGTGCAATCCGCACGTCTGCCGCCCGGCCCGGCGGACATGAACCCTGCGGGGCACAGTTTCCGCTTTCGCCTGCGGTATGAGCGGTAGGGCCTGAGAGCGTGTGATCTTGCCCACCCCCGGGAGGGTTTTGCACCCTCCCGGACCCACCCGCAGGATATTTGGACAGAGAAGACAGGCACAGGGCGCGGGCGCTGCGGCTTGACAATCGCTGGTGCTCGCCGCCTGATCCGGGCAAAGCCGGAGCAGCCCATGACCCATGACGCCGAGTTGGAAGACCGCCTGATCCGCTATTGCAAGGTGGACACGCAAAGCGATGAAACCGGGGCCAGCCAGCCCTCGACCGCGATCCAGTTGGACCTGTCGCGGATGCTGGTGGCGGAATTGCAGGCGATGGGCGCCGCAGAGGTGCGGCTGACCGATTACGGCGTGGTTCTGGCGACGATCCCGGCCACGCTGCACAGCCCGGCCCCGGTCGTGGGGTTTCTGGCCCATGTCGATACCGCGCCCGCCTATCCTGCCGTGGGTGTGAAGCCCGTGGTGCATCGCGGCTATAACGGTGGCGACATCACCTTTGCCGATGCACCGGACTTGAAGCTGTCCCCTGCTAATTCGCCTTATCTGGCGGAAAAGCTGGGCCATGACATTGTGACCGCCTCGGGCACCACGCTTTTGGGGGCGGATGACAAGGCCGGGGTGGCGATCCTGATGACGGCGGCGGGGTACCTTTTGGCCAATCCCGAACTCCCGCATGGCACCATCCGTCTGGCCTTTACCCCGGATGAAGAGATTGGGCGCGGTGTCGACCCACGCTTGCCCGCCGATCTGGGGGCGGATTTCGCCTATACGCTGGATGGTGGCCGCGCCGGTGAGATTGAGTTTGAAAGTTTCTCGGCCGATGGCGCGGTGGTGCGGATAACGGGCGTGTCGGCGCATCCCGGCTATGCCAAGGGCAAGCTGGTGAACGCGCTGCATCTGGCGGCCAAGATCGTGCAGACCCTGCCGCAAGCGACATTGGTGCCCGAACTGGCCGAAGGGCGCGAGGGGTTCTTGCACCTGTATGACATGCAGGGCGGCGCGGCAGAGGCCACACTGAAATTCATCCTGCGGGATTTTGAGCTGGAGGGGCTGGCGGCCAAGGGGGATCTTCTGCGCCAGGTTTGTGATGCGGTCGCCGCCACAGAGCCCCGCGCCGTGATCACCTGCGAGATCAGGCCGCAATATCGCAACATGCGCTATTGGCTGGAAAAGGACATGACGCCCGTGACGCTGGCCCAAGCGGCCGTGCGGTCCTGTGGGATGGTGCCCGTGTCGGTGCCGATCCGGGGTGGCACCGATGGCTCGCGCCTGACAGAAATGGGGGTGCCCTGCCCCAATGTCTTTACCGGGATGCAGGAAATTCACGGGCCCTTGGAATGGGTGTCGGTGCAAGACATGGCGGCGGCGTTGCAGGTGGTGGTTCGGATAGCCGGGATGGTGGCAAAGGCGGGTTGAGGGCGGATCAGGCTCTGACCGCAAACAGCGCCGCCAACGCCGCCCGATCAATGCCGGGGACGACCAGACCTTCGGGTTTAATGGCGGGGGTATCCTCGCCAGCGACGATAGCGTTGATGACCGACTCTTCCACCGCCTCGACGGCGGCAAGGTAAAAGGGGTCGATGGCGGCATCGTCCAACTCTAGGCGCAGCAAAAGCGGGCTGTCGGGATCGGGGCGCGAATCCGGGGCCGTGGTAGAGAAGGCAAGGAAGATATCGCCCGACGACTGCCCCCCCGGGGTGCCGCCCCGCCCGATGCCCAGCGCGGCCCGCCGCGCCAGATGGCGCAGCGACAGGGCCGACAAGGGCGCATCGGTGGCAAGGATGACGATGATCGACCCCTGCTCACGCGTTTGAAACGCGCCTTTCGGCATGGCGTCCCCCACCGGGACGCCGAGCACCCGCAGCCAAGGCCGCCGCCCGTGATTGGCCTGCACCAAGGCGCCCAGCACATACTCTTGCCCGCCCACGGACACGCAGCGCGAGGCGGTGCCGGTCCCGGCCTTGAAGTCATAGGCGATCATGCCATTGCCGCCGCCCACGGACCCTTCGGCGACCGGGCCAGAGGTGGCGACGTCGAGCGCGGCTTGGGCATGGTCCGGCGTCACATGCAGCGCGGTGATGTCGTTCAGCACGCCGTCATAGGTTTCGGCCACCACCGGCATGGCCCAAGCGTGCTGGCCTTGGAACCAGTCGGCATAATGGCGGATCATCCACCGCGTCACGCCATGATGTACCGCACCAACGGCATGGGTATTGGTCAGGCAGATCGGGCCGATGAACTGACCGGAGTCGTCGATCCAATGGGTGCCCGTCATCTCTCCATTGCCGTTCAGGGTGAAGTGGCCGGCGCGCAGCGGAATGGGCACCCCGGCATCATTGCGGGGCAAGATGGCGGTCACGCCAGTCCGCATCTTTCGCGCGGGATCGGTCAGCGTGCAAAACCCCACCCGCACCCCCGCGACATCAGTGATGGCATTCCACGGTCCGGGTTGCCCCGGAAAGGGCAAGCCAAGGTCACGGGCGCGGGGGACGGTGAAATCGGTCATCAACCTCTCCTGAAAGCATCGGTCGCAAAGGGTCTGGCAACGCCTGCCTAGATCTCGCCCTTTGCGCTGACGTGCAAGGCCGCCGCATGGGAGGCAGCCTTGGCAGCCTCGGACATAGACTTGCCCTGTACCAAGGCCGCTGACAGCGCGCCGATAAAGGCATCCCCTGCCCCATGACTGGAAACCACCTGCACCTTTTCGGCGGGCAGGGTGAAGGCGTCGTCATCCGGGCCGACAGCCGCCAGTCCCTTTGCGCCTGCGGTGACGATCACCGCCTCAAAGCGCGCGGCAAGGCCTTTGGCGGCGTCCGCAGCGCTGTGCAGACAACAGACAGGATCGGCCCCCATCATCTCGGCCTCGACCGCGTTCACCACCAGAATGTCGATGTTGGACACCAACGCGGGCGGCAAGGCTCGCGCCGGGGCGGCGTTCAGCACAGTGCGTATCCCGCGCGCGCGGGCCTGAGCGGCGGCAGCGATGTTCAGCGCCTCAGGCACTTCATTTTGCAAGATCAGCAAGGCGACGTCCCGCCACAGCGCGGCATCGGCAAGGGCGGCAGGATCGGACTGCAGATTGGCCCCCGAAACGATGGTGGCGGCGTAATCGCCCTGCGCGTCCAGAATGGCCACACTCATGCCCGAACCGACATCGGCCAAGGTGGCGACGTGGCGGTGATCCACCCCCGCCACCTGCAAGGCCGCGCGCAGGAAGCGGCCAAACTCATCCTCGCCGACCGCGCCAAACATGCGGCTGTTGGCCCCGGCCCGTGCGACCGCCACCGCCTGATTGCCGCCCTTGCCGCCGAACTTTGGAAACCAGCGCGTGCCGACAGCGGTTTCATCCTTGCGCGGCAAGTGGTCGGCTTGAACCATGATGTCGTAATGCAGGCTGCCGACAGTCAGGACGATGGGGTTGGTCATTTCAGGCCTCAGCTTCGGCGTTTGGAATGCACGGCGCGCATGGTGCGCGCCAGATTGAGATCGGCGGCGGTGCGGTCCCGCTGCGCCACGGCGACAAAAAGCGCGTCCAGCAGGTTCAGTTGCGCGATGCGCGCAGTGGCGTTTTCCCCCAACAACGGGTTGTTTTGCGCGGTCGAGCACAAAACCACATCAACCAAGTGCGCCAAGGGACTGTCAGGGTAATTGGTCACCGCGATGGTGCGTGCACCGTTCTTGCGCGCCAGGTCCACCGCATCGATCACCGCCGCCGTAGCGCCCGAATGTGAAAACACCAGCGCCACATCCTCGGGCCCCAAAAGCGCCGCCGACATCATCATCATATGCGCGTCGTCAAACACGGAAGACCGGATACCGATGCGCAGGAATTTATGGCTCACATCGCGGGCGATCTGCGCCGATCCCCCAAGGCCGTAGAAATCCCTCTGGCAGGCGCGGTGCAGATAGCCTGCGGCGCGGTCAAACGCCTGAAGGTCCAGAATGGCAAAGGTTTCTTCCAGCGCCTGCATGGCGGTGCGAAACACCTTTTGCACAATCTCGCCCGAGGTGTCGTCGGCCCCAATATCGGCATGCAAGGCCGCCGCGTCAGACCGGTAGTAGTCCGCCAAGCCCTGACGAAATTCGCGAAACCCGGCGAAGCCCAACTTTTTGGCGACCTTGACCACCATCGCCTCTGACACGCCAGACCCGGCGGCGACATCGCGCAGGGGCATCGATTCATCGATGTCCTTGCGGGCCAAGATATCGGCGGCGACTTTCGCCTCAAGCGGCGTCAGCCCCGGCAGTTTCATGCGGATTTGCGCCCCGACCGCCCGAGGATCACCCATGCCCGACCTCTTCAATCCCTTGGTAGCCCGACCGATCCGGCCCGCGACACGCGGTCCAAAGTCACGAATCCGCACAAACTTTACAATGCAGAGAAAAGTTGTGAAGTAAATGGCCTTCGCCCTGCACAGCGAACCAGTTGCCTGTCGCGCTTAATCAGATAAGAGGTCCGCCGACGCCATCACGCCGTGCCGCAGCATTCTTGACACGGGGACGGCCTCGGCTAACATGTTAGCATGCTACAAACATCAGCAACTGGATCAGCAGAGGTGAACGGCGCGGCGCGGCTTTTGCCGTTGGACCGCTTTCAGGGCTCCTTGGGCCAGCGGGTCTATCAAAGCCTGCAACAAGCGATCCTGACACTGGCCTATCGCCCCGGCGAAATCATCCGCAAGCCCGAGATTTGTGATCGTCTTGGCGTGTCTCGCAGTCCAGTGGCCGATGCTGTGGCACGGTTGGCCGCCGATGGGCTGGTGGATGTGGTCCCGCAGGCGGGGACTTTCGTCGGGCGGCTGTCGATGACCCACATCCGAGAAGGTGCCTTTATCCGCGAGGCGATTGAGGTCGCTGCCGCCGAATTGGTGGCCCCACGCATTACCGACGATCAATTGCGCGAGTTGCGCCGCAATCTGATGCTGCAAGAGGCCTTGGTGATCGATGGCGATCATCAGGGCTTCATGGAACTCGACGGCCAGATGCATGAGATGATGCTGTCCTTCACCGGCTTTCCCCGTCTGCCGCAGGTGTCGCAGACCGCTTGGTTGAACGTGCACCGCGCGCGGCAGTTGATCTTGCCGGTTGAGGGGCGCTTGGCCGCAACCCTGGCCGAACACCGCTCTATCCTTGCCGCCTTTGAGGCCCGTGATGCCGCCGCGGCGCGCCATACCGTGCAGCAGCACTTGCGCCAGTTGCTCACTTACCTAGAACCGCTGGAGCGCGAGCGCCCAGACCTTTTCTCATCCCAAGGACAGCCATGACCCTGCCCAACCGTCCCCGCTATGCCACCCGCCTGAATGCGTTCAAGCAAAAGGGCGACACGGTGGCACAGATGATTGCGGCGGCCGGGCGTGTTGGGGGCCTGGATGCTGCGGATCTGAATTTCCCCGATCATTTCGACCATCACACCCCGGCAGAACTGTCGCGGCTGTTGGCGGATCACGGCATGGCGCTGAATGGCCTCGCGATGCGCTATTACACCGATCCCGGTTTTCGTCTCGGGGCCTTTAGCAACCCCGACCCCGCTGTGCGCCGTGCCGCGATTGATGTGACCAAGCGGGGTTTGGATGCGCTGGCCGCGATGGGCGGGCGGTTGATGACGCTGTGGATGGGGCAAGACGGCTTTGATTACAGCTTTCAGGCCGATTACGCGCGGCAATGGGACGACAGCATCGCCGCGATTGCCGAGGTGGCCGACCACAACCCCGCCATCGACATCGCCATTGAATACAAACCCAACGAGCCCCGCGCCCATGTGGTGATGCCCGACATGACCACCACGCTGCTTGCGCTGGCCGAGGTGGGGCGCAAGAACACAGGCGTCACCCTCGATTTCTGCCATATGCTATTTGCGGGTGAGATGCCCGCACGCGCCGCGATGCTGGCTGCGCGCAACAGTCGGATTCTGGGCGTTCATCTGAACGACGGCTATGGCAAGCGCGATGACGGCTTAATCGCGGGTTCCGTCCATCCGGTGCAGACGGTGGAGTTGTTCGTGGCGCTGGACCGCGCGGGCTATGACGGGGTGATCTATTTTGACACCTTCCCCGATCACGGCGGCACCGATCCTGTGGGTGAGGCGCGCGCGAATATCGCTGTGTGCGACCGCCTGCGCGCCATTGCCAAAACGCTGGCAGGCGATGTTGATCTGGCGCGGGCGCAAGCGGCGCAAGACGCCGCTGCCGCCACCCGCATCGTAACCGCCGCCCTTTACGGCGGCTGATCACACCGGACAATCGGCC
>JAIYDR010000052.1 GCA_027487395.1 Rhodobacter sp. | reverse complement strand
TGCGGATAATGATCGGCAGCAGCCCCAGCGCCACCAGCCCCACCACCGGCCCCGCGACATAGGGTTCAAGGAAGGCACTGAAATCGGGGGTGCCACCGGTTTCAAACACCGCGCCCAGCCCCGACCCGATCGAGGTCAGCACAAGCGCGCCGGGGATGATCCCCACGGCCGTGGTCAGTGCGAAACGCTCTAGCCGGATGTTCAACAGCGCCGGGATCAGATTGGCGGCAAAGAAGGGCACGATGGGTGTGACGCGCATCAAGAACAGCACCTCCCATTCGTTGGCAGCCAGTGCGGCGCGCAAGCGTGCGACCTTGCCGCCTTGCGTGTCGATCTTTTGCGCCAAGGTCGTGCCAAACCCCGCGCGCACCGCCAGAAACAAAAGAAGTGCGCCGGACGTTGCTGCGGCCAGATTAAAGAACACACCGGGAAAGAGGCCAAAGAGGAACCCCCCGGTCAAGGTTGCCACCGTCGCCCCCGGCAGGCTGAAGGCGACAAGTCCGATGTAGCCAACCACAAAGGCAAGCACGCAAAGAAGGTAGTGTGCATCCCGAAACGCCAAAAGGGCGGCGCGATGGCGGGCCAGCGTGTCAAAGGTCAGCGCGTCGCGGAAGATCACCGCCCCAAGAACCGCCACGCATAACAACACCAGCGCCGGAATCATGCGCAGACGCTGGCGCAGAAAGTTGCGATGCGTCTTTGGATCGGATGCAAGGTTGGGTTTGGCCATGCTCAATCATGGGCCGATTTGCTGCCCCTGCGCTAGCCCAGATCACGGGGCCTTGACCACGGGGCCTAAACTGCAATGTCTCACGCACGGCTGCCGCAACGAAGATGGCCGAATACTTCGCCGAAAACCCGCTTCATCGCGTTGACTTGTCGGCAAACCCTCCCTAAAGAGCGGTCTTCGAATAGGAGTGGCGCTCGAATCCTTGGGGTTTCGCGCCGCGTTGTGATACGGAGAGCCGCGATGAAGCGCACTTACCAACCGTCGAACCTGGTCCGCAAGCGCCGCCACGGGTTCCGCGCCCGCATGGCGACCAAAGGGGGGCGACTTGTCCTCGCCGCACGTCGCGCCAAGGGCCGCAAGCGCCTGTCGGCCTGATCCCGCACTGCGGACCTTTGCGGTCTCATCAGGGGTGACGACATGACACCGCCGGAGGAACCGGGCCAAGGCATCACAGCCGAAGCGTCCGTAGCGCCACCGGCGGTTTCGCTTTGCGTGACGGGTTCGGACACGGCGGCTGGAGAGAGGCTTGCCATTCAGACTCTCCGGCATCGGAAGGACTTCTTGCGCGCGGCCTCGGCCAGGCGGCAGGGAACCGGCGGTTTCCTTTTGCAGGCCCGACATCGCGACGACACCGATCTTGCGGTGCGCGTCGGCTTCACTGCATCAAAGAAAATTGGCAATTCCGTGTTTCGAAACCGGGCAAAACGGCGGCTGCGCGAGGTGGCGCGTGCCGTGTTGCCCGTTTTGGGCGTGCCAGGATGGGATTACGTTCTGGTTGCCCGTCCAGGGGCCACGGTCGAGCGCGACTTTGCAGCGCTGCTTGAGGATATGCGCGCCGCGATGCGCTCTGTCCACCGCGCGGCGAAATGACCCCGCTGGCGCGCGTCATCGCCCTGCCGGTGCGCGCCTACCGGCTGGTGCTGTCGCCTTGGGTCGGGCACGGCTGCCGCTACCAACCCACCTGTTCGGCCTATGCGCTTGAGGCGTTGGAGCGTCACGGCGGCCTGCGCGGTGGCTGGCTGACCGCGCACCGCCTGTGCCGCTGCCACCCTTGGGGCGGACACGGCTATGACCCCGTGCCGGGGGCGGATCCAGAATTTGACCGCACGCGATAGGTCAAATCTTCTGCTTGAATTCTTGAACGATGGTTTTCGCGGAAACCCCGTCTACTGTTTTTCAAAATAGATCGACACATCGCCCAAGGTGATCCCCGCCCGCCGCATATAGGCACGATTGAACAAGCGGTCGTCGGAAAGCAGCCACATCCAGTCGTCAAAGCTGACCCGCACCGTCCGCGCGGGGCCATCCGCCGCCGGAACCGGCAGATCGATGGTGTATTGCCAATTGAAACGGTCGCCCTTTTCCACGCCCTTGGCCACACCGATTACCCCGGGGGCGGTGCCTTCCCATGTCTCTTCGCCGGTCTTCCTTAACGTCCAGATGCGCTGTTCGGTTGATCCGTCCTCATAGACGAAATCCTCAACCAACTGCAGCCGCTCCCCATCCCAATCGCCCTTGATCGTCACGACAAACTGCCGCCGCACGGTGCCAAGCACATCCTGAAACTGGCCATGCGCGGTCAGAGTGCCGTCGAAGAATTCCTCCAACTCCAACTCACGGGTCGAGAGCGAGGCATCCTCCAAGGACGGCCTACCGACGCAGGCGGTCAAAGCAAGCAAGGAAAGGACAGCAAGGACACGCATGGGGAACCTCCGGGACATTTAACCATATACGCCTGGCATGCGGCACTGGATGTATCGGGCACTTCATGGCATATCGCGCCATCCCCTTTGCCCGAGATGCCCATGCTGGACGATCTGGACGACATCCATCCGCTGTTTCACGGCGCGCCCCCCTCGACCGAGTTCAAAAAGCTCAGGAAACGCATCGTGCGCGAAGTGCGTGAGGCGATTGAGACCTATGGCATGATCGAACGCGGCGCGCGGTGGCTTGTCTGCCTGTCGGGGGGAAAGGACAGCTATACGCTGCTGGCGGTCTTGCACGAATTGCAATGGCGCGGGTTGTTGCCGGTGGACCTCTTGGCCTGCAACCTAGATCAGGGGCAACCGGGCTTTCCCGCGACGGTGCTGCCGGAGTTCCTGACGCGGATGGGTGTACCGCATCGGATCGAATATCAGGACACCTATTCCATCGTGATGGACAAGGTCCCGCAGGGGCGTACCTATTGCGCGCTGTGTTCCCGTCTGCGGCGCGGCAACTTGTACCGCATCGCGCGGGAGGAGGGCTGTTCGGCGGTCGTTCTTGGCCATCACCGCGACGATATCCTTGAGACGTTCTTCATGAACCTGTTCCACGGCGGTCGACTTGCCGCCATGCCGCCCAAACTGCTGAACGAGGAGGGCGATCTTTTGCTCTATCGCCCCTTGGCCTTTGTTTCTGAGGCCGATTGCGAGAAATTCGCGCGCGGCATGAATTACCCGATCATTCCTTGCGATCTGTGCGGCAGCCAAGAGGGCTTGCAGCGCATGCAAGTCAAAAAGCTGCTCGATGAGTGGGAGACCCGGTCGCCAGGACGGCGGCAGGTGATGTTCCGCGCGCTGATGAATGTGCGCCCATCGCATCTGGCCGATCCGTCGCTGTTTGACTTTGCCGGTTTGATGGCAGGGATGGCAGCGCCTGCGACGGAACCGCCGTCATTTGCATCAAATCCACCTGATCTTCGGGATAGCGATTAAATGGACACAAGACACTGCGCGCAAGGTCACCCTCGCATGATCGCGGGGATGCATGGGCTGGACCGGGCCCAGACAGCTGGTGACAGGGGCGCTTTTGGCGGGGCTGTTGCTCTGCGCGGGGATCTGGGGGCTGGGTCTGCCAGCGCGGCGTCGCTATGGCAATTCTGTCGATGGCGGTTCGGCTCAGCCTCGACACCTTGGCCGAAGGCGTCGAATCCCTCGCCCAAGCCGAAACCTTGAGGAAACTTGGCTGCGGGCACATGCAAGGCTGGGCCATCGGCCAGCCGATGCCGGCGGATGGCTTTGCCCAGTGGTTGGTCGCACGCGGCGGCACTTTTGCGCCCCTTCTGGTCAAAACCGGCCCTCTTATGTCCCAAATTCCAGCGTCGCGAGACCGCTTGGTGGCAGGGACCGCCACAGGTCCGGTCACCCCGGCGTGACGTTACAGGGAAAACCGCTTGACCTTTCGCCCCCCCTTCTGTTGAAGCGTCCCAAATCGCTGCAAAGATGGGTGGTAGTCCAGATGGACGATCAGAACAGCATGAAAAACCTGCTTCTCACGATGGTGCTTTGCGCCGCCGTGTTTATTGGCTGGAACATCCTCTTCCCTCCACCTGATCCGGTGGTGGACGTCACAGCGCCAACCACGTCGCAAACGGGCGAAAGCCTCTTGCCTCCGGCGACGACCACGGCAGAAACTGGCGCGACGGCCGCTTCGGGCACGACGGCTGTTCAGGCCTCTGACAGCGCTGCGGAAACGCCCCGCCTCAAGATCGACACCCCGCGTCTGGCCGGGACCATCGCTCTGAAAGGCGCCCGGATCGACGATCTGGCGCTGAAAACCTATCGCGTCACCATCGACCCAACCTCGGACACGGTCCGGCTGCTGATCCCGGCAGGCCAGCCGCATGCTTATTACACCGTACATGGCTGGCAGCCGCAGGGCGATCTGACCGCCGCCGATGTGCCAGGGTCCGAAACCCCGTGGCAGGTGCAAGGGAATGACACGCTGACCGTTGAAAAGCCGGTCACTTTGACATGGG
This sequence comes from Rhodobacter sp., assembly GCA_027487395.1. Taxonomy (GTDB): domain Bacteria; phylum Pseudomonadota; class Alphaproteobacteria; order Rhodobacterales; family Rhodobacteraceae; genus Paragemmobacter. The sequence goes on along the minus strand of JAIYDR010000052.1, from coordinate 11,158 downwards.
CGAACACCAAAGGCCTGACCTTCACCCGCACCGTTGCGGTGGATGATCGGTTCATGTTCACCATCACCGACTCTGTGCAAAATGCCGGCACGACGCCTGCGACGTTGGCCCCAGTGGCGACCGTGTACCGGCACGGCAAGCCGGAAACGCTGGAAAACTTCTTCATCTCGCATGAAGGCGTGGTCGGGCGCACCGACGGCACCTTAACTGAGCTGAAGTATAGCCATGTCGATGACCTGACCCCGGTGGTCGACGAATTCGGCCCGGCCGAGGTTCTGCCCGCCACGACCGATGGCTGGATCGGCTTTTCCGACAAATACTGGATGACGGTGCTGATCCCGACGCAGGGCCAGCCCTTCACCGCTGTCGCCAGCTATATCCCGGATTACGACCTTTACCAGACCATCACCCGCCAAGCCGCCATCACAGTAGCTCCTGGTGCAACGGTGCAAAACGCCGCGCGTGTCTTTGCCGGTGCCAAGGAATGGGAAACCCTGCGCGATTACCAAGACAACGCGGGCGTAGCGGGCTTTATCGACTCAATCGACTGGGGCTGGTTCTTCTTCTTCACCAAGCCGATTTTCGCGGTGCTGCATTGGCTGCATGGCCTGATCGGGAACATGGGTCTGGCGATCATCGCGCTGACCTTCGTGCTGAAAGTGCTGGTGCTGCCGCTGGCCTATAAGTCCTACGTCTCGATGGCGCGGATGAAGGAATTGCAACCCGAGCTTGAGGCGCTGAAAGAGCGCGCGGGCGACGACAAGCAAAAGATGCAGCGCGAGATGATGCAGCTGTACAAAGACAAAAAGGTCAATCCGGCGGCGGGCTGTCTGCCCGTCTTGATCCAGATCCCGATCTTCTTCTCGCTTTACAAGGTGATCTTTGTGACCATCGAACTGCGCCACGCGCCGTTCTTTGGCTGGCTAAATGACCTGTCGGCCCCTGATACCTCGTCGATCTTCAACCTGTTCGGCCTGCTACCTTGGGCAGCACCTGTGCATCCGTCGCTCTTGGCCACTATCTTCATCGGCATCTTGCCGATCCTGCTGGGCATCACCATGTGGTTGCAGCAAAAACTAAACCCGGCACCCGCCGATCCGATCCAACAGCAGGTCTTCGCATGGATGCCCTGGATTTTCATGTTCATGCTGGGCGGCTTTGCCTCGGGTCTGGTGGTCTACTGGATCACCAACAACGTGATCACCTTTGCACAGCAATACATGATTATGCGAGGCCACGGGCATAAGCCGGACCTGTTTGGCAACATAACGTCAGGGTTCAAGAAAAAGCCTGCGCCGGCAGCGGCAAACACGCCAAAGGCCCCGGTCGCCAAAGGCAAGGCCAAGAAATGACGGGCGGGCGGCTGGTTCAAATCACCCGCCATCCGATCAAGGGACACGGACGCGAAGACCTCGCGTCCGTTCGTCTTTTGGCGGGGGAGTGCCTGCCGTGGGATCGGCATTGGGCCGTCGCGCATGAGGCGGCGAAACTGATCGAGGGTTGGAACCCGTGCATGAACTTTGCGCGGGGGGCCAAGGCCCCTGCCCTGATGGCTGTCGAAAGCACGCTGGACGAGCAGACCGCGACCATCAGCCTTCGCCACCCTGACCGGGGGGGCATCACCTTTCGGCCCGATGATCCGGCAGACCTGCCGCGTTTTCTGGACTGGCTGGAGCCGCTGATCCCAGCCAACCGTGCCCGCCCCACCCGCATCGTCAGGGCCGGGCGCGGAATGACGGACAGCGATTTTCCGTCCGTGTCGATCCTGAACCGCGCCTCTCTCGCAGACCTCTCGGCGCGGATGGAGCATGATCTGTCCCCGCATCGCTTTCGCGGCAACCTCTGGCTCGAGGGGGCTGCGGCTTGGGAGGAATGGGATTGGATTGGCCGCGATATCCGCATCGGCGGCGCCGTGCTGCGGGTGCAAGAGCGAATCACCCGCTGCGTGGCAACCACAGTGGACCCAAACACTGGCATCAGCGATGCCGATACCCTTGCCGCGCTGGACGCGGCCTTTGGCCATCAGGACTTCGGGCTTTATGCGACCGTCGTGCAGAATGGCGAAATCGCACTTGGCGATGACTGGAGCCTGACATGATGACCTTCACCCTCGCACCCGATCCCGAAGATGAGGCGCGCGAAAAAGGGCGGCTGTTGTTCGCGGGGCCGGTCACCTTTGTCAAAGGCGTGGTCGCCATGTCCGGCCTGCCGCCTGCGGATCGGCTCGAGGTCTGCTTTGCCGGGCGGTCGAATGTCGGCAAGTCCAGCCTGATCAACGCATTGACCGGGCGCAAGACGTTGGCGCGCGCGTCAAACACACCAGGGCGCACGCAAGAGATCAACTACTTCGCCTTGGGCGAGGATCGCTATATGACCGACCTCCCTGGTTACGGCTATGCCGAGGCGCCGGTGGCCATCGTGCGCAAGTGGCAGGAATTGCTGAAATCCTATCTGGCGGGCCGTCAGACCCTGCGGCGCGCTTTCGTGCTGATCGACACGCGCCACGGCGTGAAGGCGGTGGACGAAGAGATTCTGACCCTGCTCGACCGCTCTGCCGTTGCCTTTCAATGCGTGCTGACCAAGGCCGACAAGGTGAATGCCGAAACCCGCGCGGCGACCATCGAACAGGTCAAGACCGCGCTGGCCAAGCATCCGGCGGCCTACCCCGAACTTGTGGTGACCAGTTCGGAAAAGGGCGACGGCATCGAAACCCTGCGCGCGATTATTGCGACGTTGGAGTGAGGTGCAGAGAACCGACGCGGGAACGTCCAGTGGACGTTCCCGCCGGTTCGATTGTGGCTGAGGCAACGAAGCCACAAGGGGTTGTCAGCTTCTCCACCTTTGCAAGCACGCGGCGCGCACGACCGGGCGGGGGCGATTCATCGCGCCCGCCAAGGGGCGGGCGGGCGCGGCGCGTGCACGGGGCGCACGCGCGGAACGACCCCATAGACATCGCATGCGCGCTTCGCGTGCCGCGCGCAATCAAACGATCCGCGCAAACAAAAACGCCGCCCCGAAGGGCGGCGCTGTCGTCTTCATCCCAAACCGTCAGGCCATAACCTTGTCCGGTTCTTTCGCGCCGGTCATATAGGCCACCGCGTCCGACATGCTGTGATCCTTGGGGTTGATCACGCACAGCCTGCGCCCCAGACGGTGGATATGGATGCGATCCGCCACCTCGAACACGTGCGGCATATTGTGGCTGATCAGGATGATTGGAATCCCGCGCGAGCGCACATCAAGGATCAACTCCAACACCCGGCGGCTTTCCTTGACGCCCAAAGCGGCGGTCGGCTCGTCCAGGATGATCACCTTGGATCCAAAGGCTGCCGCGCGCGCCACCGCCACACCCTGCCGCTGACCACCCGAGAGCGTCTCCACCGGTTGGGTGATGTCCTGAATGGTCATCAGTCCCAACTCGCTGAGTTTGTCGCGGGCGAAAGCCTCCATCCGGCTGCGGTCCATCTTGCGGAAGATCGACCCCGCGATGCCCGGCTTGCGCCATTCGCGGCCCAGAAACATGTTGTCCGCAATCGACAGCGCGGGCGACATGGCAAGGTTTTGATAAACCGTCTCGATCCCTTCGCCCCGCGCGTCTTCTGGGCTGCGGAAATGCACGGTGCGCCCGTCCAACTCGATGGTGCCGTGGTCAGGTGTCACAGCTCCCGACAGCGCCTTGATCAGGGTGGATTTCCCGGCACCGTTGTCACCGATCACCGCGCAAATCTCACCCGGCATCAGATCAAAATCGGCGCCGTTCATGGCCACCACGGTGCCATAGCGCTTCATCAGGCCGCGTGCGCTTAGGATGGGTTTGACGTCACTCATTGCGAGGCCCTCCGCAGCCATTGGTCAAGCGACACGGCGATGATCACAAGGCAACCCGCCGCGAATTTCTGCCAGTAATCGTCCACACCCGCCAAGGACAGGCCGGTGATGAACACGCCCACGATCATGGCCCCAAGCACCGATCCGATGATCGACCCCCGCCCACCGAAGAGCGAGGTACCGCCGATCACCACGGCGGTGATGGAGGCAAGATTCACGTCGCTAAATGCGATGGGAGAAACCGACCCGACCCGCCCGATGGCAACCCAAGCGGCAAAACCACAGATGGCCCCAGCCACAACATAGACCGAGGTCAGCACCTTATTGACGCGGATACCCGACAACATCGCCGCGTCCGGATCATCCCCGATGGCATGGACATGCCGACCCCAAGCGGTGTGGTTCAGCACGTACCATAGGACAGCCGCCAAAACGATCAACATGATCCCGCCGTAGCTGATGCTGGCACCACCAAAGTTGAAGCCGTTGCCGAACCACAAAAGGAACGGTGCCTGCGCTTCGATGTCTACGTTGCGGATGGATTCAGACTGCGAATACCACAGCTTCAACGCGTCAAAGATCGACAGCGTGCCGAGTGTCACGATGAACGGCGGCAAACGCATGCGGGTGACCAGCAGGCCGTTCACCAGCCCCATCACCCCGCCCAGCACAACGCCAATCAAAATGGCAACAGCAACTGGAAAGCCGCCGAATACGGCCAGATTGCCCATCACCAGCGAACAGACGACCAAAATCGCACCGACCGACAGGTCAATGCCCGCCGTCAGGATGATCAGCGTCTGGGCCAGCGCGACAAAGCCGGTCACGGTCACCTGCTTCAACACGGTGGACAGCGCACCGACGCCCAAAAAGCGCGGTGCGATGATGCTAAAGGCGACAATCGACAGGATCAGCACAAGCGCCGGGATCATCGTCGGGTTCTTCCGCAGGAAATTGCGGAGCCGCGGCACGATGCTTTTATCGTCCTTTTCAAAACTGGCGACCGTCGCGTCGGCCTTGGCCAGCGTCGCCTCGTAATCCGAGATAGTTTTCGTGGGTTCCGTCGTGCTCATCGTCCTGCGTTCCCCCCGCGCTTCGGCGCATCAACTTAGGTCTGTATAAAGAAGGGCGACCGTAAAGTCGCCCTCCCTGTCGTCATAGCGATGTACGCTGTGGGATCAGCCCCAGCAGAGCTCGGTGCCCTTGGTGGTGTCGATCGACGGCACGCCTTCGGCGGGCTTGTCGGTCACCAGGTTCACACCGGTGTTGTAGAAGGACAGACCTTCGGTGACGGTCGGCTTGGTGCCATCCTTAGCATAGGCCACGATGGCCTCGATGCCTTTGGACGCCATCAGCAGCGGATACTGCTGCGAGGTCGCGCCGATGACGCCCGACTTGACCGAGGCAACGCCCGGGCAGCCGCCGTCAACCGAAACGATCAGAGCCTGACCTTCTTTGCCGGCAGCTTTCAGCGCCTGATAGGCACCTTCTGCAGCGGGTTCGTTGATGGTGTAGACCACGTTGATGTCCGGGTCCTTGGCCAGCAGCGTTTCCATCGCGCGCAGACCACCTTCCGGGTTGGCGTCCGACGATTCGTGGCCGATGACGCGCGGATCGGTTTCCGAACCCATCACGGTCAGGTCCGGAACTTCGATGCCGAAGCCAACCAGGAACCCGGTGTCACGTGCAACGTCAACCGAGATGTTGTCCTTGTTGATGTCCAGCATCGCGATCTTGGCCTTGGAGGTGTCGCCCATGGTGGCGGCAGCCCACTTACCGATCAGCAGACCAGCTTCGAAGTTGTCGGTCGCGAAGGTGATGTCCTGGGCTTCAGCGTCAGCCAGGGGGGTGTCCAGCGCGATCACCAGGATGCCAGCGGCGCGAGCGTCCTTGAGGGCCGGGCCGACCGAGTCGTTCGACGGCGTGATCAGGATACCCTTGGCACCAGCGGCGACACAGTTTTCGATTGCGGTGATCTGCGGAGCAGCGTCGCCGTCTTTTTCACCAGCATAGGCTTGGAAATCCAGACCAGCAGCCGTCGCAGCAGCTTCGGCGCCTTCCTTCATTTTCACGAAGAAGGGGTTGGTGTTGTTCTTGGTGATCAGGCAAGCCAGATCAGCCGCCGAGGCCGAACCGGCCATCAGAGCAAGCGAAGCCGCGCCCAGAAGGGCTTTGACCTTGAAATTCATTGATTTTCCTCCCAAGAAAATCCGGGGGTGCGCCCCCTCGTGTTACATGCCGACGAAGTATTTGCTTCGGTCCGACGCCGACAAGAAAGCCGATTCCGCGGCGGGCGTCAATAAATAAATCACTCTGATTTAATATTGACAGACTGCCCTCGCTTTGCCCAATCTGCCCGACAATTCATCGCCGGAAAGGCGGGGTTACGTCGTGCCTCGGCACAGCGGGAGGAGTCTTGAGAAACCCTTTTGACACGGGCGCAGAACGCGTGGCGGAGCGGCCGTTTGCCGATCCCTTGGTGCTGCGCGGGTCGAATCAGTCCGGCATGCGCGCGCACAACGAACGTTTGGTGCTGTCGCTGTTGCGGACAGATGGGCCCATGGCGAAGTCCGATCTGGCACGGTTGACAGGCCTGTCGGCACAGACTGTGTCGGTGATCATGCGCAGCCTTGAAGCCGACGGCCTGCTGATCAAAGGCGAACCTGTACGCGGCCGAATCGGGCAGCCTTCGGTTCCAATGGCGCTGGATGCAGATGGCGCGTTTTTTCTGGGTTTGAAGATCGGCCGACGTTCTGCCGATTTAATGCTGGTCGATTTTCTGGGACGGGTGCGGGATGCACGGCGCAACATCTACCGCTATCCCACGCCGGATGCCGTCATCGCCTTTGTGCGTGACGCCCTGCCTGCGGTGCTGGCCTCGCTTGGCCCAGTGCAAAGGGACCGTGTAGGCGGCATGGGAATCGCGATGCCGTTCCAGCTTTGGAATTGGGTGGCTTATATCGGCGCGCCGCAAACACAGATGGACCAGTGGCGCGACCGAGACGTCCAGTCCGAGATCGCCGAAATCGCCGGAATGCCGGTGCATATCCAGAACGATGCCACCGCTGCCTGTGGGGCAGAACTTGTCTTTGGAACAGGGGAAAAACCCAAAGATTTTCTGTATTTCTATTTCGGCACCTTTATCGGCGGCGGGCTTGTGCTGAATGGTCGGCTGTTTCCGGGGCGCACGGGCAATGCGGGGGGCGTCGGGCCAATGCCGGTGCCAGGGCCGGACGGCGGCACACACCGGCTGTTTGATGTCGCCTCGATGTCGCGCTTGGCGGAGATGATGGAGGCGGCGGGCGAAAGCGCTGACCACCTCTGGCAGCAGCATCGCGAATGGCGGGTGTCGCGCCCAATTCTGGACGCATGGATTGGCGGCGCGGCGCAGGGTCTGGCCTATGCCATCCTCTCGGCCTCGGCCCTGACAGAGCTTGAGGCCGTGATGATCGACGGCTGGATGCCCATCGATATCCGCACCGAAATCACCACCCGCACCGAAGCCGCGCTGGACCGGTTGGACATGTCGGGGGTTGAGCGTCCGCTGATCCGGCAAGGCACCGTCGGGGCCGATGCCCGCGCTTTGGGGGCTGCGGCGATCCCCCTTGCCCAGCGCTATCTGATCGAAACCAACGCCCTGCCCCCCGCGCCCACTGGGCATTGAAGCCCTTGCGCTTGGGCCTTGGTGGCCTCAGAATCCTGCCAGCATCCGGAAAACTGCGCTTGGCCTAGAGCAATAGGGTACAGTTTCGGCTCTATCTTCCGACGTTGATGCAGAGCCTGACACCAAGACCACGGGGACGCATGACCTTAGCCTTGATCGCGATGTTGCCCTTTCTTGGTGCGCTGCTGCCCGGATTGACCCTTCGCGCGGGACGTGGCGTCTGTGCCAGCGTCGCCGCCGCATTTACTGGCTTGGCGCTGCTGCTGCTTGGGCTGCAAGCCCCGGCCGTGTTGCGCGGAGAGGTGGTGCAAAGCCGATTTGACTGGCTGCCGCAGATCGGCCTGTCCGCTAACTTCATGCTGGACGGCTTGGGTCTTTTGTTCGCCGGATTGATCCTTGGCATCGGGCTTTTGATCATCCTTTACGCACGATTCTATCTGTTGGCGTCAGACCCGTTTGGCCGCTTCTTGACCTTTCTGATGCTGTTCCAAGGCGCGATGGTCGGCATTGTGCTATCCGACAACATATTGCTCTTGCTGGTTTTTTGGGAACTGACTTCGTTGTCGTCCTTCCTCTTGATCGGCTTTTGGGGCCACTTGGCCGAAGGCCGCCAGGGCGCGCGCATGGCGCTGGCGGTGACGGGCTGCGGGGGCTTGGCGATGATCGCGGGACTGCTGATCCTTGGTCAGATCGCAGGCAGTTACGACCTGTCAGTGATCCTGACGCAAGGCGAGGCGATTCGCGCCTCGGATTGGTATCTGCCCGCGCTGGTGCTGATCCTGCTCGGGTGCTTTGCCAAATCTGCGCAGTTCCCGTTCCATTTCTGGCTTCCGCACGCCATGGCCGCCCCCACCCCGGTTTCGGCCTATTTGCATTCAGCCACGATGGTGAAGGCCGGGATTTTTCTGATGGCACGGCTGTGGCCGGTTCTGGCTGGCACGCCAGAATGGTTCTGGACCGTCACAACGGCAGGGCTAGTCACGCTGCTGATCGGGGCCAAGACGGCGCTGTTCAAGGATGATCTCAAGGCCATTCTTGCCTATTCCACTGTGAGCCATCTGGGCTTGATCACCATGCTCCTGGGCCTTGGCACAAAGGCGGCAGCAACGGTGGCGGTGTTTCACATATTCAATCACGCCACATTCAAGGCGGCGCTGTTCATGGCGGCAGGGATTGTGGACCACGCGGCGCATACTCGCGATATCCGTCGTCTGGGCGGTCTGCGCCACCTTATGCCGATCACAGCAACGATTGTCGCGATTGCTGCATTAAGCATGGCGGGCATCCCGCCGCTGAACGGCTTCTTGTCCAAAGAAATGATGCTGGAGGAGGTGGTGCACACCCCCTACCTGACGCCATGGCTTTTGGCGGCGCTGGTGACGGTGGCCTCTATGACCTCGGTCGCGTATTGCTTCCGGCTGATTGCGCATGGCTTCTTGGGACCGGCGCGGCATGATTACCCGCATCACCCGCATGATCCCGGTTTCGGGATGTGGGCGGCCCCGGCGCTGCTGGCTGCGTTGGTGGTGTTGATCGGGCTGATGCCGATGACCTTTGCCGGATGGCTGGTTGATGCAGCAGCGGGTGCGGTGACCGGTCAGCCCGTATCGGTCAAAATCACCCATTGGCATGGGCTGACTGTGGCGATTGGCCTGTCGGTGGTCGCCGTCGCGGGCGGCGCGTTGGCCCTGCGCCTTCATGCGCCAATTCGGCGGATGTGGGAGGCCGTCCCAAAGCCCGACGGCAAGGCGACCTTCGACGCGCTGACCAATGAATTGACCGCGCTCGCCCGTCGCCTCACCACGTTCGGCCACAATGGCAGCCTGTCCTCGGCCATCGCTATCGGCGTTGCCACGATCATCGCGCTGGGGGCCTATGCCTTTGCTACCGGCACCCACAGCGCCGGAACCCGCATCGCCACGCCGATGAACCCCGTCGCACTGGCCGTTTGGGCGGCGGTGATGCTGGCAACGCTGGCCACACTGGCCCTGCACCGTCAGCGGCTTTTGTCGCTGGTGCTGGTGGGGGTGATCGGCCTGTTGATCTCGCTCGGCTTTGTGTGGCTATCCGCGCCTGACCTTGCCCTTACGCAGATCACGGTTGAGGTGGTGACGATTGTGCTCATGCTTTTGGCGCTGAACTTCCTGCCCAAGACCACGCCGCGCGAATCTTCGCAGGCACGCCGCTTGCGCGATGCCGTGATCGCAGGGGCGGCAGGCATCGGCACCGCGGCGCTGGCCTATGCCATGATGATGCGGGATTTCAGCTTTCCGACGATCTCGGCCTTCCACCTGGCGCAGTCAAAACCCGGCGCGGGCGGGACCAATGCCGTCAACACCATCATCGTGGACTTCCGGGGCTATGATACGTTTGGCGAGATCATCGTGTTGGGCATCGCTGCCCTGCTTATCTACGCTTTGGTCGAATCGCTGCTCTCCCCCGGCCCCGCCAATGACCGCCTGCTGGCGTGGCGGCCTGACCAACCCCGCGCTGGGGATCGCCATCCAATGATGCTGGTGGTGGCGACGCGGCTGATGCTGCCCTTGGCAATGATGGTCGGGGTCTATCTGTACCTGCGCGGCCACAACCTGCCCGGCGGCGGCTTTGTCGCGGGTCTGGTCTTCTCCATCGCACTGGTGATGCAATACATGGCCTCGGGCTATGGTTGGACGGCGGCGCGGTTGCGGGTGGATTACCACGCGCTAATCGGGCTTGGCGTCTTGGTTGCGGCTGCTACGGGAATTGGCGCTTGGTTAGTCGGGTTGCCGTTCCTGACATCGGGTTACGACTACGTCGACATCTGGCCGCTTGAGGAGTTTGAGCTTGCGACCGCGGCTTTGTTTGACCTTGGCGTGTTCCTGACGGTGCTGGGCGCAGTGATGCTGGCGCTGGCCTCGCTGTCGCGGCTGTCGGTGCGGGCGGGGCAGACGGTAAACACCCGCGCTTACGACATCGAACCTGACGGGGAGGCGAAGTGATGGAACCCCTGATCGCCGCCACAATCGGCCTTTTGACCACCGCCGGGATTTACCTGATGCTGCGGGCGCGGACCTTTCCGGTCATCCTTGGGCTGACCTTCCTGTCCTATGCGGTCAATATCTTCATCTTCGTCTCAGGCCGTCTGGCAGTGAACCTGCCTGCCATCATCGACAAGGCAGCAACCGGCTATACCGACCCACTGCCACAGGCGCTGGTGTTGACTGCAATCGTCATCAGCTTTGGCATGACAGCGGTTCTCGTACTGATGTCCTTGGGCGCATGGCTGACGACGGGGCATGACCGCGTGGATCTGGAGGATAGCCAATAATGCTGTCCCATTGGATCATCGCCCCAGTCGTGCTGCCCGCCGTGTTGGCGCCCTTGATCGTGCTGGCCTTTCGCCGCGATCTGACCTTGCAGCGGGTGTTTTCTGCCGCGGGCACCGGGGCGCTGCTGGTCTTGGCGCTAGCCTTGCTGCTCGCCAGCGCCAAGGGGCCAGAGCTTTACCGTCTGGGCGATTGGCCCGCGCCCTTTGGCATCGTGCTGATGCTGGACCGTCTGTCGGCGCTGATGGTGACCCTGACCGCAGGTCTGGCGCTTGTGGTGCAGCTTTATGCCATTGGCACGGGATGGGACGCGCGGGGCCGGCATTTCCACGCGCTGTTGCAGTTTCAGCTTATGGGCTTG
>JAIYDR010000193.1 GCA_027487395.1 Rhodobacter sp. | reverse complement strand
TCGGTGCAAAGTCGATCACCACCTGACCGCCCAAGCCCCGCAAACGCAACTGGCGCGGCAGGTCGCGGGCGGCGGCGATGTTGACTTTCAGGCTGGCGGCAGGGGTCGTGTCGGGACCAGTGTTCACGTCCACGGCCACCAAGGCGCGGGTCGGCTCCACCATCATGTGACCGCCCCCCAACAGTTCCACACGCGGGGAGCGGAGGGCATCCACCATCTCTGGCACGCCATGATCGGCGAAAGCGCCTTCGACCACCTCATCCGGCGGAGGATCGGCCCAGTCGCGCCAAGCGGTTTCCTGTGCGCCTGCGCCTTCGACCAGGAGTTCCGGCCCACCCGTTAGATCAGCCGTCACTGCCTGCGCGAGTTCGGCCATTGCAGCGATATCGTCGGCGATCTCTTCGGCCTCGGCATAAAGTGCCGCAGAGCGCAGAATCAGGCCCATTTCCGCCGGCACTTCTGCCATGGCCTCCTGCGCGAGGGCGTCGAGGTCGGCCCGAACAGCTTCATCTTTGATGCGGCGCGAGATGTTCAGCCCCGGCGCACCCGGCGTGACGATGGCATAGCGCGATTTGAACAAAAGGCGCGTGGTGACCGGGATGGCCTTCCCGGGTTCAGCAGGACCCGTCACCTGCACGATCAGGCGCTGTCCCGGCGCGATGCCGTCGGTCTGGCGCAGGAAGCCGCTGCCTTCGGGCAGTTTGACGAACAGCCCCCCCATCCCCTTCATCGGACGGTCCGCCACGGCGCGGTAGATCGCCCCGGGCAATGGCGCATCAGTGGCGGGGTCGATCAGTAGTTCCTCAAGCACCCCATCCACCACAAGGGCGGCGGCGGGGCGGTTGTCGATCTGGTCGAGAAGGACGACACGGCCTTTCATGACTGTCTCCACAGCGGGTAACCGGCTGCAGCCAAAAGCGCTGCGGTCTCAGAGAGGGGAAGGCCGACGATCCCGGTAAAGCTGCCGGAAATCCACGGGATGAAGGCACCGGCAGCACCTTGGATGGCATAGGCCCCGGCTTTGCCCTGCCATTCGCCGCTCGCAAGGTAGGCGTTCAGTTCGACATCCGACAGGCGCTTCATCTTGACGTCGCTGACGCTTTCGCGGGTCCAGACTTTATCCCCACGGCGCACGGCGACAGCGGTGATCACCTGATGGCGACGGCCCCCGAGGGCGGTCAGGAAAGCAGCCGCCTCACCCGCATCGCGGGGTTTGCCAAGGATGCGGCGGCCCAAGGCCACGGTGGTATCGGCGCAGAGCACGATGTCATCGGGGTCTGCCACAACCGCCGCCGCCTTTTCGCGGGCGATGCGCAGGCAATAGGGGCGCGGGAGTTCGCGGGCTTTCGGGTCTTCGTCTATGTCAGGGGGCAGGATCGCGTCAGGCGTGACGCCCAGCTGCGCCAGAAGGTCCTTCCGGCGCGGGCTGGCAGAGCCGAGGATCAGCTTCACTTGAAGCGGTAGTTGATGCGGCCTTTGGACAGGTCGTAGGGGGTCATTTCCACCTGCACCTTGTCACCTGCCAGAACACGGATGCGGTTCTTGCGCATCTTGCCTGCCATCGTCGCGATCAATTCATGGCCATTGTCGAGTTCGACCTTGAATGTCGCGTTGGGCAGGAGTTCCTTAACGACACCGGGGAATTCGAGAATGTCTTCCTTGGCCATGTTCACTCCAATAGGGTTTGGCCCGCGGTGGACCGCAGGCTTCGGGGCGGGTCTATGCGCCTGAATCCGGGGATTTTCAAGTGGAAAATGGGAAGGATGGAGTGGTGGGCTCAACCTCGTTTAACTGGCAAAAACGCAAAGTAGAATGAAAGGCTCCAGTGGAGCGTTTCATCCTGCCGCTGTTAGGGCGGCGCGCGGCCTGCCGGGGCGGGCGCAGGATGCGCACGACCCGGTGGGGCGGGACGTGCGCGGCCCGTGGCCTTCGGGGCCACGCGCCGTTGCCGCCGTTGCGCTTTAGGGAGAGCAAAAGAGTTGGTAGCAAAACTGGCTTGGCCCCCTTACTCCCCTCACAACCCCCGCATCCAGAACTGCAACCGCTTCACCGTCTCGCCCGACTCGCCCACGTCCTTCCACGCAAACTCGGCCTCTACGCCAGGCAAAGGCGCGTAGCCCCTGCCCTGCCAGAAGGCATCGTTGGTGCGATAGGTGGCAGGTCGCAGCGGGTGATCGTCAGGACGCGTCACCGAACAAAAGGCCAGCCACTTGCGCCCCAAGGATCGTGCAAAATCCTCGCGCAGGTCAAAGAAGCGATGGCCGATCCCCTGCCCGCGATACTCCGGCAACAGCACGGACTCAGCGCCGTAATAGATGTCGGTCAACGCAATGCCCTGCCCCGCAAAGGGCGCAGCGAAGGCCTCGGCATGATCCTCCATCGGAGTGGAAGTTGAGGCTCCGACCAACCGGTCCCCCTCAAACGCCCCTACCAAAAGCGCATGGGCCGATGTGCGATAGGTCTGCAAATAGGCGCGCTCATAGTCCAGGGTGCCATCATAAAGATAGGGCCAATCCCGGAACACCGCGATCCGCAGCGCGGCCACATCGTCAAGCGCGGCCTCAAGCGCCTCGCCTGTCAGGGCGCGGACCGTTATCCCCATGACTTCACCTGAGCGATCCAGTCGTTCAGGTTGTAAAACGTCGTCACCCGCGCGATTTTGCCATCCCGTAGATCAAAGAACCCGCCCGCAGGCAGAACATAGGTCTGACCATTTGCCGGCGGAAGGCCGGGATCGGTCTGCAGGTAAGTGCCATGCACCACAAATTCCGCCGCCCCGCGCCTGCCTGTGTCATCGGCAAAGATCACCAGATCGCACAATTCCTCGCGGTAACTGACCCCCATATGCGCACAGAACTCGGCGAACTTGGGGCGACCATGGCGGATGCCGCCCTCATTGACGCGATGTTCCACATCCTCGGCCACGCAGTCCAGCATTCCGGCGGGGTCACCTGCATTGAAGGCCGCGTAATAGCGCGTGATCAGGGCGATGGCATCTTGGCGGGTCATCTCTCATCCTTCCGTCGGGGGGCCAAAGCGCGCCAGCATCCGGTCGCGGATCTGATCCCGCGCTTGGCGATAAGCGGCCAACTTCGCATCGCGGGTTTCGCCCAATCCGGTTGGGTCAAGGATGGGCCAATACTCCACCTCAAGGTGGTAGAACCGCGT
>JAIYDR010000011.1 GCA_027487395.1 Rhodobacter sp. | reverse complement strand
CGTGCCCATGTGGCGGCGGTCACTTCGGGCGTCAGGGTGACCTCATAGAACGCCAGATACTGCGCCCAGCGGCCCAGCCAAGCGCCCTCATCCCCCGGTTCTGCGTCCCGGATCATGCCAACACACTCATGCCAGCCGCGCCAGAACGCGCGCCCAAGAGCGGATGCCTTTGTGGAAACACTCCAGATCGTATTTTTCGTTGGGGGAGTGGATGTTGTCATCGTCCCGGCCAAAGCCGATCAGCATCGCATCCATGCCGAGGATGGTCTTGAAATACCCGGCAATCGGGATGGACCCACCTGCGCCGACAAAGGCGGCCGGGCGGCCCCATTCGGCGGTCAGGGCTTGGCGGGCCAGTTCAAACGCCGGATCGCCGATTTCCATGACCGAGGCCGGCGCGCCTTCAATCCCGTCATGCCAGAGGATTTCGCAATCGGCGGGCAGTTGCGCCTCGGCCCAAGCGCGGAAGGCGGGGATGATCTTGGCGGGGTCTTGGGCAGAGACCAGACGGAAGCTGACCTTGGCATTCGCCTCGGACGGCAAGACGGTCTTGAAGCCCGCGCCGGTATAGCCGCCCCAGATGCCATTCACCTCGGCCGTGGGGCGGGACCAGATCATCTCAAGCGGGGTGCGGTCGGATTCGCCCGAGGGGATCGAGAGGCCCACGTCGCCCAGATATTTCGCGTGATCGAAAGACAGGGATTGCCATTGCTGGCGCAAGCTGTCGGGCAGTTCGGCGACATCGTCATAGAAGCCCGGCACCTGCACACGGCCCTGATCGTCATGCAGGCCCGCGAGGATCCGGGTCAGCACATGGATCGGATTGCGCGCAAGCCCGCCATACATGCCGGAATGCAGATCGCGGTTCGCGGCTTTCAGGGTGAATTCGGTTTTGCATAGTCCGCGCAGCATGGTGGTGATGGCGGGCACGGCATCCTCAAACAGCCCCGTGTCGCAGATCAGGGCGAGGTCGGCTTTCAACTCCTCGGCGTTGTCGCGCATGAAGGGAATCAAAGACGGCGAGCCGGATTCTTCCTCGCCCTCAAGAAAGATCGTCAGCTTGCCGGGCAGGGTGCCATGCACGGCCTTCCAGGCGCGGCAGGCCTCAAGAAAGGTCATCAACTGGCCTTTGTCATCGGAGGAGCCGCGCCCCCGGATGACCTTGCCCTTGGCAGTGGTTTCCACTTGCGGATCAAAGGGATCGCGGTCCCAGAGGTTCAGCGGGTCTACGGGCTGCACATCGTAGTGCCCGTAGAACAGCAAGTGCCGCCCTGTGCCATCGCCGCCATGCGCCACCACCATCGGATGCCCCGGCGTCGGGCGGCTGGTGGCCTCAAACCCCAAGGCTTGCAAGTCGGCCACCAGCCAATCGGCAGCGCGGGCGCAGTCGGGCTTATAGGCCGGATCGGTGGAAATGGACGGGATTCGCAACAGCTCCATCAGCCGGTCCAGCGCCTGCGGCAAGTCGTCGTCGATCCGGGCCAGAACGGCGTCCAGTGTCATGGCTTTCTCCTGAATGTGAAGCGCGGGCGCAGCCTAGCAGGCAGACAGCCCCTGTCCAGACCTGCCGAGGCAGGCTAGAACAGGGCCTGCCTGCGGACTGCGGTCTAGAGGCGGCGGAACAGAGGGAGACGGATATGGCGCGCTTCGGTTGGGGCTTGGGCTTGGGGTTGGTTGCGGTGGCTTTGGCGTCGGTGGCGCAGGCACAGACCGTGACGGGCGAGGCGGCACAGGCGATGCTTTTTGCCCCCGGTAAGGCCGAGGTAGAGCTTTCGGGCGGTGACATCCTGCCGAAAGATCAGGCCAAGGTCTTGCAGATGGTGGCCGTGGACCAACCCTATTACGCCGCCATCGCCATCTCCCCCGATGAGGGCTTGATGAGCGAGGCCACTGTGGCGGCGGCGAATTACCACACGGTTGAGGCGGCCTCATCCGTGGCCATGGCCGAATGCAACGCCAAAAAGCAAGGCGCGGCGGAGTGTGTGGTGGTGGCCTTGGTGCGTCCCGAAGGCTGGGCGGCGCAACCGCTGCAACTGTCATCCGATGCGTCGGCAGCGATGGCGGATTACGCCGGGGGGGCTGTGGCGGTGTCGGCGGCGACAGGGTCCTGGGGAGTGGGGGATACCACCGATGCGGCAGTCGCCGCCTGTGTTGACCGCAACCCTGCCGCGACGGATTGTGTCGCGGTGATCGCCGACTGATTGCCCGGGCCTGCGACAATAGGACAGCCGGGAAAACGCGCCAAAGGTCTTTTCTTGGCATCTGATTTGACCCAAGTCATGCCGCGACGGGACCTGACCGCCTAACCTGCCTCCGCGATCTGCTGGCGCTATGCCGCAGGACACGGCCCTGGAGACGCCCATGACCTATGATTCCGCGATTGATGCCGCCTTGCAGCGCCTGCATGACGAGGGCCGCTACCGTACCTTCATCGATATCGAACGGCGCAAGGGGCATTTCCCTCAGGCGATCTGGACCAAGCCCGATGGCACCGAAAAAGAGATCACCGTCTGGTGCGGCAATGATTATCTGGGCATGGGCCAACATCCCGAAGTGCTGGCCGCGATGCATGAGGCGTTGGAGGCGACCGGGGCAGGTTCTGGCGGGACACGCAATATCAGCGGCACCACCGTCTACCACCGCCGGTTGGAGGCGGAATTGGCCGATCTGCATGGCAAAGAGGCGTCCCTGGTGTTTTCCAGCGCCTATATCGCCAATGATGCCACGCTCTCGACGCTGCGCCTGATCTTCCCCGGATTGATCATCTATTCCGACGCGCTCAATCATGCGTCGATGATCGAAGGCGTGCGGCGCGGCGGCGGGCCAAAGCGGATTTTCCGCCATAACGATGTGGCCCATCTGCGCGAGCTGATCGCGGCAGATGATCCTGCGGCCCCCAAGCTGATCGCCTTTGAATCGATCTATTCGATGGATGGCGATTTCGGCCCGATCAAAGAGATTTGCGATCTGGCCCAAGAGGTTGGCGCGCTGACTTACATCGACGAGGTGCATGCCGTCGGCATGTATGGCCCGCGTGGCGCGGGGGTGGCAGAACGTGACGGCCAGATGCACCGCATCGACATCATCAACGGCACCTTGGCCAAGGCCTACGGCGTGTTCGGCGGCTATATCGCGGCCTCGGCCCGGATGATCGATGCCGTGCGCTCTTACGCGCCGGGGTTCATCTTCACCACATCGCTGCCACCGTCCGTTGCGGCAGGGGCGGCGGCCTCGGTCCGAGTGCTGAAAACCGCGCAACATCTGCGCGACGCGCAACAGACGGCGGCCCGGATCCTGAAGATGCGCCTGCGCGGCCTTGGCCTGCCGATCATTGACAATGGCAGCCATATCGTTCCGGTGCATGTCGGCAATCCGGTGCATTGCAAGATGCTGTCGGACATGCTGTTGGATCAGTTCGGCATCTATGTACAGCCGATCAACTTTCCCACCGTGCCGCGCGGGACAGAGCGTCTGCGCTTCACGCCCTCACCGGTGCATGACGCCAAGCAGATTGATCATCTGGTGTGCGCAATGGATGCACTTTGGGGTCATTGTGCGCTGAATCGCGCCGAGATGGCGGGATAGGCCTTTCCTCTTATGCAATTGGTCTTGCCCTGTGTTAGCGTTCCGTCAATACGAGGGAAGATGAGTCGTGTGTGTCGACTCGCGTGCTTGGGGCAGATTTGATGGGGCAGGGCGCATGATCGGGCGGAGGGCAAAACCTTCGACGGTGGAAGCGGATAAGCCGAAGGGCTTTGACGATTTCGAACTGCGTCTGGGTGACATCATGCGCGGCGAACGCGCCACGCTGGGCAAATCCCTGCTGGATGTTCAGCGTGAGCTGAAGATCAAGGCGACCTATATCGCCGCGATCGAGAATTGTGACGTCTCGGCCTTTGAAACACCCGGTTTCATCGCAGGTTACGTTCGGTCTTACGCGCGTTATCTGGGCATGGACCCCGATACATCGTTTCAGCGTTTCTGCTCTGAGGCTGGCTTCACCGTCGCCCATGGCATGAGCGCCGCGGCCTCTTCGCCGGAAATCAGCGCCAAGCGCATCCTGAAAGAAAGCGGCGATCCGCTGTCCAACCCAAATGCCTCTTTCGTGCCGCGCAGCGAAAGTTTCCTCAGCCGCATCGAACCCGGCGCGGTCGGGTCGGTTCTGGTGCTGGCGGTGCTGATCGGCGCGATTGGCTATGGCGGTTGGTCAGTGCTGCAAGAAGTGCAGCGCGTGCAATTGGCCCCCGTAGACCAAGCGCCAGAGGTGGCTGTGGAAATTGATCCGCTGGCCGGGGTGGAACCCGCGCCGGTGCTGGCCACCAGCGAAGCGGTGGCCGATGGCACGGACCTCGCCTCGGTTGATCCGGTGCAGGCTGCGGCGGATGGCACAGTGCAGAATGGCCCGGTGCTGACCTCGGACCGCTTGTCGCGCCCGCAAGCGCTGGATGTGCCCGTTCTGACCGCGCGCGATGGCCCGATTGCCGCGATTGACCCACGCCTGTCCGGCACACTGCCGCCTGTGGCGGAAGAGCAGATCGCAAGCGCCGTCGATGCGGCTGTGACCGAAGCTGCGGGTGACGAAGTTCAGGTGGTGGCTCAGGCCGCGCCGGTGGAGATTCTGGCCGTGCGCCCGTCTTGGGTGCGGGTGCAATCGGCGGACGGCACCATCCTGTTTGAAAAAATCCTTGATGCGGGTGAGCGTTACGCTGTCCCGCAATTGGAAGACCCGGCCCTGCTGCGCGCCGGCAACTCGGGTTCGGTCTACTTCAACGTCGGCGGCAAGACCTATGGTCCGGCGGCGTCCGGGGCCTCGGTCGTCAAGAATGTCGCCCTGTCGCCAGAGGCCGTCACGCTGAATTTCGCGCTGGCCGATCTGACCGGGGATGCGGACCTCGCGCAATATGTCAACGTGGCCGAAGCCACGACAGAACCGCTGGTCAACCCGCTGTCTGACTGACTCTGACACATTTCACTGTCAACATCGGCGCATACAGTTGTCGTGTGGGCGGCTTCTGTCTATCAATGCGGATGACGCCTTTCCTTGCTTAGGACTCGTTTCCATGTCGCTGAACGCCGTGCGCCCGTGGCGCAACATCTATCGCCGCACCTCGCGGCAAATCCGCGTGGGCAAGGTGCTGGTGGGGGGGGATGCGCCGATTTCGGTGCAGACCATGACCAATACCCTGACCACAGATATCGCGGCGACCATCGAACAGGTGCAGCGCTGCGCCATCGCCGGGGCTGATATCGTGCGGATTTCGACGCCGGATGAAGAGTCGACGCGGGCCCTGCGTGAGATTGTCGCCGAAAGCCCGGTGCCGATCGTCGCCGATATCCATTTCCACTACAAACGCGCGATCGAGGCTGCCGAGGCGGGTGCTGCCTGCCTGCGGATCAATCCCGGCAATATTGGTGATGCGAAACGCGTGAAAGAGGTGGTCAAGGCCGCCAAGGATCACGGCTGTTCGATCCGTATCGGGGTCAACGCCGGGTCGTTGGAAAAGCACCTCTTGGAGAAATACGGCGAACCTTGCCCCGAGGCGATGGTGGAATCGGGCCTCGATCACATCAAGCTGTTGCAAGACAACGACTTTCACGAATTCAAGATCAGCGTGAAGGCCTCCGACGTCTTCCTCGCCGCTGCCGCCTATCAGCAATTGGCCGAGGCGACCGATGCCCCGATCCATCTGGGGATCACCGAGGCGGGCGGTCTGATGTCCGGCACGGTGAAATCCGCCATCGGCTTGGGCAACCTGCTCTGGATGGGCATCGGTGACACGATCCGTGTCAGCCTCTCCGCCGATCCGGTGGAAGAGGTGAAGATCGGCTTTGAAATCCTGAAATCCTTGGGTCTGCGGCATCGCGGTGTCACGATCATCTCTTGCCCCTCCTGCGCGCGGCAGGGGTTTGACGTGATCAAGACAGTGTCGGCTTTGGAAGATCGCCTCGCCCACATCACCACCAGCCTGTCGCTGTCGATCATCGGCTGTGTCGTCAACGGCCCCGGTGAGGCGCTGATGACTGACATCGGCTTTACCGGCGGTGGGGCGGGGTCGGGGATGGTTTACCTGGCGGGCAAACAAAGCCACAAGCTGGGCAATGAGGCGATGATCGACCACATCGTTGAGTTGGTTGAGAAAAAGGCCTCAGAGATTGAGGCGCAGAAGGAAGCGGCGGAGTAGGGGCTTTAACCTACCGGCAATGTTTTGCCCTTAGGGTTGCCAAAGGCAGTAGAGGGGCTTTTGCATTATGTCGGTGAGCATGTTATACTTGGATATAACTTCCGGGGGTGACATGCACAGCAGCAGTCTTCGCAAGGTGGGCGGATCGGTTATGATGGCCGTGCCGCCTGCGGTCTTGGAGCTTTTGCAGATGCGGGCGGGGGATAAACTGTTGCTCAGCGTCGAAGATGGGCGGATCGTGGTTCATCCCCAACCGCGCCCGACCTATAGCCTTGAGCAGTTGTTGGCAGAAGCGGACGGCGCGGCGCCGGATCGGGACTGGCTGGACGATGCACCCGTTGGCGCTGAACTGATCTGATGCGGCGGGGGGAGATTTGGATCGTCGGTCTGGACCCCAGCAAAGGCCACGAACAGCAGGGCACCCGCCCGGTCCTGATTGTCTCGCCCGCGGCGTTTAACCGCAAGACCGGCACGCCCATCGTCTTGCCGATCACCCAAGGTGGCGGCTTTGCGCGCACTGCAGGCTTTGCCGTCTCGCTGGAGGGTGCGGGCACCCGCATTCAGGGGGTGGTGCGCTGCGACCAACCCCGAGCACTGGATATGCAAGCGCGGGGCGGTAAGCGGGTCGAAAGCGTCCCAGACGTCGTGATGGCCGAAGTGCTGGCGCGGCTTGCGCCCTTGGTGACCTGATGAGCGTGAGCATGGGGGGCCCGTCGCCCTTCCTTGCCCAATTGTCCGCGTTAACCCCTTAGCAGCCAGACGGAGATAACCTGTATTCGAACGTGAGCTTGCAAGAGGAACTGGCGATGGTCACATCGGATACGACGCTGACCGAAGAAAAGACGCGGGCGGAGATTGCCAAACTGGCGGCAGAGACCGCATGTCTGGATGTGGAGCGTAGCGAACAGGTGAAGGCAGAGATTGCCAAACTGGTCGCCGAAACGGCCAAGATCAATGCCGAAGCGCGGTGGTATCCCTTTGTCGCGACTGCCGGGCTGTTTGTAGCGGCGCTGGCGTTCCTGAAACTGATGGATGTGGTAATGCGTTAGGCTCACCCCGCCTTATCCCGCGCCTCGGCTACGACTTGCTGCATGCCTTCCAGGGGCAGATACCCCCGGACCAAGGTCCCACCGACGACAAAGGTGGGCGTCCCGCTCACCTCTAACGCATTGCCCAGTTGGTGATTGGCGGCGATGACAGCCGCCACCTCATCGCTGTTCATCTTTTCCGCCAATGGGCCGGGATCAAAACCCAACTCCCCCGCCAGCCGCGTCAGCGTTTCCGGCGTCGTATCGGCGCGCATCGTCAGCAGGGCGTCATGGGTTTTGCTATAGGCCTCATCGCCATGCAGCATCCGAACGGCGATCGCAAAGCGCGACGCCAGCACGGATTGATCGCCAAGGATCGGGAATTCCTTGAGCACAAAGCGGATATTGCCATCCGTTCTGATCAGTTGATCCACTTCTTCCCAGGCCTTGCGGCAATAGCCACAGCGGTAGTCGATGAATTCGACCACCGTGATATCGCCCTCAGGGTTGCCGCCCACCCATGAATTCGGGTCGTTGAAAATGCTGTCGTGATTGTCGGCCAGCATCTGCGTCTCTTGATCGGCCTTTGCTGCCTCTTCTTGCCGTTGCAGGGTGGCATAGGACTCGATCAGCACATCGGGGTTGGCCACCAGATAGTCGCGCACCGCTTGATTGAAGGCCGTGCGTTCGGCCTCGGTCATGTTGGTGATGTCAAAGGCCATAGCAGGCGCGGCCAGCAGGGCGGCAGACAACAGGGTGGGCAAGGCAAATCGCATCGGCAGCTCCGGCTGGCTTGACCTGCCGCCACAGACAGGCGAGGTCACGGGAAAGAGAGCCACAGCATAGGGGCAGGCAGATGCGAAGTTCAAGGCGCGGTCAGGTCGATCCCTTCATCGTGATGGATGTGATGGAGCAGGCCCGCGCGTTGGAGGCGCAGGGGCGGTCGGTGATCCATATGGAGGTCGGCCAACCCGGCACGCCTGCACCTGCGGGGGCGCGCAAGGCGCTGGCACGGGCGATGGAGGCCGGTCCTTTGGGCTATACCGTCGCCCTTGGCCTGCCAGAGCTGCGCGCCGGGATCGCGGCGCTCTATCGCCGTTGGTATGGCGTCGATCTGAACCCGGATCGGGTGGTGGTGACGGCAGGTTCCTCGGCGGCGTTTCTGTTGTCCTTCACCACGCTGTTTGATGCCGGGGACCGGGTGGGCTTGAGCGAGCCGGGCTATCCCAGTTATCGCCAGATTCTGCGCGCCTTGTCGCTGACGCCGGTTGGCCTGCCGACGGCCCCAGAAAACCGCCTACAACCCGTGCCCGCCGATTTCGCCGGGGTGGATTTGCAGGGGTTGATCGTCGCCTCTCCCGGCAATCCATCGGGGACGATGCTGGATCACGCGCGGCTTACTGCGTTGATGCAGGCGGCGCGGGGGCGGGACATCGCCTTTATCTCGGATGAGATTTACCACGGGCTGCATTACGGCGACCGCGCGGTCTCGGCGCTGGAAGTGGGCAATGATGTCCATGTCATCAACAGCTTTTCCAAGTATTTCTCGATGACCGGTTGGCGCATCGGCTGGATGGTGGTGCCAGAGGATCACATCCGCACCGTTGAGCGTCTGGCGCAGAACATGTTCATCTGCCCGCCCCATGCCAGCCAAATTGCCGCTTTGGCGGCTTTGGACTGCATTGAGGAGCTTGAGGCCAACCGCGCCACCTATGCCGAGAACCGCCGCCTGATGCTGGAGGGGCTGCCAAAAGCGGGTTTCACCAAGATCGCGCCACCGGATGGGGCGTTCTACATCTATGCCGATGTCTCCGACCTGACCGCAGATTCGCTGTCCTTCGCCGCCGAGATCCTGCACGGCGCAGGCGTGGCCGTGACGCCGGGGCTGGACTTTGACCCCGTGCGCGGCGGGCGAACCTTGCGGTTTTCCTATGCGCGCGCAACGGCGGATATCGCCGAGGGGTTGGCGCGGTTGCAGGCGTTCATGGCGGGGCGGTGAAGCCTGAGCCCTTTGTGTCGCAACGCCGGAGACCGGACCGGACTCAAAGTCCCGGTCCGCGCACGCCCCGCCCCCCACAATTTCAAAAGGCGGCGGCGTGCGCATGAAGCGCCCACCCCGGCGGGTCGCGCGCGGACCTCTGACGGCATCTGCAAACAGTCCCCCAGACTGATTGGACTGGCCTTGCGCTCTTGGCCAGATGATCGACCCCCACCCAGTTGATTTGCCTTTCCCGCCCCGGCGCGGGATAGTTGGGCAAAATGGGGGGGCGAAATGCGCGCTTTGCTGTCGGTTCTGGTGCTGGTCTTTGCGACCCTTGGCTTGCAGGCCCCTGCGCAAGAGTTGTCGGCTTTGGCGCGGTTGGAGGCGGCACGTTCTGGCGTGACGGCGGATGAAACCGGTCTCACCGTCACGCTGGGATTGTCGCAGCCCATCCCGTGGCGGGTGCGGCTTTTGGACAACCCACCGCGATTGGTCATGGATTTCCGTGAGGTGGATTGGACCGGCCTTGACGCCATGCCGCGCATGGCACCGATGGTCAAGGACCTGCGCGCCGGGGTGTTTCGTCCGGGTTGGTCGCGGCTGGTGTTGGAGTTGGACGGTCCTTACGCCGTGCAGACCGCTGCGATGACCACCGATCCGACGACACAGGTGCAGGTCCGACTACTCCCCACCTCGCAGGCCGCGTTCGCCCGTGCCGCCGCAGCGCCAGAGCCCGAGTCTTGGGCGTTGCCGCGTCCGGCGCAAATGCCGGCACCGCCCAAACGCGGCGATGCTCCGTTCGTCGTGGTGCTGGATCCCGGTCATGGCGGCATTGATCCGGGCGCCGAACGCGATGGCCAGACCGAGGCCGCCTTGATGTTGACCTTTGCGCGCGAGTTGAAGGAAACCCTGTTGCGCGATGGCAATTTCAGCGTGGTCATGACGCGCGAAGAAGATGTCTTTGTTCCTTTGGAAACCCGTACCACAATTGCCCGTGCGGCGGGCGCGCAGGTGTTCATCTCGCTCCACGCCGATGCCATTGCCGAAGGCGAAGCGGTAGGGGCCACGATCTATCGTCTGTCCGAGGATGCCAGTGATGAGGCCTCGCGCGCTTTGGCCGAACGGCATGATCGCGATGATTTGCTGTCTGGGGTGGACTTGACCGAACAGGATGATCTGGTGGCGACGGTACTGATGGATATGGCGCGGACCGAGACCGATCCGCGCATCGACCGTTTGGCCGCAACCTTGCAAACCGCTTTGCAGGAGGCGGGGATCAAGATGCACCGCCACCCGATCCAGCAGGCCGATTTCTCGGTGCTGAAGTCGCCGGATATTCCGTCTGTGCTGATCGAGGTGGGGTTTCTATCCTCTGCCGATGATCTGGCGCGCTTGGTTGATCCGGCATGGCGGACTGTATTTGCCGAAGGGATCCGCGCGGGTTTGGCGGCTTGGGCACGCGATGAAGACGCCTTGTCGGCGCTGCGAAAGAACTGATGCCGGATCAGGACGGGCGGGGAATGGCCCGCCTCACGCCATCGTTTTGCCTTAGCCGCCGCACGCGTGTATAAGTCCCGCGCGGGCGGGGGCCTGTTGTGCGGCGAAGCCTTGGCGGACCCGCAGCCCTGTCTGTGGTTTCCAGCATTGGCCGACACTTGGTCGGCACCAGCGGGGTAGGGCGTGCTTAGGGTCATCGGGTCGTTTTTCGGCGCTATCTTCACAGCTTTGACGCTGGGCATTTTCTTTGCTGCGCTGACGGTTGGCGCGATTTTCTTCATGTATTCGCGCGACTTGCCCTCACATGAAAGTCTGGCGCAATACGCCCCGCCGACGATCAGCCGCATCTATTCGACCGAAGGCCGCATCATTGACGAATTCGCCAAAGAGCGCCGTCTGTTCGTCCCGATCGAGGATATCCCCGATCTGGTCAAACACGCTTTCATCAGCGCCGAGGATAAGAATTTCTACACCCACCACGGCTATGACGTGACCGGCATGATCGCCGCCGGGCGCGATGCTTTGCTGTCGCGCGGGCGGGATGTGCGGGGGGCTTCGACCATCACGCAGCAGGTGATGAAGAATTTTCTGTTGTCCGGGGATCGCTCGGCCGAGCGGAAGATCAAGGAAATCATCCTGGCGACGCGGTTGGAAGAAACCCTCTCCAAGGACAAAATCCTTGAGCTTTACATGAATGAGATTTTTCTCGGCCAGAACAGCTATGGCGTCGCTGCAGCCGCCCAGACCTATTTCAACAAATCGCTGGATGCCTTGACCCCTGCGGAAGCGGCCTATCTGGCCACCCTGCCCAAAGCCCCGTCCGACCTGCACCCCGTGCGGAACAAGGAAAAGTCGATTGAGCGCCGCGCTTATGTGCTGAACCGCATGGCCGAGGATGGCTATATCACGCCTGAGGTCGCCACCGCAGAGGCGTCGACGCCCTTGTTGAGCGTGCTGAACGGCGATTATCAGCCCTTCCGCGCCACCATGCCGCCGCGCAGCTATTTCACCGACGAAATCCGGCGGCAATTGTCCGGCACCTTTGGCGAAGAGGAATTCTTTGCCGGTGGCCTTTCGATCCGCGCCACGGTGGATCCCGAGTTGCAAGCCGAGGCCGCCCGCGCCTTGCGCAAGGGGCTTGAGGATTATGACCGGGGCCTTGGCGTCTGGCGCGGCACGCGCAAGAGCCTCCCGGTGGAGAGACTGGCCGACTGGCGCGAGGCCTTGGCCGAAATAGAGGTGCCGCGCGACATCGAAGGTTGGTCACCGGCCGTGGTGCTGGAGGTCGGCGAACGCGACGCGCGCATCGGCATCGAAGGGGTCGAGGATGACTCTGACGGCCATTGGATTCCGGCGGAAGATGTCGATTGGGCGCGCAAACGCCGCGACGACGGATCGCTGGCGGATCGCGCACGGGTGGCCGGGGATCTGGTCGACGTCGGCGATGTGGTTCTGGTGCGGCAGATGACCTCGGATGACGACGGCAGTTTCATCCGCTGGACCCTGCGCCAAGTGCCCGAAGTGCAGGGCGCTTTCGCCGCGATGGACGTGTTCACCGGCCGCGTGGTGGCGATGCAGGGCGGGTTCAGCTACCAAGACACCGTGTTCAACCGCGCCACACAGGCGACGCGCCAGCCAGGGTCCAGCTTCAATCCCTTTGTCTATGCGGCGGCCTTGGACAGCGGCTTCACCCCCGGCACCATCGTAATCGACGCGCCGATCGAGGTGGAAACGGCCCAAGGGCTGTGGACGCCCAAGAACGCGTCGAACAAATTCTTCGGGCCGACCACGATCCGCACCGGGATTGAGCAATCCCGAAACCTGATGACCGTGCG
>JAIYDR010000133.1 GCA_027487395.1 Rhodobacter sp. | reverse complement strand
GGGCGGCTCGTCTCCGGATGCCGTTGCTATGGCAAAGGCGCGGAAACTGGTGTTGGCCGCCCCCTGCCAGCGCGTGTGGGTTCTCAACGCGACCGGCACCCCTGACCTTGGCGTTGGCGCCGTCAATCAACAGGCGCAGCGGGCAAGGGCTACAGCGTCGCCATAGGGTATTGGCCCCGCAAACTTTGGATCAAATTGATCCGTCAATGATCCCCGGCGCATGCGTGCCGTGCGAACGGAGGCCGGCTTAAGGCCTCGTCGGTCCGCGCCTCAGGTCATTACATGGCCTTCAGCTAGGGTGCTGAAATCACAAGATGCCTGCTGGTACGGTTTTGGTCAGCAGTGCCCGACGGGCATCTGGTCCTTCTCGCTTTCCAAGCCACCAAACAAGGCGCCACCAAAGCCGGGGCAATTCGTTGCGAACCGTCACCAACACGCCAAAGCTGCAATCGAACGCTTAACGGCAGGACTGCCAATCAACTCTGCTTGGTCTCTCATGCGGCCAGCCCCCAAAGACAGAAAAGACACCCTCATCCCGCCACCACCACCTGCACGCCCCAATCGCGGCACTTGCGGTCAAGCTCTTCCGGCAAAGGCAGGTCGGTGAAAAAGCAGGTCAGCTCGGACAAGGAGGCCAGACGCGCGGGGGCGGAGCGGTCGATTTTGGAGTGGTCGCAGACGAGGAAGGTTTTTCGCGCGCGGCGGATGATGGTTTTGGACACCCGCACTTCGGCGAGGTCAAAGTCCAGCAAATCCCCGTCGCGGTCCAACGCCGATGCCCCGATCACGGCGTAATCGACTTTGAACTGTTCAAAGAACTGCGTCGTCAACTCCCCCACCAGCCCGCCATCGGATCGGCGCAGGGCACCACCGGCCACCATCACCTCGCAGCCCGGATTGGCGGTCAGGATGTTGGCGACGTTCATGTTGTTGGTCACAACCGTGATGTTGCGGTGGTGAATCAGCTCACGCGCCACAGCCTCGGTCGTGGTGCCAAGGTTCAGGATGAGCGAGCAGTTTTCCGGGATCGCCGCCGCACAGGCCCGCGCGATGGCCGCCTTGGCGGCGTCATTCATGTGGCGGCGCTGTTCATAGGCGAGGTTGACCACCCCTGTCCGCAGCACCGCCCCGCCGTGGACGCGGTCCAGATGGCCCATGTCGGAAAGCTCGGTCAGATCGCGGCGGATGGTTTGCAGGGTGACGTCAAAGCGTTGGGCCAAATCTTCGACCACCACACGGCCTTCGGTCCGCGCGATGTCGAGGATTTCGTTCTGCCGGAAACTCAGCGCCATCGGGTCGTTTTCCTTCGCCTTTCCAGCGGAAATTGCCGTGAACAGGCCCCTTGGCGCAAGGTGGAAAGCATGCTGCACCCGCAAAGCGGCCATGCCGCGCTGCGGCGCGTTTCTGCGCGTTCTTGAAGATTTGCCCTTATCTTGCAACCCATTGGGGTGTATTTCCAGCGCGGATGTTCGCTTTTGTAACAACCGAACACAACCGAACAATTTTCTTTGACCAACGCGCCCTGCATGGGCTAGGCATTGAGTCGCGGACGGGAGGCCGAAGCTATGGGCGCGCAAGCGGAAGAGGTTGATCTCTTCATCATCGGGGGAGGCATCAATGGATGCGGCATCGCCCGTGACGCGGTGGGCCGTGGGCTGAGCGTGGCCTTGGCCGAACAGGGCGATCTGGCGCAGGCGACATCCTCGGCCTCGACCAAGCTGTTCCACGGCGGGCTGCGCTATCTGGAGTATTTTGAATTCCGTCTGGTGCGTGAGGCGCTGGAGGAACGCGAAACCCTGCTGGTCGCCATGCCGCATATCAGTTGGCCGATGCGCTTTGTGCTGCCGTGGCACCCCGAGATGCGCTTTGAAAGCGACACGCCGACCAGTCGGCTGCTGTCAAAGGTGATGCCGTGGATGAAGGGGCGGCGTCCGGCGTGGCTGATCCGACTGGGGCTGTTCCTTTATGACACGTTGGGCGGGCGCAAGATCCTGCCCGCGACGCGGACGCTGGATTTGACGCGCGACGCGGCGGGTAGACCGCTGCAAAAGCGGTTTCAGCACGCCTATGAGTATTCCGATTGCTGGGTTGAGGATGCCAAGCTGGTATCCCTGAACGCACGGGATGCGGCAGAGCATGGTGCGCGGGTGATGACCCGGACCCGCGTGGTCAGTGCCGCGCGGCAGGATGGGATGTGGCAGGTGACGGTGGATGGTCCGGATGGACGGCACACCCACCGCGCGCGCGCTCTGGTCAATGCGGGCGGGCCTTGGGTCGGGGATGTGATCGCGAACGTGGCGCGCATCAACTCGACCGAAGGGGTCCGTCTGGTGCGCGGATCGCATATCGTGACGAAGAAGCTTTACGATCACGACCGCTGCTATTTCTTTCAGGGGACCGATGGACGGATCATCTTTGCCATCCCCTATGAGCAGGACTTCACCCTGATCGGCACCACTGACAAGGACCATCAGGCCGCCCCCGGCGATGTGCGCTGCACGGATGAGGAACGCGATTACCTGCTGGCCTTTGCCAGCCAGTATTTCGCCAAACCGGTGACGAAGGATGATGTTGTCTGGACCTACGCCGGGGTGCGGCCGCTGTACAATGACGGCGCGAAATCGGCGACGGCGGCGACGCGGGATTATGTGCTCTCTTTGGACACCACGGGTGGTGCGCCGCTGCTGAATGTCTTTGGCGGCAAGATCACCACCTATCGCCGTCTGGCAGAATCGGCGCTGGAAAAACTGTCGCCGTTCTTTCCGCAGGCCAAGGGCCAATGGACCGCCCGCGCGCCCTTGCCGGGTGGGAACTTCCCGCATGATGGCGTGGCGGCGCTGGTGGCAAAGATTCTGGCGGATCATCCGTTCCTGACGCCCGTTTGGGCTGCGCGTCTGGTGCGGGCTTATGGGGCAGAGGCCCCTGCCCTTCTGGCTGGCGCTAAGACCGCCGCCGATCTGGGCCGCGACTTCGGGGCCACCTTGACCGAGGCTGAGGTGCGCTGGCTGATGCGCCACGAATTCGCACGGCGGGCCGAGGATGTGGTCTGGCGGCGCACGAAACTGGGCTTGCGGCTGAGTTCCGATCAAGTCGCAGTATTGGATGGCTTTATGACCGAAGCAGACAACAGGGCGCTTAGCCCGGCGGCAGAGTGAGGGGGGACAATGGCGCTGGAGCTTCAGTCAGTCAGTCGGGTGGTAAAGGGGCAGGTGCATATCCAGCCCACGACTCTGACGCTGGAAAAGGGCACGATGAACGTGCTGCTTGGCCCCACGCTGTCGGGGAAAACCTCGCTGATGCGTGTGATGGCGGGGCTTGATGTGCCGACCACGGGCCGGGTGATGTGGCATGGGCAGGACGTGACTGGCCAGCGCGTGCAGGATCGCAAGGTGGCGATGGTCTATCAGCAATTCATCAATTACCCGGCGATGAGCGTCTATGACAACATCGCCTCGCCCCTGCGCCTGATGGGCAAAACCGCGGCCGAGATTGACCGCGCCGTGAAATCCACCGCCGAGATGCTGAAGCTGACACCGATGCTGGGGCGCAAACCGCTGGAACTGTCGGGCGGCCAGCAACAGCGCTGCGCGCTTGCCCGCGCTTTGGTGAAAGAGGCGGGGTTGGTGCTGCTGGATGAACCGCTGGCGAACCTTGATTACAAGCTGCGCGAGGAATTGCGCGCCGAAATCCCGCGCATCTTTGAAGCCTCGGGCGCGATCTTCGTCTATGCCACGACTGAGCCGGAAGAGGCGCTGCTGCTGGGCGGCAATACCGCCACGCTGTGGGAAGGCCGAGTCACGCAATTCGGCCCCACGACGCAGGTCTATCGCCAACCCGCCGATGCCACCACGGCGCGGGTGTTCAGCGATCCGCCAATGAATTTCATCGACTGCCGCAAAGTGGGGGGGCGGATCAGCTTTGGCGATGCCTTGACGGCCCCGGCAGAGGGTGCGTTGGCCGGTTTGCCCGATGGCCAATACCGCGCGGGTTTCCGGGCCAATCACCTGCACCTGAACGCACATTCAGGAACGGCGCTGGAATTGCATTGCAGCCTTAGCGTGACCGAAATCACCGGGTCTGAGACCTTCTTGCACCTGACTCATGGCGGGCAACGCTGGGTCGGTTTGGTGCATGGCGTGCATGACCTGACGCCGGGCGCAAACATCAGCGTCTGGCTTGACCCTGCGCATGTCTATCTCTTTGATCCCGCCGGGCACCTCGTCGCGCCGGCCCCCTATGCCGAGGCCGCCTGATGGCCCAGATCACGCTGAAGAACCTTGCGCACAGCTACATGGCCCAACCCAAGGCGGAGTCGGACTATGCGCTGAAGGAAATGGACCATGTCTGGCAGAATGGCGGGGCCTATGCGCTGCTGGGCTCGTCGGGCTGCGGCAAGACCACCTTGCTCAATATCATCTCGGGCCTCCTGCGCCCGTCGCAGGGGCGGGTGCTGTTTGGCGATCAGGATGTGACCGAAGCCGAGACGACCGCGCGCAACATCGCGCAGGTGTTCCAGTTCCCGGTGGTCTATGACACCATGACCGTGCGCGAAAACCTGGCCTTCCCCTTGCGCAATCGTGGGATGGATGCCGCCTATATCAAGGCGCGCGTCGGCCAGATCGCGGCGATGATCGGAATGGAGGCGACGCTGGACCGCAAGGCGCGCGGTCTGACGGCGGATGCCAAGCAAAAGATCAGCCTTGGTCGCGGCATGGTGCGTGAGGATGTGAACGCCATCCTGTTTGACGAACCGCTGACGGTGATCGACCCGCATATGAAGTGGGAATTGCGCACGCAGTTGAAGCAACTGCACCGCGAATTTGGTCACACCATGATCTACGTTACCCATGACCAGACCGAAGCGCTGACCTTCGCCGATAAAGTGGTGGTGATGTACGACGGTCGCGTGGTGCAGATGGGCACGCCCGAGGAATTGTTCGAAACCCCGGCGCATACTTTTGTGGGCTATTTCATCGGCTCACCGGGGATGAACCTTTTGCCTGCAACGGTACAGGGCAACCGCGCCATGGTGGCCGGGACAGAGATCGCGTTGGGGGCAAGCTATGCGCCGCCCAAGGGCCGGGTGCAGATCGGCATCCGCCCGGAATATGCCACTCTGACCAATGGCGCG
Organism: Rhodobacter sp.; assembly: GCA_027487395.1. Classification (GTDB taxonomy): domain Bacteria; phylum Pseudomonadota; class Alphaproteobacteria; order Rhodobacterales; family Rhodobacteraceae; genus Paragemmobacter. The sequence goes on along the minus strand of JAIYDR010000133.1, from coordinate 5,595 downwards.
GGCCTGCCCTTCACATTGCGGCGGGTCGAGGATGTCGGTCGCCATCGCATCATTCGAGGCGACGTGGCAGGACAAACCGTCAACGTCATCGCGCCCGAAGGCATGCCGGTTGGTGCCGAGCTAACCCACATCAGTTTCGCGCCCGACCGGATCGGCGTCTATGCCGATGACTGGCGCGTGACCGGGGGGGCCGTCTGATGGACAAGACTCAGAACAACAAGGCGTGGTTTCTGGTGCTGCCAGTCTTGGTGGTGGTGGCATTCTCGGCCATCCTGCCGCTGATGACGGTGGTGAACTATTCGGTCAACGACACCTTTGGAAACAATGATTTCTTCTGGGTCGGGCTGGAATGGTTCGAGGAAATGGTGACCTCTGACCGCCTGCATGAAGCGTTGGGACGGCAAATCCTGTTTTCCGCCATCATTCTGGCGATTGAGGTGCCGCTTGGCATCTACATCGCGCTGAACATGCCGAAGTCGGGGGCTTGGGCGTCACTGTGCCTTGTGCTGATGGCGCTGCCGCTGCTGATCCCGTTCAACGTTGTGGGCACGATCTGGCAGATTTTCGGGCGGGTCGATATCGGTCTGCTCGGCCATTATCTGGCCGAGTTGGGGATTGACTATAACTACACCAACGACCCCTTGGATGCCTGGATCACCGTTGTCGTCATGGATGTCTGGCACTGGACCTCGTTGATTGCGCTGCTGTGCTATGCGGGTCTACAATCCATCCCCAACGCCTATTACCAGGCGGCGCGGGTGGATCAGGCCAGCCGTTGGGCCGTGTTCCGCTATATCGAACTTCCAAAGATGCAAGGCGTGCTGCTGATCGCGGTTCTCTTGCGCTTCATGGACAGTTTCATGATCTATACCGAGCCTTTCGTCGTCACCGGCGGCGGTCCGGGCAATTCGACCACCTTCCTGTCGATTGACCTTGTGAAGATGGCGGTTGGACAGTTCGACCTTGGCCCTGCGGCGGCCTTCTCGATCATGTATTTCCTGGTGATCCTGCTGGTCAGTTGGGTCTTCTACACCGTGATGACCAATCTGGACAAAGAGGAGGGACGCTAAGATGCGGCTGCGCGGTTCCGCCCTTGTGATGACGCTGTACATCCTGTTCCTGCTGGTGCCGATCTACTGGCTTTTGAACATGAGCCTGAAGACCAATCAGGAAATCACCTCAACCTTCACGCTGTTTCCGACCGATCTGACGTTTCAGAACTATGTGACGATCCTGACCGACCCAAGCTGGTACATGGGCTATGTCAACTCGATCATCTACGTCACGATGAACGTGGTGATTTCTCTGACGGTGGCGCTGCCCGCGGCCTATGCCTTCAGCCGCTACAGCTTTATGGGCGACAAGCATCTGTTTTTCTGGCTCCTGACGAACCGGATGGCCCCGCCTGCGGTGTTTGCCCTGCCCTTCTTTCAGCTTTACTCATCGGTCGGGCTGTTTGACACGCATATCGCGGTGGCGCTGGCACATTGCCTGTTCAACGTGCCCTTGGCGGTCTGGATCCTTGAAGGCTTCATGCGCGGTGTGCCGAAGGAAATCGACGAGACCGCCTACCTGGACGGCTACAGCTTTGGGCGGTTTTTCGTGAAGATCTTCATGCCCTTGATCGCATCGGGCATCGGCGTCGCGGCGTTCTTTTGCTTCATGTTCTCATGGGTGGAATTGCTGCTGTCGCGCACGCTGACATCGGTCAACGCCAAGCCCATCGCCGCCACCATGACCCGCACGGTATCCGCTTCGGGCATGGATTGGGGCGTGTTGGCGGCGGCAGGGGTTTTGACCATCATCCCCGGCGCCTTGGTGATCTACTTCGTCCGCAACTACATCGCCAAGGGCTTCGCCCTGGGGAGGGTGTAATGACCGCAACACGCTGGACCACCGTCTATCTGGTCACCGGGGGCATTCTTGCCGCCATCCTTGCCGCGTTGGTCGCCTCTACGCCACGGAACGAAGACGGGATCGACTGGTTCGGCCCCCTGTCCCAAGGCGGCTGGATGGCCTGGACCTTTCCGGTGGCGCTGTTCTTTTATGTCATCGCCTGTCTGCTCATCCTGATGACGCTGCTGGCGATCCGCTATCCCGAAACCCCACGCCGTGGCGTGCTGCGCATTGAAACCACGCGCGGGGATCGGCTGTTCATCACGCTCTTGGGCTCTGCCTTCCTCTGTGTGGGCTGGCTCTTTTTCTTCGGTGCGCCACTTTGGGGCGCGCTGATCTGCTGTCTTGTCTATGCCGCAGCGGTGTTCCGCTGGGTCTAGACATGGACGGATACGACGGGCGGGGCGGTCGAGGAGGGTCGCCCCGGATCAGAACGACAAGACTAAACAATCTGGGAGGAGACAGAATGAAATTGCGTTCCACCTCTACCGCCGTCGCCTTGGCCTTGATGGCCCTTGGCGCTCCGGCGTGGGCGGATATGGAGGCGGCGAAAGCCTTCCTCGATGCCGAAATCGGTGATCTCTCCACGCTGTCGCGTGCGGATCAGGAAGCCGAAATGCAGTGGTTCGTCGATGCGGCAGCGCCCTTTGCCGGCATGGACATCAAGGTGGTGTCGGAAACCATCACCACGCATGAATATGAAGCCAAGGTTCTGGCCCCGGCCTTTACCGCCATCACCGGCATCAAGGTCACCCATGACCTGATCGGCGAAGGCGATGTGGTCGAAAAGCTGCAAACGCAAATGCAGTCGGGCGAGAACATCTATGACGCCTACATCAACGACTATGACCTGATCGGCACCCACTGGCGCTATCAGCAGGCCCGCAACCTGACCGACTGGATGGCAGGCGAAGGCGCGTCCGTCACCAACCCGAACCTCGATGTCGCTGACTTCATCGGCACGAAGTTCACCACCGCGCCGGATGGCAAGCTCTATCAGCTTCCCGACCAGCAGTTCGCGAACCTTTACTGGTTCCGCTACGACTGGTTCAACGATCAGAAAACCAAGGACGACTTCAAGGCCAAGTATGGCTATGACCTTGGCGTTCCGGTCAACTGGTCGGCCTATGAGGACATCGCCGAGTTCTTCACCGGCCGCGACATGTCCTATGCAGGTGGCCCGGCCACCGGCGTCTATGGCAACATGGACTACGGCAAGAAAGACCCGTCGCTTGGCTGGCGCTACACCGACGCTTGGATGTCGATGGCTGGCATGAGCGACGTGGGCGAACCCAACGGTCTGCCGGTTGACGAATGGGGCATCCGCGTTGACGAAAACTCGCGTCCTGTCGGGTCGTGCGTCACGCGCGGTGGGGCAACCAACGATGCGGCGGCGGTCTATGCCGTCACCAAGGCCATCGACTGGCTGCAGAAGTACACCCCGCCAGAAGCGCAGGGCATGACCTTCGGCGAAGCGGGCCCCGTCCCGGCGCAAGGGTCCATCGCCCAACAGATGTTCTGGTACACCGCCTTTACCGCCGATATGGTCAAGGAAGGTCTGCCCGTGATGAACGAGGATGGCACGCCGAAGTGGCGCATGGCCCCCTCGCCGCACGGCGCCTACTGGCAGGACGGCATGAAGGTCGGCTATCAGGACGCCGGTTCCTGGACGCTGATGAAGTCCACCCCGGTGGATCGCGCACAGGCCGCTTGGCTTTATGCGCAATTCGTGACCTCGAAAACCGTGGACGTGAAGAAGTCCCATGTGGGCCTGACCTTCATCCGCGAATCCACCATCCAGCACCAGTCCTTCACCGATCGCGCGCCCAAGCTGGGTGGCCTGATCGAATTCTACCGCTCGCCCGCCCGTGTTCAGTGGTCGCCTACCGGCACCAACGTTCCGGACTATCCGAAGCTGGCGCAGCTGTGGTGGCAGAACATCGGCGACGCCATGTCGGGTGCCAAGACCCCGCAAGAAGCGCTGGATGCCCTGTGTGAAGAGCAGGAAAAAGTGCTGGAGCGTCTGGAGCGTGCAGGCGTTCAGGGCGACATCGGCCCGAAGATGAACGAAGTGCAGGACGCCCAGTATTGGATCGACCAGCCCGGTTCGCCGGTCGGCCCGCTGGAAAACGAAAAGCCCGCAGGCGAGACCATCTCGTATGACGAGCTGATCAAGTCCTGGCAGAAAGGCTGATCCAGCCTTTTGAAACTGGGGGGCGGTGCGTAACCCGCGCCGCCCCTTTTTCTCTCTTGCACAAAGATTTCAGGGGCTTGAACGGAGGGGCTTGCCCCCCTGCCCTATCGCAGGCCAATCTTTGTGCCAGACAGAAAAACCGCCCGGGGGGACGGAATGAGCCATATCCTTGCCATTGACCAAGGCACCACCTCTTCGCGCAGCATCCTCTTTGATGCCGATTTGCGTGTCGTCGCCTCGGCGCAGGAAGAATTCCCGCAGCACTACCCGCAATCGGGCTGGGTGGAGCATGACCCGTCCGACCTGTGGGAAACGGTCGCCGGGACCGCCCGCGCCGCGATAGAAAAGGCCGGCATCAGTGCAGACAGCATCGCCGCCATCGGCATCACCAACCAGCGCGAAACCGTGCTGATCTGGGACCGCGCGACGGGCGAGCCGATCCACCGCGCCATCGTCTGGCAAGACCGCCGCACGGCGGACACCTGCGATGCGTTGCGGGCGGCAGGGCATGAGCCGATGATCACGGCGCGGACGGGGTTGCTGCTCGACCCCTACTTCTCGGGCACCAAGATCAAATGGCTGCTGGATCACATCCCCGGTGCCCGCGACCGCGCGGCCAAGGGCGAGTTGGCCTTTGGCACCGTCGATAGCTTCCTGATCTGGAAACTGACCGGTGGCCGCGTCCATGCGACGGACGCCACCAATGCCGCGCGGACGCTGATCTATAACATCGCCAAGAATGAATGGGATGCCGAGATTTGCGCCCTGCTCGACATCCCGATGGCGATCCTGCCAGAGGTCAAGGATTGCGCCGCCGATTACGGCGTCACGCGGCCTGACCTCTTCGGTCGTGCAATCCCGATCCTTGGCGTGGCGGGGGACCAACAGGCGGCGACGGTTGGGCAGGCGTGCTTTGTGCCGGGGATGATGAAATCCACCTATGGCACGGGCTGCTTTGCCCTGCTGAACACGGGGACGGACATGGTGCCGTCAAAGAACCGCCTGCTGACCACCATCGCTTACCGTCTGAACGGCCAGACCACCTATGCGCTGGAAGGGTCGATCTTCATCGCCGGGGCCGTGGTGCAATGGCTGCGCGACGGGCTGAAAATCATCCGGGAGGCGAAGGAGACCCAGCCCCTTGCCGATCAGGCCGATCCGACGCAGGACGTGGTGCTTGTCCCCGCCTTCACCGGCCTTGGCGCGCCCTATTGGCGGCCAGAGTGTCGGGGGGCGGTGTTTGGCCTGACCCGCAACTCTGGCCCTGCGGAACTGGCAAAGGCGGCGCTGGAAAGTGTGGGCTACCAGACGCGGGATCTGCTGGAGGCGATGCGCTCTGACTGGGGTGCTGCCGCCGATGGTGTATTGCGCGTCGATGGTGGCATGACCGCCAGCGATTGGGCGATGCAGTTCCTGTCCGATATCCTGGGCGCGCCTGTCGACCGGCCGGTGGTGACGGAAACCACTGCGCTGGGGGTGGCGTTTCTGGCCGGCATGCAGGCGGG
>JAIYDR010000119.1 GCA_027487395.1 Rhodobacter sp. | reverse complement strand
GATAGAAAATGGCCGAAATCCGCATCCGCAAAGCTGCCAAGACCTACGGGCAGACCACCATCATGCAAGGCATTGACCTGCATATCGCAAATGGTGAATTCGTCGTCATCCTTGGCCCGTCGGGCTGCGGCAAATCCTCGCTTTTGCGGATGATCGCCGGGCTGGAAGATATCACTGCAGGCGAGATTGAGATCGCGGGCACCGTGGTCAACGCGCTGGAACCCCGCGAACGCGGCTGTGCGATGGTGTTCCAGAATTACGCACTTTACCCGCATATGACGGTGTCCGAAAACATCGGCTACGCGCTGAAGGTCGCAGGCGTGCCAAAAGCCGAACGTCTGGCACGTATCAAGGCCACGGCGGAATCGGTGGGCTTGGGCGAGTTTCTGGACCGCAGGCCGGGGCAACTGTCCGGCGGCCAGCGCCAACGTGTGGCGATGGCCCGCGCGATCATCCGCGAACCGAAAGTGTTCTTGTTTGACGAACCCCTGTCAAACCTTGATGCCAAATTGCGGGTGCAGATGCGCCACGAAATCCGCAAGATTCACAACCGCATCGGCGCGACCAGCGTCTTTGTCACCCATGACCAGCAAGAGGGCATGACCTTGGCCGACCGTCTGGTGGTGATGAACAAGGGCACCATCGAACAGATCGGCACCCCGGCAGAGGTTTATGACAGCCCGGCCTCGCTTTATGTGGCGGGCTTCATCGGCAGTCCGGCGATGAACTTCCTACCCGGACAGTATGATGCCGCGCGGCGCGGGGTGTTGCTGGAGAATGGAGCGTTCTTGGCGGTGTCCTCGGCGGTGGAATGCACCGACGGGTTGGTGGTCCAGATCGGGGTGCGCCCCGAACAGGCCGAGTTGGTTACGCCGGGACGGGGCCTGTTTGACGCAAAGGTGGATATGATCGAGGAATTGGGCGCGGCGCGTCTGTGCAACCTGTTGTTTGAGGATATCCCTTTTTGCATCGTGACCGAAGCCCGCCCAACGCTGGCGGCGGGCGATGTGGTGGGGGTCCATGTCGCACCAGAACGGACGCATCTGTTCGATGCCATCACGGGCCGCCGGATTGACGCCAAACCCCTGCGCCAAACCGCAGCATTGGAACCGACGCTCGCCTGACAGGTTGTTCGCCGCCGCCCCTTAGGCGGCGACGGCTTGGCCCTTGTCATCGAAAAGATGGTAGCTCCGCGCCTTGGGCGCGACGGATAAGGTCGTGCCCGCCGTCACCTGTGCCGTGCCAGGCAAGCGAACCGCCAAGAGGTCCTCTTCCCCGATATCCAGATAGACGAAACTGTCTGCGCCCAGACTTTCAGAATGCACGGCAATCCCCGTCCAGGAACCGCCTCCACCACCCGCAATCTCAAGATGTTCAGGCCGGACGCCGACATAGGGCGCGGGGAAAGCCGCCGCTTTGGCTCCCGACAGAATGTTCATCTTGGGAGAGCCGATGAATTGTGCCACGAACAGCGACTGCGGCGCGTTGTAAAGCTCCATCGGGGTGCCAATCTGCTGTACCTCACCGTCTTTCAGCACCACGATACGGTCGGCCATCGTCATCGCCTCGACCTGATCATGGGTGACATAGATCATCGTCGTATCGGGGAGAGAGGCGCTCAGACGCGAAATCTCAATCCGCATTTTCAAGCGCAGCGCGGCGTCGAGGTTGGAGAGCGGCTCGTCGAACAGGAATACCTTGGGGTTGCGAACAATCGCCCGCCCGATGGCCACCCGCTGGCGTTGACCGCCTGACAGGTCCTTGGGCTTGCGTGCAAGATAGGGGGATAGATGCAACGTCTCTGCCGCTGCACTCACAGCAGCATCTCGTTCGACCTTGGGCATTTTGGCGATCCGCAACGCGTAGGCCATATTCTCGGCGACGGTCATATGCGGGTAAAGCGCATAGGTTTGAAACACCATCGCAATTCGGCGCTGTGACGGCGGGATGTCATTCACCACCTGCCCGTCGATGGCAATGGTGCCAGAGGTCACAGACTCGAGCCCTGCGATGGAGCGTAACAGTGTGGACTTGCCGCAGCCCGAAGGGCCGACAAACACAACGAACTCGCCGGATGTGATGTGCAGATCAATGCCCTTTAGCACATCCACGGGCCCAAAACTTTTGCGCAGATTGGTGATGGCGATATCGGACATGGGGCCTCCGCTGGCAGTAAATGGGGTGGGGTTCGCACGCCTTAGCGCACGAACACCGCTTTTTCGGTCTCGCGGGCATCGAACATGCGAAAGGCGGTTTCCGCCTCGTGCAGCGCAAAGGTGTGGGTGGCCAATCGTTCCAGATCAATGTTGTGCGTCTGGATCAACTGCAGGATATCGGCATATTCGTTGATGCTGAAATACCAAGAGCCAAAGACCGTCACCTGTTTGCGGATCAACTGCTCACTCGGTTTGATCGTGGTCGCGGCAGCCTCACCAACCATCGCAAGCTTGCCCATCGGGGCGAGGGCATCCAGCGCCATGTTATGCGCGACACTTTGGCCAGAGCAATCAATCGCGCTGGTCAGCCCCTCGCCGCCCGAAAACTCGCGGATTTGTGCTGCTGCCGCCGCATCGCGGGGATCAAGCGCGAGGTCCGCCCCCAGCGACAGGGCAAACTCCCGCCGTTCCTCAATGGGGTCAAGCGCCACCACCCGGCCCCCCATCGCCTTGGTGGCCAGAACGCCTGCCGTGCCCATCGGTCCCATGCCCCAGATCCCCACCCGCGACAGCCCGTTCACGCCCAGCTTGCGCGCGGCAGAAAACAAGGTGCCAAAGGCATCGGTTGAGATGGCCGCAGCCAGATGAGACATGCCCTTGGGCGTCTTGAGCAGGTTGCGCGCCGGAACCTTCAGGAACTCGGCGTTCCCACCGTCCATCGTGAAGCCCAAGCATTTCCATTTGGCGCAGAGGTAGAAATGCCCGGTGCGGCAGTGGTGACAGGCCCCGCAGCCCACCCCCAGATAGACCGCAACGTTATCACCTTCGGCAAGTTCGGTCACCGCCTCACCGCAGCGCACGACAATGCCTGCCGGTTCATGGCCGCAGACGAATTGGTTGGAATCCCCGCCCGAAATGACCGCGTTGCCGTAATACAGGCTCAGGTCGCTGCGACAGATGCAGGACGCTTTGATTTCCACCAGCACCTCATCGGGGCCAATCTCGGGCACGGGCACGGCGCGAACCTCGACCTGTTTGTTGCCGGGCAGAAAGACGGCGGTCATGTTTGGCATTTTGGGCCTCAATTCTTTGAAGGAGTCACTTGACGGCACCGGCCGACAGGCCGCGCACAAAGGAACGCTGCATGGTCAGGAACAGCACGACGAGCGGGGCAAAGGCGATCAACCCTGCGGCGGCGATCCCACCATAATCAACGCCGTAGCGCCCTTGCAGACTGGCCGCGCCAACGGTGATGGTTTTCAACGTCTCAGTCTGCAACACGACCAGCGGCAACAGGTATTCCTGCCATGAGAACAAGAACACGATCAGCGTCAGCGACATCAGCCCCGGACGCGCGAGCGGCACCACCACCGTCAGAAAGCCGTAAAGCGGACCTGCGCCATCCATCGTGGCGGCCTCGATCAACTCATCAGGGACGTCCTGCATCACGGTGCGCATCATGAAGACGGCAAAGGGCATCAACAGCGCCGCTTGCGGCAGGATGACACCGATATGTGTGTCGATCAGCCCCAGTGTCTGAAGGTTGCCGTAGAGCGCCACGATGACGGATGGGGCGGGCACGACAAGACCAGCAAGAAACAGCGCAAACAGCGCCTCACGCCCCCGAAACTGCATCTTGGCAAAAGCATATCCCGCTAACGGTGCGGTCAGCAGCACCAGCACGGTGACCGCCACCGATATCTTCAGTGAGTTCCAGAAGAAGGTCGAAAATCCGCTGTCACTCCAGACGCGCAGGTAGTTTGACGTGTTGATCGGCCACGGCAGGCTGAGGGGGCCGTTGAACAGATCCGCCTCGCTCCGCATCGAGGCCAGCAGCACCAGATAAACCGGGGCCAGCGCATAAAGCGCGAAGATCACGAGGATGATGGTCTGGGAATGCTTGGTGAAGCGGGTCATTTCGCCCTCAAAAGCCGGAAGGCGATTGCGCTGAGGCTCAGCACAATGACCAAAAGCACCACGGATAGGACAGCGGCATAGCCAAAATCGCCCACAAGAAAGAAGGTCTTGTAGACATGGGTTGTCAGCACCTCGGTCGCGTAGCCGGGGCCGCCTTGGGTGGTGACCCAGACCAGATCGAAGAAGCGCATCGCCTCGATTGCGGCGTAAAGCCCCAAGAACAATGTGGAATTGCGCAGCAGCGGCACGGTGATGTCGCGGAACTTGCGCCACCATGGGGCGCCGTCGACCTCTGCCGCCTCATAAAGCGACGGGTCGATGGATTGGATGGCCCCAAGGTAGATCACGACGCAAAAGCCAAAGAAAGTCCAAGCGCCGACCACGTTCAGGGACACAAGTGCCGTGCTTTCCTCGGCCAGCCACGCGCCACCAAGGTTGCCAAGACCCAGCATATCCAGCCCGTAATTCAACAACCCGAACAGGGGGTTATAAATCCACCCCCAGATGATCCCGGCGACCACCAGCGGGATGGTGCGCGGCAGGAAGTAGATCGCACTCATGATCTGGATCGTGCGCGGGCCGCGCTCCGCCAAGATCGCGGCCAGCAAGAGGCCCGCCATCAACGGAAAAGCCAACGTCAGGACCACCCAAATCGCATTGTGGCTTAGCGCGGCCCAAAACACCGTGTCCGACCCAAGGCGGGCATAATTGGCAAATCCGACAAAGCCCTGCGCGATGCCGTTGTCCCAGGAAAAGAACGAATAAGCGGTCACTTGCAGGATCGGAAGCACCACGAATGCCCCATACAAAAACAGCGCCGGAAGCAGGAAAAGATAGGCGGGGCGCGCGGTCATTCGCAGGGCTTTCCTTAAGGGGGGGCGGGTCGCTGGACGCGACCCGCCGGATTGGGATCAGGGGATCCAACGCTCGCCATTCGCGCCTGCGGTTTCCCATGCGGCCTGCATGGATTGCAGGAAGGCTTCGGGGGTGACTTCACCGCCGACAAGGCGTTGCAGTTCCGGATACAGAACCTGCGTCACGCTTTCGGGCAGGGTCGTGTGCAGGTCGTAGAAATTGGAATCGGGGGTCGCAAGGCCACCGGTGAAGAACTCTTGCACCACGGGATTTGCGCCCCATTCCGCCAGTTCGGCAGGCGTGGTGCCGATTGGCACGGTGTAGCCCTTTTGCACCCAGACCTGACGGCTTTCCGGCGAGACGAGGCAATTCAGATAGGCCGCCGCCGCATCACGCACTTCGGGCGAAGCACTCGCCGACATCTGCCATTGCGATCCTTCGCCCCACATCGTGCCGGGGGCGACGCCATCGGCCAAAGGCGGCAGCATGAACACGCCCAGATCAAATTCGGCCCCGCGGATCATGTCTTGCAAGACCCAAGTGCCGGTGATCGTCATCGCCGCGCGACCCGACAGGAACAGCGCGTTCGCCTCGTCATAGCCCACACCGTTAAAGCCGCGCGGGAAAGTGTCAGAGTTCGCCCAGTCTTGGAACGTCTGCGCGGCTTGCAGGAAGGCGGGGTTGGTCCAAGGCTCATCACCGAAGAACACCTTTTCTTCCAACGCGCGCCCGGCGGTCAGGCCAAGGATCAAGCTGAAGGTGTTGGTTGCAGGCCAGCGATCCCGGTTGCCAAAGGCGACGGGGATGATGCCATCGGCCTTCAGCGCCTCAACCACCGCCTGGAATTCAGCATAGGTGGTCGGGACGGCAAGGCCGTTTTCCTTGAACAGGTCCTTGTTGAAATAGACCCCCATCAGGTCCTGCTCCATCGGCAGGCCATAGACCTTACCCTCATAGGAGTTGCGGCCCTTGTAAAAGGCGTTGACCTGATCCCAGCCGTATTTGGCGTAGTAGTCGTCCAGCGGGGCCAACGCCCCCACACGCGCATAGCCCGCTAGGACCGAGGCTGCGGGCCACGTATAGGCCAGATCCGGCGTCTTACCTGCGGACACAGCCAAGCGATAGCTGTCGCGGATGCCGATCGAGGGGGCGATGGTGCGCAGCACTTCTGCCCCGTTCAGCGCGGGTTTGCAGGTGGCGATCAACTCGTCCATCGCGGGTCCAGCGGCGGTGATGCCGCTTTGCGCGAATTGGTCCCACTGCGTCACCACCACGGTGTCCTGGGCCACGGCCTGTGTCGCCAAGACAAGCGCAAGCGGCGCGCCCCAAAGGGTTCGTTTCATTGTCGTTCCTCCCAGTTTGAATGTGTCGCGCGGCCCCGAAACGGGGCTGAGGCGCGGTTTCAGAGAATGGATGTCAGGTAGGCATGGGCGCGACGCGCCATGTCGTCAGGCTCCACGTTGCGCCGGTTGAAGCCGATCTCCATCGCGAGATAACCGTCATAGCCGATGTCCCGCAGGGCTTGGATCAGGGAGACGTAGTCCACCACACCACTGCCGGGCGGTTCGCGGTTCACATCGGCGAGATGGAGGTGCTTAAGCCGCTTGCCCAGACGATAGACATAGTCGGTCGGCACCTCATTGCGGTAGAGCGTGTGGTAGGTGTCAAACATCGCACCAACATTCGGCCGATTGACCGCGTCCATCAGCGCGATGACATCATCACAAGAGTCGATCAGGTTGCTGTCGGCCGAGGTCGGCTCCACCGCGACCGTCACCCCGACCGCTGCCGCGTGATCGGCAACCTCGGCCAAGGCCGCAGTCGTCCAGTCCAGTGCTTGGGGTCGTGCGGTGCCGAACACCTGCCAACCAGCGACATAAAGCAGCGTCGGCGCACCCCATTCGGCGCAGAGGTCTGTGACTTTCTTGTACATCTCAATTGCCGCCGCCCGTTCCGGCGCGTCAGTCGAGGCAACGTTATACCCCGCCCCACCACCGGGGGCGGGCAACATGCTGGACACCGCGATGCCTTCGCCGTCCAGCACATGGCGGATTTCACGGCGGCGGTCTTTGCTCAGGTAATCGGGGAAAGCATGGGGGGCTGCGGCACCAATCTCAATCCCGTCATATCCAATCCGGGCAAGACGCTTGATGGCCTCTTCCAGCGGATACGACGGCACCCAAACCGGAAAACCCGAGTACACCCATGTGTTGAATGCAAGTTTCATCCTGCCCTCCCAAGCTGAATTTCCGCGATCTTTGAACCACCGGCGTGGGGTATTGACCGCGCCCCGTCTTGGTGGACCCCGTGATGGTTCGGGGCACAAGACAAACCTATCCAAGGTGGAGAAGCCTCGTAACCGCCTAAGTTGTCCAATTTGGACAAGTCGGGTGACACTGTCCAAAACGGACGTCTGGACGCCGCTTTGCCACGTGGCATAGACAGGGCACACCGTGGACTCCAGACAGGCTGGACCCATCGCCAACGGTTTTGGGGGGCGCGCCTTTGACCAAGCCGACCAGCGGCAACCGCCGCGCCGCCGACCGTGAACGCCCCGAAGGCCCGTATGAGCTGGGCGACGGCGCACCCCTGGACCAAAAGATGATCCGCGACGAACAGGCGCGCTTTGTCGATTTTGTCGCCCAGATCTACGATGGCGCCGAAACTCTGCTCGGTCCCGGCGGCGGCCAACGCGAGATGCGGATGGTCCTACATCTGATCGCCAACCATTTTGATGGCCTGTTGGTGACGAGCTCATCGCTCGCCGCAGCGTCCGGGCTGAGCTATGGCACGGCATTGCGGACGATGGACGACCTTGTGGCACGCGGCTTGGTGGTGCGGCGGGAAAGGACGGCCTCGGGGCGGTCGCATTCGCTGCATCCTTCGGCCACGCTCTTGGCGCGGTGGCGTCAGTTTGCCTATCGCAGCGATGCCTTGATGCGCGGCACCCTGCGCAAAGAAACGCCCGCGAAACCGCGCCGCGCGCCCCCCTCTGCCGTGCTGCCGCCTCCAGCCGTTCTGGACACCAAGCTGAGCTTGGGTCGTGGCCTGCGCGTGTTGGTTCATGCCGATCCGACCTTCATGGCGATGCTGAACCTCAAGCGGCAATTCGAGATGATCCTTGGCACCCGGATCGAAAGCCGCGCCCATTCGATTGACCGGCTGCACGCCGAGATCATCGCCAACGCGCAAAGGCCCGTGTCGCAGTATGACATCGTCGCTGTCGATCTGCCGTGGTTCGGCGAGATGGCGGAGGCTGGCCGTCTTTTGCCACTGAATGCCATGATCACCGAATCCGGCGGGTTTGATCAAGCCGACATCTACCCCGACGCGCTGGCCAGTTCCTGCTGGCAAGGCAAGCATTACGGCGTGCCGATCATGGTTTCGGGCGAAATCCTTGTTTATCGCAAGGACCTTTTGGCCGCCGCGGGTTTAGAACCGCCGCGCACCGTGGAACAGACGCTGGCCATTGCGCGGACCCTGCACGACCCTAAGGCTGGGCTTGCCGGGATAAGTTGGAACGGCGGGCGCGGCACCCCGCTGGGCCACACCTTCATGATGATCCTCAGCGCCTTTGGTCAGCCGATCATCGACCTCCACCCCACCGCTGATGGCTTTGACTTTGAACGCATAACCTCGGCCAATCTGCGACCGATGTTCCAATCCGACGCCGCTGTTCAAACGGTGGAGTATCTGTTGGAGCTTCTGGCCGTCTCTCCCCCCGGCATCTTGCAGATGGCGTGGTATGACCGCGCCAGCACCTATGCCAAGGGACGTGCCGCCATGGCCTATTCCCATTCGCTGCTTGCGCCGATCCATGAGACAGACCCGACCTCGCCTGCCTATCTGTCCACCGGCTATGCCCCGCATCCGACTGGCCCCATGGGCAGGCCCATCGTCCCGATGGGGGGCTATTCTCTGGCCATTCCTGCCAATATCGCCGCCAATCGCATCAGCGAGGTTTGGCGCGCCATCCAAACCTTGACCACGGCATCGGCGACAAAGCTCTATCTTACCAACGGCAGTCTGGCGAGTTCACGCATCAGCGTCAGCCGCGATCCGGAGGTATCAGCGCTTTCCCCTCTGGTCTTGGCCGTCGATGAAATGGCGCGACGGGGGTTTTTGCGAATGTGGCCGCGCCCCCCGGTGCCGGGGATTGCCGAGTTGATCGTCATCGCTGGCGAAGAAATTCACGACATCCTCAGCGGGAGAAAAACCGCGCGCGACGCGCTTGCAACAGCACAACGTCGTGCAGAGGCGCTGCCGCACTTCCGTCATTCCTTCTAGCGGCAATATCTGCAGCCTTGCCACGGTGGATCGCCGATCCAGCGCCGTTCAGTGAAAGGCCGGTGGTCATCCGGCCACGCCCTTTTTGCGTCACTGATCCTTCGGCACCACGCGCAGGCGCAACTCGCGCAGCTGTTCGTTCATCGGCTCGCTTGGCGCGCCCATCAGCAGGTCTTCGGCGCGTTGGTTCATCGGGAACATGATGACCTCGCGGATGTTTTGCTCATCGGCCAGCAGCATCACAGCGCGGTCGATGCCCATGGCGCAGCCACCATGTGGGGGGGCGCCGTATTTGAACGCCTTGACCATGCCGCCAAAGCGCTTGTCCACTTCCGAGTTCGGGTAGCCGGCCAGTTCAAAGGCCTTGTACATGATCTCGGGCTTGTGGTTGCGGATGCCGCCAGAGATCAGCTCATAGCCGTTGCAAGCCAGATCATACTGATAGGCGTAAACGTTCAGCGGATCGCCCATCAGCGCCTCAAGCCCGCCTTGCGGCATTGAGAAGGGGTTGTGGCTGAAGTCGATCTTGCCGTCGTCAGTTTTCTCATACATCGGGAAATCGACGATCCAGGCAAAACGGAAGGTATCTTTCTCCATCAGGCCCAACTCACGCCCGATCTCATTGCGCGCCCGGCCTGCGACCGAGACGAACTGATCCGGCTTGCCGCCCAGGAAGAAGGCCGCATCGCCAAGGCCAAGGCCCAGTTGCTGGCGGATCGCTTCGGTCCGTTCGGGGCCGATGTTCTTGGCCAAAGGACCCGCGGCTTCCATGCCCGATCCATCCTCGGCCTCGCGCCAGAAGATATAACCCATTCCGGGCAGACCCTCTTTTTGTGCAAAGGCGTTCATGCGGTCGCAGAACTTGCGGCTGCCGCCCGTGGGCGCGGGGATGGCGCGAACCTCGGTCCCTTCATTCTCGAGCAGCTTGGCAAAAACGGCAAAGCCCGACCCGCGGAAATGCTCCGACACGATCTGCATCTTGATCGGGTTGCGCAGGTCCGGCTGATCCGATCCGTACCACAACAACGAATCCCGATAGGCAATGCGCGGCCAATCGGCGGGCACCGCGCAATCTGGGCGGAATTCTTGGAACATGCCTTGGATCACCGGCTGCACGGCGGCAAAGACGTCTTCCTGTTCGACAAAGCTCATCTCGACGTCCAACTGGTAAAAGTCGGTCGGCGAACGATCTGCGCGCGGGTCTTCATCGCGGAAACAGGGCGCAATCTGGAAATAACGGTCAAAGCCCGCCACCATGATCAACTGCTTGAACTGCTGCGGGGCCTGCGGCAGGGCGTAGAACTTGCCTGGATGCAGGCGGCTGGGCACCAGAAAATCGCGCGACCCTTCGGGAGAGGAGGCCGTGATAATCGGGGTCTGGAATTCGTTGAACCCCTGCGCCCACATCCGGTTGCGCAAGGACCGCACCACGTTCGAGCGCAGCATCATGTTACGATGCAGCTTTTCGCGGCGCAGATCAAGGAAACGATAGGTCAGGCGGGTTTCTTCGGGATAATCCACCTCGCCAAACACCGGCATCGGCAGTTCTTCGGCGGCCCCAAGGACGGTCAGGCCGGTCGCATAAACCTCAATCTCACCGGTCGGGATCTTGGGGTTGACCAAGGCCGCATCGCGCGCCTTCACGCGGCCATCAATGCGGATGACCCATTCCGAGCGCACCTTTTCAATGCCTGCAAAGGCAGGGCTGTCACTGTCGGCCAGCACCTGCGTGATGCCATAATGATCGCGCAAGTCGATGAACAGCACGCCGCCATGATCGCGCACGCGGTGCACCCAGCCCGCAAGGCGCACCTCGGCCCCAACATCGGCGGCGCGCAACTGGGCGCAAGTGTGGCTGCGATAGGCGTGCATGGGAAACCCCGTCTGATTTAAAACTTCGCCCCGATACATACTTTGCGGGCCGCGAAGTCAAGCCTTTGG
>JAIYDR010000315.1 GCA_027487395.1 Rhodobacter sp. | reverse complement strand
TGTCCGCTTTCCGCACGGACCCATCCCCGCTTGGGCTGAGCCTCAAGCGATTGGTGGGCTTTCTGGGTCGCTCTGACAACATGGTCAAATTGCGGGGGATCAACGTTTATCCCACCGGCATCGGTGCTATCCTGACCGAAAACCACGCCGAGTTGTGCAGCGAATACATTTGTCTTGTCGCCCGCCACGATGGGCGAGATGAGATGGTGGTGCGGATTGAAACCCGTGGTCCCTTGGAGGCGCCCGTCGCCGCCTATGAGGCGTTGTTGCGCGCGCGACTTGGGGTTGAGGTTTCTGTACAACTGGCCGCGCAAGGCAGTCTGGCGTCGCTAACCCAGATCGAGACACGCCAAAAGCCGATCCGCCTGATCGACAGCCGCGCGGCGGATGCATGAGCGGCATCAAAGCGATGGCAGCCGCCCTCGCGGCAGGGGCGGCGTCGGCCCAAAGTCTGACCGCAGCCGCATTGGACCGGATCGCCGCGCGGGATGGCGCAGTGCGGGCCTTTATCACCGTTGCCGCTGACGCGATGAACCAAGCCCGTGCCAGCGATGCGCGCCGCAAATCCGGCCAGATCGGCGCGTTAGAGGGCATCCCTGTTGCGATCAAGGACAACATTGATGTTGCTGGCCTGCCCACGACCGATGGCACCGCGCATTTCGCCCGCAGGATCGCCGCTGCCGATGCCCATGTCACCGCGCGTTTGCGCAGTGCGGGGGCGATTATCTTGGGCAAGCTGAACATGCACGAAGGGGCGTTGGGGGCCACGACCGACAATCCGTTCTGGGGCCGATGTGACAACCCCACAGCACCCGGCCACACACCGGGCGGATCGAGCGGGGGATCAGCAGCGGCGGTCGCGGCGGGTTTTGTCCCATTGGCGCTTGGCAGCGACACGTTGGGGTCAGTCCGCATCCCTGCGGCCTATTGCGGCCTTTGGGGGCTGAAGCCGACACGGGGGCTGATCGGGCGCAGCGGCATGTCGCATCTGTCGTGGACATTGGACACCATCGGCCCCATCGCAACCTCTGCGGCGGACTTGTCGCTTGCCCTTACTGTGCTTGCAGGCCCTGACGCCAAGGATCCTGTGTCGCTGGACGCTACCTTAATCAATTCAGCCCTTCATTCCCCCCTATGCTTGGGCATCCCCGATCTTGCCGAAACGGTGCTGGAGCCGGAAGTCCAAGCCGCTTTCGCTGCCTTCTGCGACCAACTGCGCGCACAGGGCGTTCGTCTGATGCCCGTAAGGATTACTGATTGGCATCCCCCAACCCTGCGGCGCGCCGGCCTGCTGCTGGCCGAGGCTGAGGCCGGCGTTCTGCTGGGTCCGGCAATGGACAGCGACCCGAATGGATTTTCCGCCGGTTTCCGCGATCTCGTGGCCTTTGGGCGCAGCGTTGCAAGTGCGAAACTGATGGCCGCCGCGCATCGGGTTTATCAGACAGGCCCAGCGGTTCTGGCGGCCCTTTCCGGCGTTGATGCCCTGCTTTTGCCAACTGCACCGCATCAAGCCTTTCCGCATGGCGCACCGGTGCCGGAAGGTCAGGCCGACCTGACATCCTTGGCCAGTGCCGCAGGTCTTCCCGCCGTCGCTTTTCCGATCCCGACAGGTGCGGACGAACGACCTGTGTCGGCGCAACTCGTGGGGCGGGCTTGGCACGATCAGCGGCTGTTGGCTTTGGCGCACCATTTGACCGGAGGGGCGGATGACCTCTGACACCATAGAACAGGCCATTGCTGCCGCCAAAGCCGCCGGATCACCCGAGGCGGTAGTGCAGACCTCTATGGCGGTGATGTGGTCTTGTCTTGGGGATCGTGAGGCGCATCTGCTGCCGGGTTCCTTGGGGCCGGATCAACACCAGTTCTTTGTGGCCGGGGCCTTTTTCGTCACGCCGGGGCGATTGCAGCAAATGCTTGTCGGCAATACCGGTTTCCCACCCGACCAAAAGCGCCTCCGTATTCCGATTGATGGCGGCAATCCCGGTCAGGTGATTGAGACGGCCCAACCGCTGCTGCTGGAGGACACCCGCACGCGCACGGAGTTTCGCCAATATCTGCGAACCGCGCGGATGGGTTCGGCAATCTATGCGCCGTTGCTGTGGGACGGGGCGGCGCAGGGGCTTTTGATCATGGCGGCACAGGCTGCGGGGACCATGCGGCAACAGGATTTGGCCGCACTTGTTGCGCTTGCGCCGGTTGTTGCACGGGAATGGCGCGCGCTGGGTGGTCCCGATTGGCTGGCGCAGGAATATGCGCGCGTCACACAAGACGAGGGATGATGTCTGGCGAGGTGGTTCAGGTGGTGCTCAGGACCAAGCGAGTGACGGCATCGCCCGCCCAGTGGCGCGCCCTGACATCAAAGACGCAACCGCTGACGGTCAAACGAGATCGCACTTCGGCAAAACTAGACGCTTCGGATGATGAAGTCCGGTGTGATCCCTGACGCCGCGATGAACGGCCCAGTGTCGCGCCCCGCGAAGAGCCCATGCTCTGTCACCAAAACGCTGCGGCAGCCAGCCGCCGCGCCGCCCAACACATCCGTGTGCAAGGTGTCGCCCACCATGGCAACCCGCGCGGGCGGAAGGCCAAGGCGGCCCAAACCTTCGGCAAAGGCATCCTGGAACGGCTTGCCAAACCAATGTGCATCGACCTGTGTCGCATCCAAAAGATCATGGCCGAAAAACCCCGGTTCCAAGGTCAGTCCGCCTTCGCGTGGCGCAACCAGATCGGGGTTGGCGATCACGAACGGGCGTGGCTTGCGCGTTAGCGCCGCAACAAGCTGGCGTTGCAGCCCGGGGGTCCAGCGGGCGGTGGACAGGAACAGGACGCCATCCGCCACCTCAAAGGCGCTGGAATCGGCCACAGCGTCCAGCAGTCTGGCGGGAATATCGGCAAAGCTATCACCCGCCGCGGCAATGGCGGCCCATGTCGCACCCGGGACGATGCGTTCCAAGCAGGCCACGGCGACATCACGAGATGCCACGACCTCATTGGCGGTAAAGTCAAAACCCAACCGATGATACTTGGTCAAAAGCTGGGTCTTGGTATAGCTCGCCGCGTTGGTCAGCACCGCCAGCTTCTTGCCTCGCGCGCGCAAGCTGGCCATACGATCCACGGCACCCGGGATCGCCGTTTCGCCGACATTCAGGACGCCAAAGGCATCCAGCAAAAACCCATCGACGTGGTCAGCCACCTCTTCCAGCGATGCAAGCCATTGCGACTGTTCCGGAAACTCCGCCTTCGGAAGGCGGTGCCTTATCGCCTCATAGCGGACAAAGGCCGCTTCGGCATTGGGCAACATCTCTTCTGCCTTGGCGTCCCGCGACACCGCCTCAGACACTGGTGAACCCGCCTTCGACCATCAACAAAGCGCCGTTGACCATGGCGGACGCGTCAGAGGCGAGGTAAAGCGCTGCATCCGCAATCTCGACCGGTTCCGCAAAGCGGCGTGCCGGGGTGGCGTTGCGGAAGGGGTCGCCCTTTTCGGGCTTGCCCCAGACCGTCTTACCCATCGGCGTCATGACCACCGTTGGGCAGATCGCATTCACCTGCACATTATGTCGCGCCCATTCGGCGCAAAGGGATTTGGTCAACGCATTCAGTCCCCCTTTGGAACTGGCATAGGCGGCGTGATCGTCCAACGCGATCACCCCTGTCTGGCTGCTGATGTTGACCACCTTGCCCCAGCGCTGGGCAATCATCGCGGGGGCCAGCGTGCGCGCAGTCAGGAACGGGGCGCGCAGGTTCACGGCCATCATGCGGTCCCAATCCGCGGTCCCGAAGTCGACAGCGGGGGCCACAATGGCGATACCGGCAGAGTTCACGAGGATGTCGATGGTGCCCCATTCGGCCAAGGCGCGTTCGCAGGCAGTGACAGGTTCGGTTGGGCTGGCCATCTCGGCCACCAAGGTCAAACAGCGCCGACCATGTGCACGGACCGCATCCGCCGTGGCGGCAAGGTCGCCCTCGTCCCGGCCAAGGGCGACGATATCCGCCCCGGCTTCAGCAAAAACCGCAGCGATTTCGGCGCCAATGCCCTTTGAGGCCCCGGTGATCAGCGCCTTTCGGCCCTGCAATGAAAAGCGGCTTTGAAAAGACATACGGTTACTCCAAATTCGTGTGCCGGGCGCGCATGGCCTCAGGGGCCACGGCAAGGTGGTCGCGCAAGTCCAGGATCAACAGTTCGAAAGCCAGATACTGCGCGCCTTCGAAAAGTGACCCCATCGGCAGGACCGAGCGTGCGATCGCGCCTTGATCATCCGCCATGGTCTGCGCGGGGATATGGAAGATCAGGTCAGCGGCTTGCGGTGCCGATCCCTGCGGTTGGGCGGTAACGCAGGCGATGCGTGCGCCCGCTGCGCGCGCCACGCCGATCAGCCCGTTCACGGTGGAAAATCCACCCGGCCCCGCGCTGACGATCAGCAGGTCTCCGGGTCCGACAGGCGGGCAGGACATGTCGCCCACCACATGCGCATCAAGCCCCATGTGGTAAAGCCGCATCGCCAGCGCGCGCATCATCAGCCCCTCGCGCCCGACGCCGTAGCAGACGATACGCGCGGCGCGGGACAACTCTTGGACCATGGCCGTCATCGTGGCAGGGTCCATCCCCGCGACGGCGGAACGGATTTCATCAGCCGCGCGAGCGGCCCGATCTGCAAGTGTCATGTTCCAACCTTCTTGGCAGGGCCCTTTGCAAGGGCGACAAGGGCAGCCTGATCCAGCAGCCCGCATTCGTCGAGCAAGTCGAGAACGGTGTAGCGACTGCGCAAGAACCGGGCCTTCAGGATCGTGCGGTAAAGGGTGCGGTCATCCACACCGATGTCGGCAGCCTCTACCGGGGTTCCGGCGCGGGTCAGATGCGCAGCCATGTGATCTGCAGTCCAAAGCCGGGCGCGCAGACGCTGCGCAAGCACAGGCCAGACATCGTGCAGGCGGCCAAGCCGGGTGGCCATTGCCGCACCCTCGATATGCTTGAGCCGCGTTTCGGCCATCGCGCGGTCAGCGATCTCTCCGGCACCGAACAGCCGATGGATCTCGGCTTCCTTTTCGGCCAGCGACACGCCGGACCGTCGTGCGGGATCAAGAGGCAAGCGGTCGTGCGACAGCAGCCAGTCATACATCCGCAAGGTGGCCATCGTTCCCACTGCGACGCAGGCGCCGTGGCTGACCCGCTCGCCGTTGTGATGTAGGTCATCCATTTCCCAAAGATGCGCGATTTGGTGGTCGGCGCCCGATGCCGGACGTGAGGAGCCATGCGCCTCCATCGCCAGACCGACAAGCGTGAGCCCAAGGAACAAACCTTCGACCGCGTCCCGATCGCCCGCAGCGATCAGGTCAGGCTGCGACAGCCACCCCTCCAGCCCGCCCTGCACCATCGGCCAAGCGATATCATCGATCAGCTCGATCCCCAAGGCATCTGCAATGATCCAATCACCCCCCGCCGGAACCTTTCCGGCAAGGTCGCCATACCCCCAACCCGTCATCTCGGGCGGGGCCGCCGCAATCACATCCAGATCGGCAAGCAGGACTTTGGCTGGACGGCAGGGGATCGTTTTCTTGAACCCCTTCTCAGACAAAGGGGCCCCGGCTGAGGTATAGCCGTCCATGCTGGCGGCGGTTGCAACGCAGAGGTAGGGGATGCCCGCCGAAAAGGCTGCGTGTTTGACCACGTCATTCATGACGCCCGAACCAATGGCGACAGGCGTTTCACCCGGGCGCAATAGGGCGCGCAGTGTGTCGGCAAGTTCCACAGTGGGTTTTGGACGTGGGGTGGCGGGGATAACATGGCGGCGGCACGCGATGTTTGCGGCGATCAGCGCAGCTTCAACTTGCGGTCCGGCGACCGACCATCCGCGCTCATCCGCGATCAGGACGGCAGGGCCGGTGAAGTGGCGTGCGTAAAGTCTGGCGGCTTCGGCCAAGACACCGCGCCCGATGCGCACTTCGGCAACACTGGCGGACCGTGCAACCGCCGCACCGATCAGGTCCGTCCCCGTCATGCCGCCACGCCCCCCGAGGCAAGCGTCCGACCATCCGCCGCGAAATGGTGCTGGCGCGACGCCGGGAAATCGAGGCCGACGACAGCACCGTGATCCAGCGTCGTGTCGCCTTCGGCACGGACAACCAGCGTCTCGCCGCCAGCAAGTTTGACGTAAAGGTAGGCGTCGCCGCCCAGGGTTTCGCAGATTGTGACCGTTGCCTGAAGTTGGCCCTGCCCGGCATGGCGCAGGATCACATGCTCGGGCCGGATGCCCAGCTTGACGGCACCCGATGGGGCTGGCCCCAGCGCGATACCCTCGACCACCGATTGCCCATCCCGAATCTGCAAGCCCAAGAAGTTCATTGCAGGCGCGCCAATGAAACCTGCGACGAATTCAGTGGCGGGCCGATTGTACAACTCCATCGGCGGGCCGACTTGTTCGATGCGGCCTGCGTTCAGAACGACGATCTTATCGGCCATCGTCATCGCTTCAACCTGGTCATGCGTGACGTAGACCATGGTCGCTTTGAGGTCACGGTGCAGCGCCTCAAGTTCGACCCGCATTTGCACGCGCAGCTTGGCATCAAGGTTCGAGAGCGGCTCATCAAAGAGGAAAACCTTCGGCTCTTTCACAATGGCACGTCCGATGGCCACGCGCTGGCGCTGGCCGCCCGACAATTGCGCAGGCTTGCGGTCCAAGTAAGGTTCCAACTGCAAGATGCGCGCCGCCTCGGTGATCCGGCGCTCTCTGTCGGATGTCGAGAATTTGTTGACCTTCATTCCGAAATCCATGTTCTCGCGCACCGTCATATGCGGATACAGGGCATAGGATTGAAAGACCATCGCGACATCTCTGTCAGACGGCGCAGCGCGGGTCACGTCCCGGTCCCCGATGTGGATCGTCCCGCCTGAGATATCCTCCAGCCCGGCGATCGAGCGTAGCAGCGTTGACTTGCCGCAGCCCGACGGGCCGACGAACACGGCGAACTCTCCATCCGCGATGGTCAGCGACACCTCATGCAGCGCCTGCGCGGCACCATAAAACTTGTTCACGCCTGCCAGCCTGACTTCGGCCATGGGCGACCCCTTCCTTGCGGTCGGGCCAGTTTGGCCGCGACATCTGTTGATTTTCCGGTTGACTCGTCCGCCTTTAGATACATTTATATGGCAAGTGTTACAAATGGAAGTCAACTCTAGAACACGAAACCAAATGGGAGGAAGAAATGAAACTCAAGTCGCATGTCAGCGCCCTTGCGCTGGCTTCCGTCGCGCTGGCGGGCCTGACCGGTGCCGCACAGGCTTGGACCTTGGAAGAGGCTGCAAAGCCCTATGCCGGGACCGAATTGGAGGTGTTGTTCTTGGACCGTCCCGGCTATAACGCCGCGATCAAGATGCTTCCGGAATTCGAGGCAGCGACCGGCATCAAGGTCAACTACACCACGGTGCCCTATGAAAACGCGCTTGGCGAACAGGTGCGGGATTTTGTGGCCGGGGGTGATCTGGATATCGCGCTGATCGACCTTGTCTGGATGGGCAACTTTGCCGAAAACGGCTGGGTCGTTCCGTCGGAAACCTTCATCAACAATGCTGATCTGGCTGACCCCGCGCTGGACATGACCGACTTCTTTCCGCTGGTTTTGGACGCCTTCGGGTCGTGGAACGGCGTGAATTACGGTCTGCCTTTCGACAACTACTCTGGCCTGTTGTTCTATAACCGCTGCACGCTGGAAGCGGCTGGCTTCGATAAGCCGCCAGCCACTTGGCAAGAGGTGATGGACACCTATGGCCCGGCGCTGACCAAGGACGGCAAATACGCCTATGCGCTGCAATCCAAGCGCAACGAAACTCAATCCGCTGACAGCTTCGCGCGGTTCCTTTGGCCCTTTGGCGGCAGCTTCCTGAACGCTGAGTTCAAGTCCAATCTTTTGTCCGCTGAAAGCCAGGCCGGTCTGCAATTCCGTCAGGACCTGATGAAGTTCATGCCCGAGGGCATCGTGGCTTATGACCACGCCGAAACGGTTAACGCCTTTGCCCAAGGCGACGTGGCGATGATCACCGAATGGTCGGCCTTCTATTCGACCGTGGTCAGCCCTGAAACCTCGAAAGTTGCGGATTGCGTTGAAATTGCTCCGGAACCGACCGGACCGGCGGGCCGCAAGCCTGCTCTGGGTGGCTTCTCGCTGGCCGTTGCATCGCAAGCCGATGAGGCAGAGCAAGCGGCCGGTTGGCTGTTCATCCAGTGGGTGACCTCGGCGGCGAATGCGGGCAAGTATCTGGAAATGGGTGGCGTTCCGGCGCGTAAGTCCGCCTATGCCGATCCGAAGCTGGCCGAGACCTATAAGTTCATCCCGGCGCTGGTGGAAAGCTGGCAGGAAGGTGTGCCAGAGTTCCGCCCGCGCTTTGCCGAATGGCCCGCGATCACCGAGATCGTCCAAGAGTGGGGCACCAAGATGATGCTGGGTGAAGTCAGCATCCAAGACGGTGCCAAGAACATCGGCGAAAAGATGGAAGCTGTCTTGGCCGAAGCGGGTTACTACGACGGCAAAAAGCCGCTCGCCCAGTAATCAAGCGCTGCGTCATCTCCCCCAGGAGACATGCCCACAAAGGCATGACCAAGCCCCCGTCCTTTGTGGCGGGGGCTTGACCACCCAAGAGCCAGAATGAGGTTGCCATGTCCTTCCGCGTGCCACGGCGCACGATCGCTGCCTTCCTTGGCCCGGCTGTCGCAGCACTGGCCATCGTGGGTATCGCGCCATTGCTCTATGCGGTGTGGAAAAGCCTGCACTACTTCAACCTGACAAAAATCGCTCAGCAGCGCTTTGTCGGGCTGGAAAACTACGGGGCTGTGTTGACCGATCCGGTTTTCTGGCAGGCCATGGGGCGCACGGCGCTGTTGTTCATCATCGCCGTCCCAATTCAGATTGCGCTTGGCCTTTTGATTGCCCTTGTCCTGCACCGACCGGGATTGACCTTTTGGAAAACGCTGGCACGGCTGTCGCTGGTGCTGCCCATGGCCACCACCTATGCTGTGGTGGGCCTTCTGGCACAGGTAATGCTCAACCAGAAATACGGCGTCATCAACCAGATGCTGGGCTGGATCGGGGTTGATGCAATCAATTTTATCGGTGACCCTACAAATGCATTCATCGGCGTTGTGATTTGGGACATCTGGCAATGGACGCCCTTTGTCGCGCTGGTGCTGCTGGCTGGTTTGTCCACAGTGCCCCCCGAAATCGAAGAGGCCGCAAAGCTCGAGACAAAGTCCAACTGGACCGTTCTGCGCCATGTGCAACTGCCGTTCTTGATCCCCAGTTTGGTGGCTGTGCTGATCCTGCGGACGGCCGACACGCTGAAACTGTTCGATATGCCCTTCACCATGACGCGCGGCGGCCCGGGATCCGCCACAGAGTTCATCGCCGTGTTGATCGAGCGGGTGGGAAACCGTCAGTTCGATATCGGTATGGCTGCGGCACAATCAATCATCATGCTGGCGATCACCATTGTCCTCGCCCGGCTTTACATCCGCCTCTTTTACCGCGAGGTCCGCTGACATGGCCGCCCCGATTCAACGCCGCAGCCTATGGGCAGAGGGCGTGCTTTTGCTGCTTATCGGGCTTTTCTGCGTCTTCCCGTTCTACTGGATGGTTACCACCAGCCTGAAAACGCAAGTTGTCGCGCTTGAGTCTCCGCCCGTCTGGTGGTTCACGCCCACACTGGCGAATTATTGGGAGGTGTTATTTGTCGACAAGGTCGGTCCAGCGCTGATCAACTCGATCATCGTGGCCGTCTGCACGACGGCGCTTGCCGTTGGGCTTGGCACCCCCGCCGCCTATGCACTTGCCCGGTTTGAGTTCCGCGGCAAGACGGACCTATGGTTCTGGTTCATCACCAACCGCTTTGTCAGCCCGGTGGTGCTGGCCTTCCCGGTTTTCCTGATCAGCCGCGAATTGGGCCTGCGGGATACGCATCTTGCGCTGATCTTGATGTATCTGACCTTCACCTTGCCCATCGTGATTTGGATCTGCACCGATCAGTTCCGGTCCATCCCGCGTGAATTGGACGAGGCCGCGATGCTGGAAGGCGCTGGCCAATGGACGATCTTCCGTCAAATCTGCCTGCCCTTGGCGATGCCCGGAGTGGCGGTGAGCAGCATCCTGTCCTTCATCTTTTCGTGGAATGAGCTTTTGTTTGCTTACATTCTTGCGCCCAAGGCGGCAAAAACCGCGCCGGCGATGGCGGTGACCTTCATGGAAGGCTACGATGTGCCCTATGGAAAGATCATGGCGACCTCGACCCTCATCGTCGTTCCGGTCTTGATTTTCGCGCTGTTAGCGTCAAAGCACCTTGTCCGGGGCCTGACAATGGGGGCCGTGAAATAGGGTATCCATGGCACGCGCACCAAAGCTTCCGCAGATTGACACCGAGGAACGGTTTCTGGCGCAGGTCGCTTGGGCCTATCATGTGGAGGGTCTGACGCAGGAACGGGTTGCCGAAAAGCTTGGGGCAACGCGCCTGCGGGTGAACAAGGCTTTGTCCGAGGCTACCGCGCGCGGGTTGGTCCGGATCACCTTCAACACCGCCTTTGCTGCCTGTGCCGAGCTTGAGGCCGCGCTTCGTGCCCGCTTTGGCCTAGCCCAAGCCTATGTCGCCCCGGCCCCAATGGAAGCGCGGGATGTGCAGATGATCGTGGGCGCGGCCTTGGGCAATGTTTTGTCCGAGGTGCTGCTGGACCCAAAGGTGAGTCTCTTCGGCATGTCTTGGGGCGGCACCTTGAATATCGCCACGCGCTTCGTCGCAGCGATGGAACGCCCGGACATGGAGATCATCTCGGTTATGGGCGGCCTGACACGGGGGTCGGACCTCAATAGCTTTGAGATCACAACCCGACTGGCCGACCTTCTGGGCGCGCAACACAGTTACTTCACGGCACCACTATACGCAGGCAGTCGGGAAAGCCGCGACACGATCATGCAACTGGATGTCTTTCGTGAGGTCCTTGAAAAACTGCGCGGCGTGGATGCGCTGGCGATGGCGGCGGGCGATATCTCTATGGCCTCACTTTTGATGCGGGACGGCTTGCCGGGCGATGTGTCCATGGATGAACTGCGGGCGCTTGGCGCTGTGGGGGATGCGCTTGGCGTGGTGATTGACGCCGAAGGGCAGCCGATCCGGCATCCAATCAACGAGCGTGTCATTGGCATTGGTCTCGAGGATCTGGGGCCGATCCCGAACGTAATCCTCGCCGCCGGGGGGCCGCATAAGGTGCCCGTCGTCCGCGCTGTGCTAAAGCGGGGAGTCGTCAATACGCTGGTGACCGATGAGGCGACAGCACGCGCCCTGCTGGAGCGCAGTTGATGGCCTTGCACATCGGCATCGACCTTGGAACCTCAGGCATCAAGGCGGTGCTGATCGAGGATTTGTCCCGCGTCATCGCAGTTTCTGCCGAACCCGTGGCGGTGAGTCGCCCGCAGATCGGTTACAGTGAACAGGACGCGGACCTTTGGGTGACAAAGGTCCTGACCTGTCTTGACCGGTTGGCGCATGAGGCACCCCGCCAGATGTCCGCCGTTCAGGGCATTGGTCTTTCGGGCCAGATGCTTGCCGCATTGATCTTGGACGCAAACTTGCGGCCCCTGCGCCCTGCGATGCTGTGGAACGACCAGCGCGCCTTGGATGAATGCGGCGAACTTCTTGCCGCCGTTCCGGACATTGGCCAGCGCACGAACGGCACCCCTGACCCCGGCCTTACTGCGCCAAAGCTGATGTGGCTGCGAAAGCACGAGCCTGCGCTGATGGATCGTGCGCGTATGCTGCTTCTGACCAAGGATTATGTCCGCCTTGCCCTGACTGGTGAGGTCGCGACCGAGCCGTCGGATGCGGGTGGCACGCAACTCTTGGACGTTGCCAGCGCTCGATGGGACGCGGCCCTTTGCGCCGCTGCCGGGTGGGACCCTGCCCACTTGCCGCCGGTTGTCGACAGTTGGACCGAGGCAGGGCGGTTGAAGCATGATCTTCTGCAGCGTTGGGGCATGACCGGACCGGTCGCTGTGGCGGCAGGGGCGGGGGACAACATGGGGTCAACCCTTGGCGCGGGCGGTGCCCGGCCAGGGGATGCGGTGCTGACCATCGGCACCTCGGGCGTCGCCTGCGTCGTCGATGCGGCCTTTCACCCCGGCCCGCAGCGCGCGATCCTGACATCTGCCCATGTGGTGCCGAAGGTGTATCTTTCGATGGGAGTGGTTATGTCTGCCACGGCCAGCCTTGATTGGGTGGGTCAGATGACCGGCCGCCGCGTGCCCGACCTTGACGCCGAGGCGGCGGCTTTTGTCGCAGCCCAAGGGCCTGCCGTGGCACCCATATTCCTGCCCTGTCTGACAGGCATTCGCACCCCTCACAATCGCCCCGACCTGACAGGCCGCATCACCGGCATTCATCCCGGTGTCACCCCCGCCATGCTGGCCTATGCCACGATGGAGGGTGTCGCCTTTCAATTCGCCGATTGCATCGCGGCGCAGCAAGAGGTCGGCGTGCGGCCTGACCGTTTCACTGTTGTCGGCGGCGGCACGCGCAGTCGGCTATGGCTCCGGCTGCTTGCAACCACCCTTGATCGACCGGTCAGCCTGATCGACGGTGCTGACATGGCCGGACCACGCGGTGCCGCACGCCTGGCCGCAGTAGCAGCCGGAGCAGGGGTTTCCCTGCTCAGGGACCCCGTTGCCGCGACCCAGAACGTCGATCCCGAACAGATCTTGGCGCGTGCCATCACCCCGCGTCGAGAGGCCGCGCGTGCGATGGCCATAGGCTAGGGCCAGAATGCGCTGGCGCTGCTGAACAATTCTAGCGGCCGCCATAAATGCTGGTCGGACAGCGCTAAACAACGGCGGTCCGGCTGGTAAGATTGGATGGTCGGAACGGTATCGAATGCCGACAAAACGACACGCGCTATAGGCACTATCTGGCAAGGATTGTCGGAGGAAAAAGTGGTGGCGAGGGGGGGACTCGAACCCCCGACCCTGCGATTATGAGTCGCATGCTCTAACCAACTGAGCTACCTAGCCATTGGCGGGTGAACTAGGCGAAGGCGCGGGGGGCGTCAAGCGTGAATCGTTGCACCTGCTCCGCATCTTCGATCCCGGCTTATTCGCTTCGGTCATGCGCCACGCGCGGGCGACCCGAAGCGGTGACGGTCACGGTCGCCTCGATGAACATCGACCGCCCCTCAACCTCGGCCTCGCGGATGTCACGGGTGGCGGTCAGGCGGAGGTCCTCGGCCCCGGCGGCGCGGGCGCGGGTGGTGGCCTCATGCGTCAGCGCGGCCTCTAGCGCCTCCAGCGCAGAGTGGCGGTCGTTGAAGCTGGTCAGGCCTTCAGGCAGGTGGATGGTAAAGCGGCCTTCGCCGGGGCTGGTGACCAATCCGGTTGCGCGTTGGCTGATCTGGCCCACCACGGCACCAATGGCATTGGCCACACCTGCATGTTCCGGCAGGATCATCCGGCAGCCCAGACGTTCGCCCACCGCGCCGTAATAGCTGGGGGCGGATGCGCCTAGCCCGATCACCGGCACGCCCAGACGCGCAGTGATTTCCACCACGCCGCGATGACCGCGCAAGCCTGCGACAGTCAGGGAATGACGCGCCAGCACCTCGGACACCTCACCGGAAAAGGCAGGGTCTTCGTCAAAGGCGGCTTCCAGCAGGCAATCGACGGTCTGTTGCGTCAACTGATCCACAATGGCCTGTGCAAACACGGCAGGATCGCTGGCAAAGCGTTCCCCCCGCCCGTTGCGGCGACGGCCCAGCAGGCGCACCGCCTTTCCCGCTGCCGCCCCGTCCCAGACCGACAACCGCCCCAACACGTGGCTGGCGTCGGATGGCGTGACGCCGGACAGCATCACCAAACCCCGCGCCACCAGACGATCCAGCGCCGCCGCCTCTAGGCGGCTGGTCAACGCCTGTGCCACCGGCATGGGTTCGGTCAGGCGTGCCAGCACCGCCACCTCACGCGGGCCAAGGCCCCCGGCATTGCCGCCCATCGGGATAGCAAAGCGGCCATCGGTTTCGCCTGCGGTCTCGGATGACAGCCAGCGGTCAAGGGCGGCATGCACCATCGCGCCATGGGTAAAGGCCAAAAGCGAAACGGGAACCAAGCGGCGCGGACCAAGGCGCAACCCGCCGTCCAGCCCTTCGGTCACCAGATGCACTTCGGAATCGCCGCCGAGACCGGTGGTGCGCATCGCCACGGCCTCAACCATCGTGCGGAAGCCGCCGACGCGGGCACCTTGGGGGTCAATCTCTGGCAGTCCATCGCGCAGCAGGGCGACATCGGTGGTGGTCCCGCCGATGTCACTGACCAGCGCATCCTTTTCCCCGGTCAGCCAGCGCGCGCCAACGATGCTGGCGGCAGGGCCGGAGAGGATGGTTTCAATCGGGCGCTCCCGCACCATCGCGGCAGAGATCAGCGCCCCATCGCCACGCACCACCATCAAGGGCGCATCAATGCCGATCTGTGCCAAGTGCCGTTCACAGGCCGCGACCAAACGGTCGATCATCCCGATCAGCCGTGCATTCAACACCGCCGTCAGCGCGCGTTTGGGTCCGTTCAATTGCGCCGACAACTCGTGTGAGCAGGTGACAGGACGCCCCGTCACCCGGCGCACCACCTCACGCGCCGCGACCTCATGCGCGGGGTTGCGGGTGGCGAAACGGGCTGCGACGGCAAAGCCCATCACCTGATCGCCCAAAGCGGTCACCTGCGCCTCAAGCGCCGCCATATCCAAGGCCGCGAGTTCGGTACCGGCATGAGTGTGGCCCCCGGCAAGCCGGATCACAGGATCGCCTTTCAGCGCCTCGACCAGCCCACCCCGGTCCAGATCATCGTCGTCAAAGCCGATGAAGATCAGCGCGACGCGGCCGCCTTGACCTTCGACCAGTGCATTGGTGGCGAGTGTGGTCGAGAGCGACACCAGCGCCACCTGCGACGGGGAGACCCCGGCCTGCGCCAAGGCGGCATCTACTGCGCGACCGATCCCTTGGGCCAGATCGCCCCGCGTCGTAAGGGATTTCGCCGTTCCGATCACCTGCGTCGCGGCTTCGTCCACGATCACGGCATCGGTGTAGGTGCCGCCTGTATCGACGCCAAGGAAAAAGGCCATTCTCACACGTCCCGCATTGCTGTCCGCCCGGACCTAGCCCGAGGGGCGGCAAAGATCATCCCCTGATGCGACGTTTTCTGTCGCCAAGCGGACGTCTCAGGGCCTGATCGACCTTTGACGGCGGCGATGGGCGGGGGGAATGCCCAGCACCTTGCGGTAATCCGCAACCGTGCGGCGGGCGACCTCAGCCCCGCCTTGGGTCAAGATGTCGGTCAAGGCGGCATCGGACAAGGGATGCGTGGGGTCTTCTGCCGCCACCGCATCGGCCAGACGGACCCGCAGGGCAGCGACCGAAAGGGCGGCACCATCGCCCCCACGCGCGCCGCTGAACAACGACCGCAGCCACCATGTGCCCAAGGGCGTATCCATCGCCACTCCGGCGACGATCCGGCTAATGGTGCTTTCGTGCAGGTCCAGCGCCTGCGCCACCTCGGCCATGGTCATAGGCGCGAGCGCTTTCGCCCCCTGCTCCAGTGCCGTGACCTGTCTTCGCAAAATCTCTTGCCCCACTCGCAGAAGCGTGGCGTTGCGGCTGTCCACCAACCGCGCCAGCAAGCGCGCCGCCGCGCGACCCGGCCCGCGTCCAGACTCGACGCTGATCGTCGGCAGGGCAGAGCGGTTCAGCGACACTTCCCACCCCTCTCCCCCCTGCCGCACCAGCAGATCGGGTTCGCGCACCGGAGCCGCATGAGCGGCAAAGCGCGCACCGGGTTTCGGGTCCAGCCTGCGGATGCGGCGAAAGCAAGCCTCGACCTGCGCTTCGCTGATGCCGCCCAAACGCGCGATCCGTGCCAGTTCGCCCTTGGCCAGCAAATCCAGATGCGCCAGCACCGTGGTCAGGACGGCATCGGCAAAACCTTCCTCTCGCGCCTGCAAGAACAGACATTCCCGCAGGTTTCGGGCAAAGAGCCCAGGCGGATCAATGCGTTGCACGCGGTCCAGCACAGCCTCAACCGCCGAAACAGACACTTTTGTCAAGGCTGCGACAGCGGACAGGCTTGTCCCTAGCCAACCCGATGGCTCCAGCGCCTCGACCAAGGCCAGCGCGATGCGGCGGTCGGGTTCGGACAGGTCAAGCCGGGTGATTTCTGCGACGACATGGCTGACAAGGCTGGGTGCGGCAGAAGCGATCCGGCTGGTCGCATCCTCACCTTGGCCCGCTGACCACACCCCCTGCCAGCGCGGCAACCATTCGCCGGGGGCGGGCGGCACCGTCTTCAATCGGATGGCTGGGTTCTCTGCGGCCTGTTCTTCCAGATAGCGGGTCAGACCAGAGGCATCCGCACGCAACAGCCGGATCGAGGCTTGCAGCGAGGTGTTCAACTGCAAACGCTGGCTTTGCGTGACCTTGATACCCGG
>JAIYDR010000061.1 GCA_027487395.1 Rhodobacter sp. | reverse complement strand
GAAAGCCATTTCTGCGCCGAGCAATCCACTGTGGCAAAGCGGTCACAGCGGCCGCAGCCCTTGGCGAAGTAGTCCGCGGGATCGGTAATCATCGTCCGTGGCTCGGTCATTGGGCGGCGTCCCACGCCTTGAGCCAGCGTTTCGGGGCAGCGTCGCGCCATTGGCGGATCAAGCGCGCGCGCGCCCAGTCAGGATCAATCCGTCCCGCCCGCACCAGTACAAGGGGGTGGGTTGCGTAATGCGGATGCAGAAAGAATGTCTTGGGGTCGGCCTGCATCAGCATGTCTCGTTCCTCCCGGTCGGCCTTGAACACGGCCGCATCCTCATAGGCGGACCAGTAGCACCACATCTTGCCATGCGCTTTCAGCGCCTCATGCCCCCAAGGAAGCGCACGGGTAATCTGTGGCAGGCCCAGCCCCAAGGCGAAGTCGCGCAATTGGGGCCAGGTTTCGATCATGGGTGCAGCCTTTCCCCCCGTTCCAGCATCGCCAGAAAATCGGCGATGCGCTTGGCGCGGGTTTCGGGGCGCTTGGCGGTGGTCAAGCGGTAGTAGATCGCATAGCGGTTCTTGGCGTCATATCCCGCCAGCGTGTTGCGCGCCGCTTGCGGGGCAAGGGCGAGGGCGGCCAGAAAATCCTCGGGCAGTTCGGCGCTTTTCGATCCGGCATAGGCGGCGTCCCAGCGACCGTCAGCCTTGGCCTTTTCCACCTCGGCCAATCCCGGTTCCTGCATCCAGCCGCCAGCGATCAGCCGCTCTGCCGTTGTGCGGTTTTTGTCCGACCAGACGCTGTTGCGGGCACGCGGGGTAAAGCGTTGCAGCCAATGCGTTTCGCTTTCGGTTTTCTTGGTGCCGTCGATCCAGCCCCAAACCAGCGCCTCTTCCACCGCCTGATCCCAGTCGATGGACGGAATACCGGTCTTCTTTTTGGCCAAGCGCAACCAAGCCTCGGTCGTGGTGGCGTGGCGCATTTCCAGCCAATCGTGCCATTCATCGGGGTTGGCAAAACTCATCGGACGGGGGTGGGGAACGCGCAACATCAATGCGCCTCTGCCCAAGTGCGGCCTTGGCCGGCCTCAACCGTCAAGGGCACCTTGAAATCCACAGCGGGGTGCGCGGCCCCTTCCATTACGGCTTTTGCGCGGTTGGCGAGGGTGCTGGCGGCGTCTTCGTCCACCTCAAACAGCAATTCGTCATGCACCTGCAACAGCATGGTCGCGGGCAGATCGGCGATGGCGGTGGGCATGCGGATCATGGCGCGGCGGATCACATCGGCGGCGGTGCCTTGGATCGGCGCATTGATCGCGGCGCGTTTGGCAAAGCCTGCTGTTGGGCCCTTGGCGTTGATGTCGGGCGTATTGATGCGCCGCCCGAACAGCGTGGTGACAAAACCCTGCGCTTGGGCCTCTTTCACCGTGCGGTCCATATAGCCGCGAATGCCGGGGAAGCGTTCGAAGTAGCGGTCAATGAAGCCCTGCGCCTCGGCCCGTGGGATGCGCAGGTTGCGGGCAAGGCCAAAGCCCGAGATGCCGTAGATCACGCCAAAGTTGATCGCCTTGGCCTTGCGGCGGATGTCAGAGGTCATCTGATCCAGCGGCACGTTGAACATCTCAGACGCGGTCAGCGCATGGATGTCCAGTCCATCACGGAAGGCCTGTTGCAATTCGCGGATGTCGGCAATGTGAGCAAGGATGCGCAATTCAATCTGGCTGTAGTCGAGGCTGACCAGAACCCGGCCCTTGGGGGCAACAAACGCCTCGCGGATGCGCCGCCCATCTTCGGAGCGGACAGGGATGTTTTGCAGGTTCGGATCGGTCGAGGCGAGGCGTCCGGTAATCGCCCCCGCGATGGAGTATGAGGTGTGGACACGGCCCGTTTCGGGGTTGATGTGGTCCTGCAGCGCGTCGGTATAGGTCGATTTCAGCTTTGAAATCTGCCGCCAATCCAAAAGCCGCGCCGCCAGACGCGCGCCTTGGGGGTGGGTGTCCTCGAGTGTGGTGATGTCCTCAAGGATATCGGCCCCGGTGGCATAGGCCCCGGTCTTGCCCTTTTCGCCGCCCGGCACGCCCAGACGGTCAAACAGGATTTCGCCCAACTGCTTGGGCGAGCCGACGTTGAACGGACCACCGGCCAGTTCGTGAATCTCAGCCTCCAGCCCCGCCATCTTTTGGGCAAAGGCATTGGACATGCGCGACAGGGTATCGCGGTCAACTTGAATACCCGCCATCTCCATCCGCGCCAGAACGGGCACGAGCGGGCGTTCCAGCGTTTCGTAAACCGTCGTCACGCGGGCGCGGTGCAGGCTCGGCTTGAACCGTTGCCACAGGCGCAGGGTGATGTCGGCATCTTCGGCGGCATATTTCACCGCCTCCGCCATCGGAACGCGGTCAAAGGTCACCTGCGCCTTGCCCGACCCCAAGAGAGATTTGATCGGGATCGGCACATGGCCAAGGTAGGTGTCCGACAGCGTATCCATGCCGTGATTGTGCAGGCCTGCATGCTGGGCATAGGACAACAGCATCGTGTCATCGAAGGGCGCGATTTCCACGCCATGGCGGGCGAAAATCTTCCAGTCATATTTCATGTTCTGACCGATCTTCAGGATCGACGCATCCTCAAGCACCGGTTTCAGCGCGGCCAACACCACATCCAACGGAAGTTGGCCTTCGGCCAGTTGGGCAGAGCCGAACAGATCATCCGCCCCGCTGCGATGCAGGATAGGGATATAGCAGGCCAGCCCCGGTTCGGTGGACAGGGATATCCCCACCAATTCCGCGCGCATTTCATCCAGACTGGTGGTTTCGGTATCCACTGCCACGAAGCCGCGGTCGCGGATGCGGGCAACCCATGCGGCAAGCTGCTCGGGCGTTTGCACTGACTCGTAACGGTCGTAATCAAAGGGCAGGGGCGGCGCTTCGGGGGCTTGCGGCGTGTCGGGGATCACCGTGCCTTTATCGGCGGACAGGGGCGCGGGGGCTTCGACCTTTAGGCTATCCGCCACGCGGCGGGTCAGGGTGCGGAATTCCATGCGGTTGAGGAAACCCACAATCGCCTCGGCCTCGGGCACCCGGACCTCAAGATCGTCGAGCGTTTCGGTCAGGGGCGTGTCGTTCTTCAGCGTGACCAGGGCCTTGGAGATGCGGATTTGTTCGGCATTATCGACCAGCGACTCGCGCCGTTTAGGTTGTTTGATCTCCCCAGCGCGGGCCAAAAGCGTCTCCAGATCGCCGTACTCCTGGATCAACAAGGCCGCCGTTTTGATCCCGATGCCCGGCGCGCCGGGGACGTTATCGACCGAATCCCCGGCCAAGGCCTGAACATCCACCACACGCTCTGGGCCGACGCCGAATTTTTCAAACACCTCATCCGGACCGATGGCGCGGTTCTTCATCGGGTCGAACATGATCACGCCGGGGCCGACAAGTTGCATCAGGTCTTTGTCGGACGAGATGATCGTGACATCCCCGCCCGCTTCAACCGCCTGTCGCGTCAAGGTGGCGATGATGTCGTCAGCCTCAAACCCCTCTGTCTCGATGCAGGCGATGTTGAAGGCGCGAGTGGCCTCGCGCGTCAGCGGGAATTGTGGGCGGAGGTCTTCGGGCAGTTCGGGGCGGTTGGCTTTGTACAAGGGGTAAAGCGTGTTACGGAACGTCTCTGACGAATGGTCAAAGATCACTGCCACATGCGTCGGCGCACCATTTGGCGCGTCGGGGCCTTTGTTTCCCTCGATATAGCGAAACAGCATGTTGCAGAACCCGGCCACCGCACCCACCGGCAGGCCATCGGATTTGCGCGTCAGCGGCGGCAGCGCGTGATAGGCGCGGAAGATATAGGCCGAGCCGTCAATCAGATGCAGATGGCAGCCCTTGCCGAATGTCATGTTGGTTCCCCCGTGCGTTCCGGGTGACGGTATCGCATGACGGGGCGCGATGCAAAACCGGGGAAGCGGCAGAATCCCCGGTTTCGTTTGGGGATCAGATCAACGGCGCGGCGTGCCCCC
Organism: Rhodobacter sp.; assembly: GCA_027487395.1. Taxonomy (GTDB): domain Bacteria; phylum Pseudomonadota; class Alphaproteobacteria; order Rhodobacterales; family Rhodobacteraceae; genus Paragemmobacter. The sequence continues at coordinate 9,200 of JAIYDR010000061.1, read as the reverse complement.
CAACAGCGCCGTCACCTCATCCTGAACGCCGCCGCTGACCTGTTCGGCGGTGGCCATGATGAGGCCGGACAGGCGCGCGGCCTCGGCCATGTAATCGGACAGGCTGCGCTGGCAAAAGGCGGTCAACACCCCGACAGCGGCAGCAGAGTCGGGCGCATGGGACAGGTCGGCCAGCATCTGCCGATCCCGTTCAAAGCGGCGCGTCAGAAACTCCAGCGCCTCAATCGTCTGGGCCAGATTGGCGGAAACGATTCGCACCTGTCCACCCATCAGTGCTTGATGCAGGTTTGTTGGTCGTTCGGTCATGGTCACACACTCCTTTTCCCTGATGGAAAAGATGCGGCGATCCGGGGTGTTTCGCCTTGATCCGTATCAAGGTCACATAACGCGGCGCAGAGCGTGAAAAAGCGATTGTCCTGCTTTGCGTCGTGGCGTCAGGGCTTAGTGGTCATCATGCGCGTGATCGCGATCGATCACATATCTCTTGTCGCAATAGCCACATTCGACAAAGCCCGTGTCCTGCGGGATCGACAGCCACACGCGGGGATGACCAAGCGCGCCTTCGCCGCCATCGCAGGCGACTTTCCAAGTGGTGACAACCTGGGTTTCCGGGGCTTCGAGGGTCATGGCGCAGTCCTTTGTCTTGTCCGCGCCATTCTAGCGGTATGGGCGGCGGGGGCAAGGTGCAGGTCACGCCCCGATCGACTGGCTGCGGCGCTTGAGCACTTGAAGCCACATCAACCCATGCACCGTGGCACGGGCGGGAATGTATTCGGCGGCGACAAAGCCGGGCCATTCCGTCTGATCCAGCGTGGCGCAAAGGCCGGTCAGATCATATCCACCGCCGCCAGGTTCGTTGCGGGTGGGAAATCCGGCGATCTGGATGTGGTTGACACGGTCCCGATGGCGCTCCCAAACGCCATCGGCGTCGCCATGGATGCGCGCGGCGTGCCACAGGTCGAATTGCAGGCCCAAGCGGGGCGAGCCGATGTCATCCACAATCCGCGCCGCCTGATCGAAGTCATTCAGAAAATACCCCGGCATGTCGTCTGAATTCAGCGGCTCAATGGTCAGCACGGCCTCGGGGGCCTGTTCCAAAGCCCAAGACAGGTTGTCGCGGTAGATCGCCTCGGCCAATTCCCCGCGTGCGACACCGGCCATCACATGGATGCGTTGCGCGCTCAGTTGTGTAGCCACATCGGCGGCACGCAGGAAGGACTGGCGGAAGGTTTCCTGCGCATCCGGGACGGCGGCATGGCCCCGGTCCCCCATGGCCCAATCCCCGGGCGGCGTGTTGATCAGCGCCAGCGGCATCTGCCCCAGCGCTGCGCGCCATTCGCGGGTGGGATGATCATAGGGGAACAGAATCTCTACACCGTCAAACCCGGCTTCCTGTGCAAGATCAGCGCGGGCCAAAGCGGGCACCTCGGTGAACAGCATCGTCAGGTTAGCGGCAAAACGGGGCATCAGGTCAACTCACCAGAGGGAATCACCGGGAAGAACCTGCCCGACGACCAGACCCCAAACCAGTCTTTTCCTTGGTAATCTTCGTGAACGCACAGATCGACCAGCCGATAGAACGACTTTCGGTCGATCAAAGCCTCTAACCCGGCACGGATGTGGATGTAGGGCGCAGGCGCGCCGGTGGTTGCATCACGCACCACCCGGATGTCATGCCCGTCCCCCGCCACGACCGTGTCGCCGACATGGGTGCTAAAGGTCAGCACCTGATCGCGCCCTGTGCCGGTCACCTCAAAATCCGTTGCCACAAAGGGTGCGTCATCGACGGTGATCCCCACTTTCTCGACCGGGGTGACAAGGAAATACTTCCCACCCTCCCGTTTCAGAATGCCGGAGAACAGCTTGACCAAGGGCGCGCGCCCGATTGGGCTGCCCTGATAGAACCAAGTGCCATCCCGCGCGATGCGCATGTCGATGTCGCCGCAGAAGGGCGGGTTCCACAGATGCACGGGTGGCGCGCCCTTTTTTGTTGCGGCTTGCGCCGAGGCGGCGAGGCCCTCGGCCGAGGGTTTCACGATCATTTGTCCGCTCATGCTTTTTGCCATTTGTCCCGGCGGAGATAGTTCGGTCTAATGAAAGATCACACAACCTTTGACGGAGCAATGACATGGCCGACAGTGCAGCCACAGATGCAGCCGCCCTCGTGGAACGGATCGAGGCCCTTGGCGCGCGGCTGGCCGCTGCGAAAGCCAGTATCGACCGGCGTTTCATCGGTCAGGAAAAGGTGGTCGATCTCGTGCTGACGGCGATGCTGTGCGGGGGGCATGCTCTGCTGGTCGGCCTGCCGGGTTTGGGCAAGACCCGTCTGGTCGATACCCTGTCCACCGTCATGGGGCTGAAGGGCAACCGCATCCAGTTTACCCCCGACCTGATGCCTGCCGATATCTTGGGGTCTGAGGTATTGGAGACCGCCCCAGACGGCAGCCGCGCGTTCCGCTTCATCCAAGGGCCGGTGTTCTGTCAGCTTCTGATGGCGGATGAGATCAACCGCGCCAGCCCGCGCACGCAATCGGCACTTTTGCAGGCGATGCAAGAGCGTGAGGTGACCATCGCCGGACAAGCCCGCCCCCTTGGTCGCCCGTTCCATGTGCTGGCAACACAAAACCCCATCGAACAGGAAGGCACCTATCCTTTGCCCGAGGCGCAATTGGACCGCTTCTTGGTGCAGGTCGATGTAGACTACCCCAGCCGCGCTGCGGAACGCGATATCCTTCTGGCCACCACAGGGGCGGAAGAGGCCGAAAGCCATCAGGTCTTTACCGCCGATGAACTGCTAGAGGCGCAAGCCCTGCTGCGGCGGATGCCGGTGGGCGACAAGGTGGTCGAGGCGATCCTTGATCTGGTGCGCTCTTGCCGCCCGGGTGAACCCGAGGGCCGCGATTTGGCCGATGTGCTTGCCTGGGGTCCGGGGCCGCGTGCGGCGCAAGCCTTGATGCTGACGGTGCGGTCACGGGCGCTGCTGGATGGCCGTCTTGCGCCGTCTTTGGCCGATGTGGCGGCGATGGCGCGTCCGGTGCTGGTGCACCGCATGGCGCTGTCCTTTGGTGCGCGGGCACGCGGCGAAAGCCTTGCCGGGGTCATAGACCGCAGCGTGACCCGTATCTTGGGGCTTGAGGCCGCGGCGTGACGGCCTCCCTCCCCCTCAGAACACGGGCCGAGGCGCTGGGCCAATCCCTGCCGCCCTTGCTGGCCGACGCTGAAATGCTCGCTGCCACCTTGATGCTGGGTGAACATGGCCGCAGGCGCGCGGGGATGGGGGATGAATTCTGGCAATATCGTCCCGCCCAAGCCGGTGATCCGGCGCGGTTGATCGACTGGCGGCGCTCTGCCCGCTCGGATGCCACTTTCGTGCGCGAACGCGAATGGCAGGCGGCGCAATCGGTGACCTTTTGGGTCGATGGCGCAAAGTCCATGGGGTTTTCTGGGGCCAAGGACCGCGCGCCAAAGTCTGACCGCGCGCGCCTTCTGGCGCTGGCGCTGTCGGTGTTGCTGTTGCGCGGGGGCGAGCGGGTGGGCCTTTCGGGCGATGCCTTGCCGCCGCGCGCGGGGCGGGCGCAGGTTCTGCGGCTTGCCGAGAGGCTGACCGATGATGCGGCAGATTACGGCACGCCGCAGGCACAGGGGATCGTCTCGCATGGGCGGGCGGTGTTTTTGTCGGATTTCCTTGGGCCTTTGGCAGATCTTGAGCGGGCGCTGATCCGGGCCGCCGACCGGGGGGCCAAGGGTGTCTTGATCCAAGTGCTGGACCCGGCCGAGGAAGAATTCCCTTTTGACGGGCGCACTATCTTTGAGTCGATGGGCGGATCGGTCAGCCATGAAACTCTGCGCGCCGGTGACCTGCGCGCGCGCTATCTGGCGCGATTGGCGGAACGGAAGGACCACCTTGCCACCATCGCCCGCCGCATGGGTTGGCATTCCCATTGCCACCACACGGGGCAGGGGGCGCAGGCAGCGCTTCTCTGGGCGTGGGGCGCGTTGGAAGGGGGCCGTTGATGTGGATGATCGGCCCCTTGGGCTTTGCGGTGCCGTGGCTGTTGGCGGGGCTTTTGGCGTTGCCGGTGCTGTGGTTCTTGCTGCGTGCCGTGCCTCCTGCGCCGATCAGACGCCGCTTTCCGGGTGTTGCGCTGCTGCTTGGTCTCACCGATGACGCGGTTGAGACCGATCGCACCCCTTGGTGGCTTCTGCTGCTTAGGATGCTGGCTATCGCGGCGGCGATCCTTGCCTTTGCCGGACCGGTGCTGAACCCCCGCCCGTCAGAGCCGGGGACGGGGCCGCTCTTGGTCCTGCTGGATGGCACATGGGCCGATGCCCGCGACTGGACTCGCCGGGTGGACCGCGCCGCGGCAGCGGTCGTGGAGGCAGGTCGTTCGGGTCGCCCCGTTGCTGTGCTGCGCCTGACGGACCAGCCGCAGGCGGTGGTGTTCCAGAATGCACAGGATGTGGCGGGGCGGTTGGCGGCGCTTGCGCCTGCACCCTATGCCCCCACCGATATGGCGGCTTGGGCCGCTTTCCTGCCTGAAGGGAATTTTGACAGCTTCTGGTTGGCAGATGGCTTGGACCATCCCGGACGTGCCGCTTTGGCCGATACGCTGGCAGATCGGGGACGGCTGTCGGTGATGCTGGGCGCAGCGCCCGTGCTGGTGTTGCGGCCCGCCAGTTTTGCGGATGGCGCGGTGCAACTGACCGCGCTGCGCCAACCCGCAGGCCCCGCGCTTGAGGTGGAGGTTGTCGCCCGCGGTCCAGACCCATCCGGGATTGACCGCGAACTGGCGCGTGTCACGCTCGCCTTCGATGGGGGCGCGGTTGAGGGGAAGGCCGCGCTGTCGCTGCCGCCAGAACTGCGGAACCGTGTTACCCGCTTTGAAATCGCGGGCATCCGCTCTGCCGGGGCGGTCAGCCTGACCGATGACGGCCTAAAGCGCCGGAAAATCGCCTTGATGGCGGGGCGAGAGGATCGCGAAGGTCTGCAACTGCTCTCGCCCACGCATTACCTGCGCCAAGCGCTGGCCCCGGTGGCGGATTTGCTAGAGGGCGGGTTGACCGATGTGCTGCCCGCTGGCCCCGATGTGGTCATCCTTGCCGATGTGGCAAGGCTGGCGGAAACCGAGGAAACTGCCCTGACCGAATGGGTGGAAAAGGGTGGCCTCTTGCTGCGATTTGCCGGTCCGGTGATGGCGGCTTCCGATGTGTCGCGCGGGACCGAGGACGCGCTGATGCCGGTTCGCCTACGTGAGGGTGGGCGCACGGTGGGCGGCGCGATGAGTTGGGGGGAACCCAAAACACTTGCCCCCTTCCCCGAGGAGTCGCCCTTCCACGGGCTGGCGGTTCCGGCAGAGGTGACGGTGACGTCACAAGTCCTCGCTCAACCTGATCCCGAACTGACAGAGCGGACCATCGCCGCCTTGGCCGATGGCACGCCTTTGGTCACGCGCAAGGTCTTGGGCGCGGGGCAGGTTGTGCTGGTCCATGTTACCGCGAATGCCGAATGGTCCAATTTGCCGCTGTCGGGGTTGTTCCTGCACATGTTGGAACGGCTGGCGGTGTCCACCCGTCCCGGTGGGATGGGCGCGGCCGATTTGGTGGGTCAAGTCTGGGTGCCCGACATGGCGCTGGACGCTTGGGGTCAGGCGCTGGATGCGGGAACGGTGGCCGGTGTTGACGGCGCGGTGCTGGCCGAGGCGATAGTGACAGGCCCGCGTGCCGACCTGCCGCCCGGGCTTTATGCCGGGGCGGACCGGCGCGTCGCGCTGAATGTGATCGGGGCGGAAACCGTGCTGACCGCTGCCACCTGGCCGACAACTGCCGCGGTTGAGGGGTTGGAGATGCAGACCGAACGGCCGCTGAAATGGGCCTTCCTGATAAGCGCGCTGACACTTCTGCTGATCGATATCCTTGCCGCTTTGGCCGTTTCCGGGCGGCTGGTGCGACTGGGGCGTGGCGTGGCCATGATCGCAGCGCTGGCCCTTTTCTCACCGCAAGCAAAGGCGCAAGACGAACTGCCGTTGGATGATTTCGCGATTCAAGCGACCTCTGCCGTGGTCTTGGCCCATGTGCTGACCGGAAATCGCGCGGTGGATGACGTGGCCGAGGCGGGCCGACGCGGGCTTGGTGATCGGCTTTGGGAGCGCACGTCGATCGAGCCCGAAGCGCCGATGGGCGTGGACGTCGAGCGCGATGAATTGGCGTTTTTCCCTTTCCTTTACTGGCCTATCACCGATGACCAGACCCTGCCCTCTGCCGCTGCTTATGCCAAGCTGAACGCCTATCTGCGCACCGGTGGCATGATCCTGTTTGACACCCGCGACGGTGATGTGGCGGGCTTTGGAGGTGCGTCACCCGAGGCGCGGCACCTGCAACGCATCGCGGCGGGCTTGGACATTCCCCCGCTGGAACCGATCCCGGCGGATCATGTGCTGACCCGCACCTTCTATCTGCTTGAGGATTTCCCCGGCCGTCATATTGGCGCACCCGTTTGGGTCGAGGCCGCGCCCCCCGATGCCGAACAGGCCGAAGGAATGCCGTTTCGCAACCTCAACGATGGCGTCACACCCGTGGTGATTGGCGGCAATGACTGGGCGGCGGCTTGGGCTGTGGATGACAACGGTTCTGCGATGTTCCCGGTTGGGCGCGGCTATGCGGGTGAGCGTCAGCGCGAGATGGCCAACCGCGTCGGCATCAATCTGGTGATGCATGTGCTGACCGGGAACTACAAATCCGATCAGGTCCATGTGCCTGCGTTGCTGGAAAGGCTGGGACAATGATGGGCCGCGTGGTGATCTTTGACCCGCTGGTCGTCTGGCCGGTGATCTTCGGGCTGGCGGTGTTTGCCTTGCTGTTGCTGGGGCTGGCAGTTTGGCGCGGGTTGGCAGGTTGGGCCTTCCGGGCCGGGGCGGCATTGGTGCTGCTTGGGGCGCTGGCCAATCCGTCTTTGCAGTCCGAAGACCGCGCGCCTTTGACGGATATCGTTCTGCTGGTGGTGGATGAGAGCGCCAGCCAAAAGCTATCGGATCGTCCAGCGCAGACAGAGGCGGCGGTCGCCGATATCCAACGGCAAGTCGCCGCGATGGACCACACCGAATTGCGCGTCATCCGCATGGGCGATGGTGCGGGCGATGCCGGATCGCTGGCGATGACCGCATTGGCCGAGGCTTTGGCTGCAGAACCTCGCGCGCGTGTGGCGGGGGCCATCGTGATCTCGGACGGGCAGGTGCATGACCTTGAGCTTGCCCCCACCATGCCCGCACCGCTGCATCTTTTGCTTTCCGGGCGGGACAGCGATTGGGACCGGCGGCTGGTGGTCAAGGATGCCCCGGCCTTTGCCATTCTGGGCGAAGAGTTCAACCTGACCCTGCGGATCGAAGATCAGGGTGCCGCGTCCGGCGCAGAGAGCGTCGATCTGACCATCACCGTGGATGATGGCGACCCCGCCACGTTCCAAGTGCCGGTCAATCAGGATTTGCAACTGCCGGTCACTTTGGAGCATGGCGGCATGAATGTGCTGCAATTCGCCACACCGGGGGCGCAGGGTGAATTGACCGACCGCAACAATGCGGCCGTGGTGCAGATCAACGGTGTGCGCGACCGATTGCGCGTGCTTCTGGTCTCAGGTGAGCCGCATGCAGGGGAAAGGGTCTGGCGCAACCTTCTCAAATCCGATGCCTCAGTCGATCTGGTGCATTTCACCATCCTGCGCCCACCGGAAAAGCAGGATGGCATCCCGGTATCGGAACTGTCGCTGATCGCCTTTCCGACGCGCGAACTGTTTGTGGAAAAGATCGACGAGTTTGATCTGATCATCTTTGACCGCTACCGGATGCGGGGCATCCTCCCGATGTCCTATCTGCAAAACGTTGCTGATTATGTGCGGCGCGGGGGAACGGTCCTTGTCGCGGCGGGGCCAGAGTTTGGCGCGGTAGATTCGCTATGGCGGTCCCCTTTGGCCGATATCCTGCCGGTGGAGCCGACCTCCCGGGTGATTGAAGAGGGCTTCCGTCCCGCGCTGACAGACATTGGCCGTCGCCATCCGGTGACCGAAGGGCTAGAGGCGTTGGCCCCTCCCGATGGCTGGGGCCGTTGGTTTCGGCTGGTCGATGTGATCCCCAAGGCGGGCCAAGTGGTGATGTCCGGTCCCGGCGATCGCCCGCTTCTCGTGCTGAACCGGGTCGAGGAAGGCCGCGTTGCGGTTCTGGCATCGGATCAGGCTTGGCTTTGGGGCCGGGGGTTTGAGGGCGGAGGGCCGCAACTGGAATTGCTGCGCCGTCTGGCCCATTGGATGCTGAAAGAACCAGAGCTTGAGGAAGAGGCGCTGACCGCCACCGCCAAGGGGCAGGTGCTGACCATCACCCGCCGTAGTGTAGCAGACACCCCGCCCGGTGACCTGAAGGTGACAGCGCCGGATGGGACAGAGGTGACGCTGCCCTTGCCTGAGATCGAACCGGGCAAATACCAGACCGATTGGGAAGCGCCCCTGATCGGGCTGTATCGGCTGGAGAATGGCGATCTGACACGGGTTGTGGCCGTTGGGCCCTCCGCCCCGCGCGAATTCGTTGAGACGATTGCTTCGGGTGCGGGAATTTCGCCAATCGTGGCGGCGACGAACGGCGGCGTGCTGCGATTGGCGGATGGCATCCCTGACCTGCGCGAGGCGCGTCCGGGCCGCCCCGCAGCAGGGCGCGGCTGGATCGGCATCACGCCGCGCGATGCCTATATGACGCAGGATGTCACCGTGCTGCCGGTATTGCCGTCTTGGGCTTGGCTGGTGATGGCCGCGTTGCTGGCGGTGGCGGGATGGTTGGTTGAGGGTCGCCGGGGGGCAAGGCGGGCCTAATCTTCTTGCAAATGGCACGACGGTTTGTGTTGCCCCGATGCCCAAAGCATCGGGGCGCGCCCGCACCGCCCCGCCGAGTCTGAACGGGGGGCGGGCGCACATATATGTGCACCCACCCCGCGGTGCGTGCGCGCCCCTTGGTTGACGTGCCGGAGAAAGGCTGCCGAAACCCCTACACCTTCCCCATCATCACGCGTCGGGATTGTGACAGGAACTCGCGCCGGATCTGTACGCCACTGGCTATCACCGTGGCGGCCATCAGCCCCCAAGGCCCCAAGAGCCATCCCAAAGACCCCAGCGCGAAATAGATCGCTCGCAGTCCGCGGTTAAAGCTTTTCGCCGCCGTGATATT